>JAAYBJ010000307.1 GCA_012730105.1 Candidatus Hydrogenedentota bacterium
GAGATGTTGGCAAGGGAAAGGCCTGCGCAGGTGCTGGTCAACAATGCCGGAACGAACCGCCTGAACCCAATCGACCAGGTCGCTACACAAGACCTGGACGCCCTTCTTTCCATCAACCTGCGGGCGCCCCTCTTGCTGTGCAGGGAAGTGGGCCGTACGATGAAAGAAGCCCGCTATGGGCGCATTATCAATATCGCCTCAATCTGGAGTGTCATTACCAAGCCGGGCCGCGTGGTCTACACCGCGACCAAGACGGGGCTGGCGGGCATGACGAAAACGGTGGCTGCGGATCTGGCGCCCTACGGCGTGCTGGTAAACGCGGTATCTCCGGGTTTCATCAATACGGAACTGACCAAAATGACCCTGCCCCTGGAAGAACAGGAACGACTGGCGGCACAGGTGCCGCTGGGCAGATTCGCCGAGCCCGAAGAGATCGCGCGTGTGGTGTTATTCCTGGCGAGCAGGGAAAATTCTTATTTGACAGGACAAAATATCGTTGTGGATGGAGGATTTACCTGTGTCTAACACAATGACCGTAAAATCCAGCAAGCACGCGTACAAGGTGCGCTTTGAAGAGGATTTCAGCATCGCGCTTAAGGACCATGTGCGCGAGGGCGATGTTATCACCGTGGACGCCAACGTGTTAAAACTGTACAAGCGGCAGCTGGACCCCGTGCTCGCCGACACGCGTTATGTGGTCATTGAACCTTCTGAACCGCAGAAAAGTTACCAGGGTGTGGAGCCGTTTATCCGCCATCTCATTGAGTCCGGGTTTCGCAAGAACAACCGGCTTATCGCTGTCGGCGGCGGTATCACACAGGATGTAACCGCGTTTACGGCTTCCATCATGTTCCGCGGGGTGGACTGGCTTTTTTATCCGACCACGCTGCTGGCCCAGTGTGACAGTTGCATTGGCAGTAAAACCTCCATTAATTTCGGAAAATACAAAAACCAGATCGGCGGTTTTTATCCGCCGGTGGAAATCGTAATAGACCTCCATTTTCTCGAAACCTTGTCGTCTCTCGACTTCAGAAGTGGCATGGGCGAAATGTTGCACTATTACCTGGTGTCGGGCGAGGAGGATTTCGAGCGGATGTCCCGCGAGTATGACGCCGCGTTTACGGACAAGACGGTCCTGCGCGAACTTATCTATCATAGCCTCGATTTCAAACGAGGCTTTGTAGAGCGTGATGAATTTGACCAGGGGCCTCGCAATGTTTTCAACTACGGCCATTCCTTCGGCCATGCCATTGAGACGCTGACCGGTTATGCCGTTCCCCACGGCATTGCCGTCTCTATCGGTATGGATATGGCCAATTATCTCTCGGTAAAATTGGGTCTCCTTGCGCCGGAAACGCGCGACCGCATGCGCCCGTTGCTGCGAAAGAACTGGGGCGACACGCGTTTGAGCGGCATTGCGCTGGAAGATTTTATCAACGCGTTAAAAAAAGACAAGAAAGCGGTCGGCGCCGAGATACGCGTTATCCTGACCCGGGGGCTGGGACAGATGTTCAAGGCTCCCCTGCCCGTAAACGAGGAGACCGTCGGATGGCTGGCCGAATATTTCAATGCCTTTGAAAAGAGTTCCGGGGACAAGATTACCTGATTACCCACTGGCATGCTTTTTATGAATATTAGGTCTACAAAGATAAATATGTATCATGTCCACGGAACTCCTCCGGAACTCATGAAAAAATAACGACCAAAGAAAAGGTAACTCTATGCCAACTGCGACTGCTTTCATCCCCGTACTGCTCGGCAGCACACGCGTTCCCGACAAGAACATTATCCTCGTAGACGGCCGGGTGCTGTGCTCGTATACCATTGAATCCTGCAAAAAGTCCGGCGTCTTTGACAATGTGTATCTTTATTCTGAAGATGGTATTTTTGAGTCTATTGCGCAAAAGGAAGGCGCCCGGTTTCATCGTCGGCCGCCGGAATGGGGCGGCCGCGCCTGCCGGCAAAAGACCAAGTCCC
>JAAYBJ010000308.1 GCA_012730105.1 Candidatus Hydrogenedentota bacterium
AATTAATTGTCAGCGAAATGACCCTAAGCGCTAGATCCCGTCCGCCTTGAGCAAGAGAGCGAAAGCGCAAGCGTGGCTTGCGCACTCCAAAGCATTTACAAATCTGGGTTGCAGGCAACGCCCCCGTCGGAATAAGAAGCAGACCACAGATGCATTCGGAACGCTCCGTAACAAGTCCTTCCGGCGGCGCTGGTATGCTATACTTACGCTTCTTTCAGCAGGGGCGCGGTGCCTTTCCCGCTGCCGACAAGGCGTCTTTGCCCCCGATCAGCAACGCTACCGGAGGTTATTTGTGATTTATCTGGGCATTAGTGAGGACCTGTATGACGCTGGCGTGACACTGGTCGACGGGGACCGGATCGTATTCGCCGCCAATGAAGAGCGCTATACACGCCGTAAAAACGAGGGCGGTTTTCCCCGCCATTCCCTTTCCGCGCTTCTGGATTACACCGGCGTTCAGCCGTCCGACATCGACCATCTGTGTGTGTGCGGTCACATGACGCCGCCCCTGCCCGTACGGTTGTTCCCTTTTCTTCATAATTGGCTCTTTGACGCCTTCCGTAGCCGTGAGGAAACCTTGTTCAAACGGCTGCTGGACACGGTCATGTTTCATACACCGGTGTCGCAGACTTCGGAAAATTCCCTGATGCGGCGCGTCACCAAGCCCTTCCTGGCGCCCGTAATGCGCCGGGCGCTGCCGGCCGGACTGCGGCGCATCCCCCTGCATTTTTCGGAGCATCACCGCGCTCACGCGGCGGGCGCGTGGTTTTGTTCCGGTTTTGAGGAGGCCCTCTGTCTGACTGCGGACGGCATGGGCGACGGCCTTTCGATGACCGTGTCCCGCGCCCGCCCGGGCAAGCCGATCGAACGGCTTTGGACCGCCCCTGCGGGGAGTTCCTTCGGCCTGTTTTTCGAGGCGCTGTCGCAGGCATTTGGATTCATCCCCTCCCGGGACGAAGGCAAGATTACCGGGCTGGCCGCGACGGGAGACGCCTCCCGTGTGAACGAGCCAATCCCGTACACCCTGGTCGACGGGACATTGACTTACACGGGCCCGGTCGGGCGGAAACGGGTGGACTGGGTGCGCGGGGAACTCCTGCCGCGCTACGGCCGAGCGGATGTTTCCGCCTGGGCCCAGGATCTGCTGGAACGCTTCACGATCGACGTGGCGCGGACCTGGCTGCAGAAGACCGGCCTGCGCAGCCTGGTGGTGGCGGGCGGTGTCTTCGCGAATGTGAAACTGAACCAGCACCTGCACGAGCTGGACGAGGTGGAACGGCTTTTTGTGTATCCGAACATGGGTGACGGCGGCCTGTCACTGGGCGCCATCTGCGAAACCCAGGGCTTTCAGCCCAAGCCGATACAAAATGTGTTTTTGGGGGAGGCGTACACGGATGAACAGATCGCGGCCACACTGACCAAAGCGGGACTGTCCTTTGAACCGATGGCCGACCCGGAAAAGACCGTGGCGGAACTGTTGGCGAAAGATCTCGTTGTAGGCAGGTTTCACGGCGCGATGGAATGGGGACCCCGCGCCCTGGGCAACCGGTCCATCCTGGTGCGCGCCGTGGACCCCCAAATTACCGGACGCCTGAACAAGATGCTTACCCGGAGCGATTTCATGCCCTTCGCGCCCGCGTTGCCCGCAGAGGACGCCGAACTATACTGTCATGGCGTGGATGCCGCGCGCTTTACGGCGGAGTTCATGACTGTCTGCTTCCGGTGCACGGAGCGCATGCACCTGGAGCACGGCCCCGTGGTACATGTGGACGGCACAGCGCGCGCGCAGCTGGTGAAGAAGGAAAACAATCCCACCTTCCACCGGATACTGACGGAACTCAAGGCGCGGGTCGGCAGCGGCGTGGTGCTGAACACCAGTTTCAACATCCACGAGGAACCCATCATCCGCACGCCGGAACATGCCGTCAACGCCTTCCTGGCCGCAGGCCTGGATTACCTCGCCATCGGCAGGTACCTGGTGAAACAACCCCGATCCGCCTGATCAGTCTAAGGGGATACCCGCAACGCAGTTTAATTTCTTGCTTTTGTGGTGCAGGCATCCTGCCTGCCGATCCGGCGCCGATCAAGGAAAAATCCGCAGGCAGGATGCCTGCACCACAACATCTGTTTTTGATGAATCATTGCGTCCCGGCGCCTCGTCGCCATCGCCCTGATCATCGTATGCTGCGTACCCGCCTGGCTGCTCTCCGTGTTCTATCTGCAGGGCGTGCTGGTATTCCTGGCGTGGGTATGACGGAAAGCGAATAGCAGCGACAAGAGCAACAGGGCCGCCACGCCGCCCGACAAAAGCAGATACAATAGAAAAGGTTTTGTGTTTCCGTCCGGCAGACTGATCGGATGGGTGTCCACAAGAAGCCCGATCGGGGTCATATTCCCGTGCGTTGCATACGCCCGCCAGCGGCGGATGCCGCCGGGGGTATTCGAGAAATGCTGCTTTCGCGGCCAGTCCACCACGGTTATACCCGCATCGTTCTTTTCCACCACCGTGAAATGGCCCTGTTCATTCTCCTCGGAAAACGAGTGAATAATGAGATAGAGATTGCCCTCCCAGTGGGCAACCGCCTTACCCGTCCATTCACAGGGCAAGGTGTGTAATCCCGCTTCTTCAAGATAGTGCCGGAGTTGTTCCAGGG
>JAAYBJ010000309.1 GCA_012730105.1 Candidatus Hydrogenedentota bacterium
GCGACAAACCATCTTGCAGCGCGCCGGTTTGGAAAGGTATTAGATGCCGTCACTATCCCCAGACATATGAAGGACACCGTTCTCTATCTGGATTCCGCCGGTTTTCAAATACAGAATGGATTCATTGCACCGGAGTATTTACGGGACTATGCCGCCGACTACTATCATTTCATTCAAACAAACGCCGACGGCCTCGGGTATGCCTTCACACTTGACCTGACACCAGGAACCAAGGTCTCGGTTTTCTCGTCCGCACGGGAAATGTATGAAATGAACAGGGTGTCACTGGAAACAGCCTCAGCGCTCCCCAAAGACTTGCGGAACAAAGTACTGGCGGTGACACAATTCAGGGGGCCGGTGCTCTACGCCACATTTCGCCGTCTCCTGTTTGAAGAGGGCAGAGCGGCCCGATTCCAGCGATTCGCGGTTGGAGGGCTTGCTGTTTCTTCCAGGTCGTCCAAACCTCTGCCGTGTTTTCCGTATGTCATTCCGCTGTCGGACGTACTCATGCATGCTAATGCACGGAACATGGCGGAATTGCACTTCCATGTGTTGGGAAACGCCGAGAGGCATGATGTCCTTGCACACTGCCTTGTCGAAAGACATGTACGGAGGAAGCATGGAATCCGCTTGAGGATAACACATGATTCCAGTACGGTTTTTAAAAAGGTCACCAAAGAACGTTCCGTATGGCTGCCTGACCTGGTGAACCATTCTTTTCATGACGTAAATATCGCCTCTAATCACCTGTATCTGGTTGATCCTGGCCACGGCAGCCGCATTAACCTTGTCTATCAGGCTATCAATAACGCTCTTCTGCCATATGGCCTTGGACCGTTTAGCGATGCGAAACACCCGTTATATGAAGGCTCTCGTGCTACCACGCTTGGAAACTTCCTGCCCATGATGCTTATGCTGAACGTTTATGCCCGGCTGGATGAATGGTGCGAAGAGGCCGCCGATGCTCTTTACCCCTATTATGCGGCGGGGCAGGTAGGCGAGTTTGAACGCGGAGTGGCAACTACTTTGCTTCGCCTTGGTGCTCGGAATTCTGTTGAAGAAGCATTTGTGATAGCCCGCGCCCTAACCAAAAGCCTGGACATGCTGACATCCCTTGACTTGGACCGCTGCACATACTTGGTGAACCGCCATCTGGCCGCGCAGGAACACCCGAGCATCCGGCGAACCCCGGTTTATCGCTAAGCCTGTTTACTTTAGACAATGCTTTGAAGGCTGCATCGATTTGCGCCAACGTTGGCGGCCTTTTTACGCTATGGTTTGTTCTCGGAAAATTTCCACTGGTTCTGCCTTGGCTTCCCCAGTTTTACCTCCGAATAATTGTCAAAACCAGAACTGAACAAATACACAAACAACTAATGGGCATCAGCCCGCGGAGGTTCTATGCAAAACCAAGTATCTGTAGTACCGAGAGTAACCTTAACCGTGTCGTGTCCGCTTGAATTATTTGTATGGCTGAAGAAGTCACAGCGCAATTGTTCCGCGTACATCGTGCAGGCGATTGAGGCGAAAAGGAAAAGCGAAGAAGAAACAGCGTGAAAAAGTGGGCCTAACCGGATGTGCAGTCCGTAGGCCCATAAACACAAAAAAGGAGCCAGAGCAATGGAAAAGATTCCCAGCCTTATGTGTATTAATTTGTCCTGCCCTGAAACTGAAGCATCTGTTGGGATCATGCCTGATGGAACCCCGCATCAAAAACCGATTGAGGGAACCATGTACGGAAGTAAAGGCCTGATAACCACAGACCAGGTATGCGAAGGGCCTTCAAAAACACGGCAGAGGCTCGAAAGCAATGCCACGTAATTATAAACATCCCCGGAAATCATCTCGGCGAGGAACGTATTCCGGTACAAGCCGATATTCCACGCCAATCTTTGATGACGCTATCCGGGATAAGGATGCCTACCGGACCCTTTTGCCCGCGCAGAAAAATATTTTATTTGACATGATGAGGGTCTACTACCGGGCAAGCTGTTGGGACACGCAAAACATTTCCGATACGGGCTTTACATATTCTTACGCCCAATGCCATGAAGACCTTTCCGCTCACGCTTTTTATGACGCATTAAAGGCTATCGTGGCGCGTGGATGGTTTACTGTCGCCTACGATCTCCAGGAAATTAAGGCGGGAGCGCCAAAGAAATATTTGCCGTCTCGGGATTGGGAAAAGTATCAGGCCGA
>JAAYBJ010000310.1 GCA_012730105.1 Candidatus Hydrogenedentota bacterium
TTCTTGGTTACCTATACTTAAAACAGAACTCATAATTAATTGTCAGCAAAATGGCCTTAAGCGCCTAATAACCGTCATAACACCTGTATATATCGAAGGGGTTAAAAGCAGGTAAACTATTCCCGGAAACACAGGATGATTTCTGAAGATGCTGTTTGTCCTCAATAATATTGGCACTGTAGTCTACCTGGCCGTGATGATTGGTCTTGTTTTCAGTCTGTTGGGAGTTGTATTCCCCATCCGCGCCATTCGCTGTAGCCGCCGTATCCGGCGCAGGCTGCATCTCAGGTGGATAAAGAAATCGGACGAAGCAGTAGGCAGGGTGCATATCGCCTACAAGATCCTCTCCAATCTCGCTTGCCTGTTGTTTTTCCTGCTGCTTCTTTTTTTTCTGAAGCCGCACATGGCGATTATCTCCTCGGCCCTGCTGGATTCATCCACCCCGTTCGCATCTGTAAACTGTACAGATGATGCGGATGCCGCGGTATTTCAGCGGGAGATGATAAGCCTCGTCCGGTCCACGATAGAAGCCGATGGCTGCACAGGCGTCTCCGTGGGCATTATCACGCCCAGAGGGCGGGCCGTCATGGGGTTTGGCCGCAAGGACCTGCGTTTGCGCGAAGCGCCGGATGGCGACACCCTGTATGAAATCGGTTCCATTACCAAGGTGTTCACCGCTGTGAGCCTGGCCGCCCTGATACAGGAGGGCGTGGTGGCGCTGGATACGCCCGTGGATACCCTTATCCCGGAAACGCAGCCTTTGCCGGAATGGAAACAACGCAGAATCACCCTGGAAGATTTGAGCATGCACACCTCCGGCTTGCCGCGCATGCCTTCAAATTTTTTCAATATCTGGCAATTGCTTTTCCTGGAATCGCTTCGAGATCCTTACGCGCGTCATACCTGCGATGACATGTTTCAGTTTCTGCACAACTACCGCCTCACCCGCAAGCCCGGTGAAGCGTACGAATATTCCAACCTTGGAGCGGGACTCCTGGGCTATGTACTGAGCAGGGCCGCTCGCATGTCCTATGAAGACCTGGTAAGGCAGCGGGTACTGGAACCCCTGGAGATGCATGACACCGCCATCAACCTCACCGGCAACCAGAAGAATCGCATGGCCTGCGGCTATGCCGACTTTTGGCATACGGGTAGTCTCTGTGTAGGATTGCCGGTGACGGGCTGGCATGCCGGCGAATGCTTCCAGGGCGCGGGCATGCTCCGATCCACGGTAAACGACCTGATGAAGTTTATGGAAGCCAATATGGAACTCACCGATACCGCGTTGAAACCGATACTGGAATTGACGCATACACAACGGCACGACATCCAGGACAATCTTTCCATCGGCCTCGGCTGGCACTGTTCGCAAAAGGAAAACATCGAAGGCGCCATACTGTGGCATAACGGAGCGACAGGGGGATTCCGGTCCTTCCTTGGATTTTCACCCACCGGCGGCATTGGCGTTGTGGCTTTGAGCAGTTCCTCCTTCGTTGATGCCATGTGCTGGAGGCTCTTTGAGAAACTGCTGCCGAAAAAATAGACCGGGAAAGCGGAATGGGAAAATGCACCGAAATCAGTCCTTGTTTTGCCTTTTTGGGTTGGAGCACAAACAAACCGCCTTGCCCATAAGCGCCCCGAATTGGAATCTTGGAAAGAAAAAACAAGAATCACGCCTGTGCCATCGAAGTACGCTTGTCCGAAGAAGTTCCGTGTTGATCGATTCGCTTATTATACAACCGCCAAAGGCGCGGAGCGAATCAGGCCGCAATCCAGATGCAACCAGCGAGTGAAGCGGGTGCCTCCCGCAAATCCGGGTCTGAATTCCGGAAAATTCATTCGAATTCAAGCGACGGCACTCGTTCGAATTTAGACCGCAGAATACGCTACTTTGGAGTGCTTAAGCCATGCGTACGCTTTCGATTCCTTGCCCGTTTTGACTCGAGCAGGGTTTATCATTACCTTACATCACAATCTGTACAAAAGCGAAGGCAAAAGCGCAAGCATGGCTTGCGCACGCCAAAAGAGTTAACGAATCCGGATTGTGGGCAATACCCGTGCCGGTGATTATCCATCAACTATGGAGGCAAATAATGTTATATGATGACCAAATGACCCGGAGAAGGATGATCGGGTTGACGATGGCCGGCGCATCGGGCCTGGTTATCAGGGCGCACGGACAGGAACCGCAACAAGGCCCGGGTGAGCCTGCAGGCGCGAGCATCGCGGATCCGAGAGTCCAGGGACCGTATCTAATTCTATCGACACCCTTCACCGCGTCTGGTGCCGTGGACTTCGACGCGCTCGCCCGGGAGGCACGCTATGTGGACTGGTGCGGCTGTCCGGGCATGATCTGGCCGCAGTCGGGGGACAGCGTCGATCTGCTGACTACCGAGGAGAAACTCAGGGGCATGGAGGTGCTGGCTGCGGCGGCCAAGGACTTCCACTCAGCCCTCTGTCTAGGCGTACAGGGAAAGGATACGACCGACATGCTTCTGTACGCGAAGCATGTGGAAAATCTGGCGCCGACAGCGCTCATTTCGCGTCCGCCGGATTCGGGCACGACCGAAGACGATCTGCGCCAGTACTGGCATGCCCTCGCTTCTATTACAAAGCGGCCTGTGATCCTCCAGACTACAGGCGGTGTCGCCTATAAAGGGCCGTCCCCTTCGGTGGATTTGTTGACGGAGCTGGCCAAGGATTTCCCGAACTTCGGCTATGTCAAGGAGGAAGCCGGCGCCGTGATCTCCCGCATGCGCGCCCTGCTTGCGGCGCGGCCCCCCATACGGCGCGTATTCGGCGCCCGAGGTGGGCTCGGCTGGCTCTACGAATTGCGCCTGGGCGCCGAAGGCCTGATCACGGAACGCGCGATATATGCGGACGTCCTTACCCGCATCTGGGAATTGCACCAGACTGGAGCGGACCCTGCCGCCCTGAGAGACGCCTACAGCAAGTTCCTCCTAATGACCAACCTTAGCGTGACCCATCCGGGTGACTCTTTGCGCGGCATCCAGTTGTATCTCTGGAAAAAACGCGGCGTGTTCAAAAACATGGTGTCGCGGCACTACGGCCCCGGCACTACGGTTCCTGAGTCCCCCATCTTTTCTGAACTGGAACTGAGCGAGGAGGAGATCGCCGAGATCGAGTATCGCTTCGAAGCGCTAAAACCGTACCAGAAGGCGGGAACACCCAGCTGGTGACAGGGCATCACAAATTCACGAATTCCGAGGGACATCGTAGGGTGCGTTCATTCTAGACAGGAAGGCGGGTTACGCTCTGCTATTTCAAGCGTCCATGCCTTTTCATGTATTCAGTTCATAGATAACTTGCAGGTATTTACAAACGTTCCGCTTTACCCGGCCAACAATACGTACTTGTTTTTTCTAACAGACTACAATTAAAGTTTCTCAGGAGTGCACGCCCGGCAAACCGAATTAACAACAAACGAAAAAAATTAATGGAGATATGATTCATGCGACATAAGATGTTGTACCCAGTCCTCGCGCTGCTACTGCTTGCGACGTCCCCGGTCTGGGCGAAAGACTATACGCTCAAGGTAACCACAGACCGGCCAGACGCCCTGTATCAGGTTGATGAAACGGTCACGTTCACAATCTCACTGCAGCACGACGGAGCGCCGGTGGCCGTGGGAGAAGTGGCCTATGCGCTGACCAATGACGGCGAGGAGGAGATCGCAAAAGGGGCCCTCTCCTTGGCAGCCGATCCCGTACAAGTATCGGGAGCGTTAAGCAAACCGGGATTCCTGCGATGCGAGGCCGCATTTACCCCGCCGAACGGCAAAAAGGTCACGGCTCTGGCCGGAGCGGGGATTGATCCCTTGCTTATCAAACCCAGCCTGCCACCGCCGGACGATTTCGACGCGTTCTGGGACGGGAAGAAGGCGGCATTGGCGGAAGTCCCCATAAACGCCCGTTTGACGCCGGTAACGTCTTCAGCGGAGAACATCGAATGTTTTGACCTTCAACTCGATTGTCTGGGCGGCGCGCCGGTATCGGGCTATTTGGCACGTCCAAAGGGAGCGGCGGCAAAAAGCCTGCCGGCGCTCCTGACGGTCCACGGCGCGGGGGTGCAGAGCGCCGTCAAACGGGATGACTACGCGGCGCGAGGCCTGCTGGCACTTGATATCAACGCGCATGGCATCCCGAACAGCCAGCCCGAAGCCTACTATGACGAGCTGGCTGCCGGGCGTCTTAAAGAGTATCGCTACCAGGGCCGGGAAAGCCGCGAAACCTACTACTTCCTGGGAATGTATCTGCGCCTGATCCGGGCAATGGAATTCCTTACGGCACAGCCGGAGTGGAACGGCACAGAATTGATCGTATGCGGCAGCAGCCAGGGCGGAGGCCAGGCTATCGTGGCGGCGGGACTCGATACCCGAGTCACAGCCTTCGCCGCCAACGTGCCCGCCATGTGCGAGCACACGGGCCGCGTAAACGGCTGGCCGCGCCTGGTGCCGCGCGATGCTTCGGGAACACCCGACCCGCAAATCGCGGAAGCCGCACGCTATTTCGACGCAATGAATTTCGCAGCACGCACCAAGGCCGACGCGGTAGTTTCCGCGGGGTTCATTGACAATACCTGCCGGCCCACCTCGGTGTACGCCGCCTACAACAACCTGTCGGGCACAAAACGAATCATTAACGAACCCAAAATGACCCATACGACCTGGCCAAGTTTTACCGAAGCCCAGGATGCCCTTATTGCAGCCCACATGTCCAAACCTTAAAAAAAAAGGGTTTTACTTCTGCAGCACCGACACATTCCTCCGACCCGGCGACAGGAGAGAATTTTTTTAGCCCCTTCAGAAAATGGGTCATATTGAATTAAGCATGCATTTTAATTACAGTATAATCGAGTTGGTAACAGGGAGGTATTGTTCTCAATAGTCGCAAAGATTTTTGCAACGGGCGTGTTTTCCATGTCTTTATGTTCCAAATGCCCAACAGGCAAGATTCTACGCTTCGTCCGGGACTTCGCCCGGAAGAAGGGGCGCCTTTGGCGCAACCGAAACGCAGTATCTCAGTCAGAAAGAAACACATGAAATACACCCGTATCAACGTATTTTTCGTTTCATTATAAA
>JAAYBJ010000311.1 GCA_012730105.1 Candidatus Hydrogenedentota bacterium
TGCCCAACCTCTACATCATGGACGGCTCGGTGATCCCCTGCGCGCTCGGTGTCAACCCCCAGATTACCATCATGGCCTTAGCCTGGCACGGCGCCGCGCAACTGGCGGCGGAAATCGGAAATTGAATACGCCCAGGGCACAATCCGAACGCTTCACAGCGTTGTAAAACCCACAGACCGCGCCAGCGGTCATATGTTGGCGTTCCAGGGGCGTGACGTGATACTGTGTAGGCTCAGGTGCGTTCATTTCCCGGAACGTTAAACCTTAAACCCTTACTTCACAAGGACCATTACCATGAAGCGATTTTCCTTTTCTCTTGCTGTTTTCCTGTTTCTTTCTCTGTCCGCCGCCTGGGCGGAAGATGACGACAAGATCATGGGCAACTACCACGGCGGGTTTACCGCGCAGGACTGGTCGGGCCGGTATATCCGGGCCCAGGTGGTGGCCATCAGCAAAGTCGCCCACCGCGCGGTACTGTTCCTGGGCGAAACCGAAACCGCCGCCGCGCGCCTGGAAGTTAAGGGACGGGTTAAAGACGGCGTCGCCGTGTTCAAGGATACCCTGGTCCTGGACAGCCTGGGCGGGAAATATGAATTCGAGGCGCGTATAGAACAGGAGACCATGACGGGCACCTTGAAGAAAGCGGATGACCGGGGCGCAACGGCCGTGCCCTTCTCGCTGAAGCGCGTGTTCCTGCAGCCGCCGACGCTGGGGATGGCCCCGCCGGAAGGGGCCGCGCTCCTCTTTGACGGCAGCAATACGGACCAATGGGAACGCTGGCCGAACGGCTGGTGCTTGAGCGATGAAGGCGCCATGGAAGTGTGTGGAAGCAATTTCAAGACCCGGGCTGAATTCGGCGGCGGCACCTACCACATCGAGTTTCGCACCCCCTTTATGCCCACGGAAGCGGGCCAGGGCCGGGGCAACAGCGGCGTCTACCTGCTCGGCCGCTACGAGGTGCAGGTGCTGGACAGCTTCGGCGTGGAACCCAAGGACAATCTCTGCGGCGGCATCTACCAGTTTGCCGTGCCCGCCGCGGACGCGGCGCTGCCCCCGCTGCAATGGCAGACCTACGACATCACCTTCACGGCGCCCGAATTCGACGCCACGGGCAATAAAACCCAAAACGCCCGCATTCACGTGCTGCACAACGGCATTGTCATTCACAACGATGTGGAACTCGCATCGGGCACGCCGGGCGGCATCAGCGACCAGGAAGCGGCGGCCGGGCCGTTGCTCCTGCAGGACCACGGCAACCCCGTGCGCTTCCGCAATATCTGGTTTAAGCCGGCAAACTGACCCTACAGTTGTCCCATGTATCTTTCCCTGGTCATACCCGCATACAACGAGGCGGACCGCATCGGCGACACCCTTGTCGCCGCGGACCGTTATTTCGTGCGCCAGGACTATGATGCGGAAATCATCGTGGTCGATGACGGCAGCCACGACGATACGGCCGAAGTCGTGCGCGGGCATCAACAAGAACGCCGGACACCCGTTCGCCTGAAGTCGCTGACGGAAAATCGGGGCAAGGGATATGCCGTAAAAGCAGGCATGCTGGAACAGGCGACAGGCCGCTTCCGCTTTTTTTGTGACGCCGACGGATCCACCCCCATTGAAGAACTGGACCGCTGCGGCGCCCTGTTCGAATCCCAGGCGGATATTGTCATCGGTTCCCGTGCCCTGCCGGATTCCATCATCCAACAGCGCCAGGCGTGGTACCGGGAAAACATGGGGCGCTGTTACAACCGTATTGAGCGGATACTGGGCATCACGCCCTATTCCGACACGCAATGCGGGTTCAAAGGATTTACCGATAAAGCCGCTGAAATCTGCTTCATCCGCCAGACGGTCAGCCGCTTCAGCTTCGATGCCGAACTGCTTTATATCGCCGCCAAACACGGCCTGAACATCCTGGAAATCCCGGTGCGCTGGATCAACAGCCCCAACTCCAAGGTAAACCCCGTCCGGGACGCCTCGCGTATGTTTCTTGACCTGGTTGCTATTCGCCTCAAGGATTTATCCGGCCGATACGACTGAACAGGTGGAGTTTGTGGCATGAATTCCGGGGACATGTCCGAATGGCAGGAATTCATGCCCGCAAAGAAGCACTGTCACTGGCGGGCAGCGCGTGCCTGCCCATGCAACCAAGCCGGGACTGTCCCCGCCTCCCTCTGTAATGAAAGAATGTAGAAGCGGCGCCCTCGCCGCTTTCAACCCGGCAGGGATGCCGCGTCTACATTTTATTGTTTATAGGGAGGCATGGCTCCATGGCGAACTGTCCGTCCTTTGCTTCATTGTATACTACGATTTACGACAGGTAACGGTCTTAAGTTAGTGCCATTCGAACATGTCCCCCAAATTCATTACACATGGCAAATATCCCGGAGGGATAAAAGCCATTAGCCGGTGGTTGAGCGAAGCGACACCACCGGTACACAAGCAACCACCATCCCCATCCCGGCAGGGATGGAGGAACACGCCAATAGCTGCAGACCCAGTCGCCCTATATCCCTCAGATAATTTGCGCTTCAACGCCTATCTCATGGTCCGCCCAGAATCACACAAAGGGCTAACGAAAACGGGGACTGGCAACGGCGCGTTCCAAAGACTGCACACCTTGGCGCTCCACCCGCTATAACGCGATGGTGCCTGTACCCGCTTTCGTGGGTTATTACGGGCATGCGGTTGACTTCAGGTTAAAAAAAGAAATAAACTAGTCTCAAACTAGATGAAAGGTCAGAATCATGCATACTGTCGGCGCCTTTGAAGCCAAAACACACCTGTCCAAACTTCTTGAGAGAGTGGCCAAAGGCGAACGGTTCACTATTGAAAAACATGGTGTTCCCGTGGCCGCTTTGGAGCCTGTACGCGCTTCGAAGCGGGAGCCTGCGGCCGACATCATTGCCGCACTCAAGCAATTCCGCGTCGGAAAGCGCATTGGAAATCTGTCCATACGTGAGATGATCGAGGAGGGGCGCCGATGACTCCGGAACGATTTGTTGTGGACAATTCTGTAGTAATGGCATGGTGTTTCGAAGATGAGACGAGCGCCTATACCGATACCGTCCTGGAATGTCTTGAACATGGTGAAGCGGTTGTTCCCGCGATCTGGCCCCTGGAAGTGGGTAATGTGCTCCTTGTTGCAGAACGGAAGGGCCGGCTTGGCAAAGCCGAGGTCGTTCGATTCCTTGAACTCATCAGCAGCCTTCCGCTCGCGGTTGAGCAGGAAAGTCCCGAACGTATGCTGACCACTATCCTTGCCCTTGCACGTGATCTCCGACTCTCAACGTATGATGCTTCCTACTTGGACCTGGCGATGCGGTCGGGACTGCCGCTTGCAACACAGGATAAATCCCTTATCAAAGCCGCCAAGAAATGCGACGTTATGCTCTTTGGCAAAAAGTGATGTCAGGGGTCGAATCGAAGAAAATAACACCGGCGTCCGCAGATGCGCACGCCGGTGTCGTTTGTATCCGGCCAAAGGTACTACACCTCCTTCCGGCCGCTATGTTCGTTCCTTTAACGTCTCCGGTTCCTTGACGACTCGGTGGTGTTTCTGCCCCGGTTTTGGGTCGTCGAGGAGGTGCTTCTCGGCGTGGTTGTGGTCTGGCGCGTTGTGGCTCTTGGCGCCGTCTGGGTCGTTGAGGGCGTGCTTCTCGGCGTGGTTGTGGTCTGGCGCGTTGTGGACCGTGGCGCCGTCTGGGTCGTTGAGGGCGTGCTTCTCGGCGTGGTTGTGGTCTGACGCGTTGTGGCTCTTGGCGCCGTCTGGGTCGTCGAGGAGGTGTTTCGCGGCGTGGTTGTGGTCTGACGCGTTGTGGCTCTTGGCGCCGTCTGGGTGGTTGAGGAGGTGCTTCGCGGCGTGGTTGTGGTCTGGCGCGTTGTGGCCCTTGGCGCCGTCTGGGTCGTCGAGGAGGTGCTTCTCGGCGTGGTTGTGGTCTGGCGCGTTGTGGCTCGAGGCGCCCGTTGTTCCTGTTCTTGCCATTCAGGCGGCGTGGTACTGCGCCGTTGCGTCGGCGGCGGTGTGATTGTGGTCGGTGCGGACCGCTCGCGCTGTACGGCGCCGCGCGACGAGGTCGTCGGCACCTTGACTTCGGGCGCTTCGGGCGCCGGGGGCGGTGTTCTCACACTGCGCCCGCCTTCACTGGCCCGCGCCGACACGGGAGACGCCGAAATCTCTCCGCGAACAGGCTTCGCCGTATCCAGTGCGCTCCGCCGGTTTCCGGACGATTCACGGACCGCCTCGGTCTTGGTGCGTTCGTCCTGCAGTTGGCGGATTCTACGCCCTTGCGTTTCCATGCGGCCCCGTTCTTCCGTGTTCACCGGGGTGAAACGGAGCGGCTGTGTCCGGCTTTGTATGGCTTCGGAAAGGCGTCGTCCGATGATGGCCCCTGAGGGCGCATCCGGCTTTCCGCCCAGGCGCGCCTGCAGCGCCATGGTGCGCGGCGGGCGCATGGGCGCATTCTCACGATAGTTGCGGAAACGATCTATCACAAAGGAATCCCAATTGGGGTTCTGTTGCAGCTGCCGCATACGGAAGTGGGCGTAGATGGGATCAGGTCCGTACTGGGGGAAACGGTTCGAGTGCCAGGGATAGAAGCCCCGTTCTTCGTAACGGTAGTCGTAATAGTCGCCGAAATAATAATGGCGCGTTCTCGGTTGGATGAAGATATGGGCGGTTACTATGCCCAGGTCGATGACAATGGCAGGCCGGTAAACATAGCCTACACGCCGGTACAGGGGCCGCCGGTAATAGACCGGCGCGAACATGACGCCCCGATAGCCGATATCATAGTCCCAATACCCCGGGAGATATACGCATCCACGGGGCGTCCAATTATAGTGCGCGGGAATCCAGACCCAGTCGGGCCGCTGCACGATCCAGTAGCCGGGCCGCCAGTAATACCGCCCGTCCCGCCATATCCAGCAGCCGGGCGACCAGATCCGGTCCGGTCCCGGAGGCGGGGAACTGGGCCCCAGCTCGAGCGGTTCCGGCGGCGGCGGCAGATAGGTCACCTGCACCTGGTTGATTTCCCGCCAGAAGCCCGAAATCCACTGCATGCCGTTGCTCGCCGGCGCCCAGTATCCGGGCACCCACTCGCGCCCCGGGGGGATCACGCGCCACACGCCGCTGATCCAGATAAAATCGTCCCGGTCCTCATCCCAGGCCCAGTACCCGGGAATCCACGCCACATCGGCGCCCTCCGGCCGGTGCTCCGGCGGGATCTCGTCGATGGGGGCGTAGGGGGACCTGCTGACAATGATTCCGGCGGACGGTCCGGACATGGCGACCTGGGCGAAGGCTTCGTGCATGGGGCCTTGGGTCAGCACCTGCAGGCCGTCCTCGTCCACATACTGTCCGAAAGCGGGTGCCGTTCCCAGCAGCATCAGCGACAGGACCGCCACGCTTCCGAAGGACAGATAGATCCGATGCCCTTGATATATGCAGCGTTTCATTTTCTTCTTCCTTTCTCTCAAGGTTGTTCAAACCAAAACCACCGGGGCCCTGTGTGTTACTGCTGCTGGACCTTTTCGGCGGTATTTTCAATCGCCTGACCGCCACGCTGAAGATCCTTGCCAACGCCCCGGAACGTGTTGCAGCCAAGAATACCCACACTAAGCAGAATTCCCACCAATATCGCCGCAGCCATTCTAACAAGTTTGTTCATGGTTAGCGCCCTTTCCCTATTGTTCAACGGAACGTGTCAAACCTGCACATGCATCCGAAATAAATTCATGGCCATAACCATACTTTAACCTATCGAAGCTGAAATACCCAACCAAGATCCTCTGTCCCCGTTGCCATTTCCACTTCTCTTCACACCTGTATTTTACCTTCTTGTTCCCGATCGTAGCGGTAAAAAATAAGGTGCTGGTCAAATAGGCGCTCACAGGGGCTAACAAATCCCACTGCCGTCCTATTCTGCCTTCTGGCTTCTCATGTATGACCTGGCATCTTTTATTCATCGCTTCGTTTCCTTAATCGGCGGCGTTGGAAACATCCAGTGGCGACCGCCGATAATTATTGACGAAACCGGCGTAGGAATATTCACCCTGAAAGTCATGGCGTGGCATAGCCACAACTAAACCACTCTTTGTATTACTCCCCGTCATCTTCTATGATTTTTTCGAAGAAGTTACTGCAAGAAAACTTTTGCTTCTATCTCGCTGACAACAATATCCGCCAGGAAATCCTGAATTGCGGCGGGGGCCGGGCTGGGTACCGGTTCCCTCCCATACCCCATCAGAACATCATTCAGCGGGTTTATTCATGTTTTTTCGCCCACAACATCTCTTGCGGACTTTGCCTGTAAGAAGGGACGCCTTCGGTGCAGCCCAGAAGTCTGAATATCTGGGAACGCCGCTCCCCAGAGCGGCAAAACACAGGAATAGATCCCCTTAATGACAACCGTCCAAATGTTTGGCTGAGTCTTTTTGTCACTTCTCGTCCATACCCATGATCCTGCCGCTCTGGGGAGCGGCGTTCCCAGGAAAGTCAAACTCATAAGTAATTGTCAGCGAAATGACCTTAAGCGCCTACGCTTCGTCCGGGACTTCGCCCGGGAGAAGGAGCGCCTTCGGCGCAACCGAAACGCAGTATCTCAGTCAGAAA
>JAAYBJ010000312.1 GCA_012730105.1 Candidatus Hydrogenedentota bacterium
ACGGCGATGAAGATCGCCATGGCCACCAGCAGTTCGATCAGCGTCACGCCGCGCCGCGAACCGTATGTATGCTCAGCGGTCGGTGACATAGGTCGTATAGTACTCCACGCGGTTGTCCCAGAGGCGGAGGCCGAGGGTGACGCGGTACAGGCCGCGGTTATATTCGCCCATGGGGTGGCAGGAAACCACCCAGGATTGGATGTAGTTCACTTCAGGGTTTTCTGCATTCAGAAGTATTAGTTTGTTTTCATCCAGCCACTTCTGCAAGCTGCCGCCGTCAGTATCGCCCGCCTTCAACCGGTTCAACTGGGTCTGGGAGGTGGTGGCGGTCATGGTGCGCAGTGTGTTGGTGCGCTGCCGTTCGAGGGCGGCCGGGAACACCAGCAGAATGGCCACGATGCCCGTGGCGAGAATGACGAGGGCCACGAGGGCCTCCAGGAGCGTGAAACCGCCGCGGCGGTGGTCATATGTGCCAGTGGTCCTCATGATCCGAGCCTCACCGCCCCCGTGGACTTGTTGATTTCAATGAAGATGCCCATGGGCCGAAAGGTGCCGTCGCCCATATCCACCACCCGGTCCTCCGGGAAGGTTTCCGGGTCGGGGCCCACCATGATGCGGAAACGCTCCCGGTCATTCAGCCGGGTTTTCAGGCTGCCGTCCGGGTTGAACACGTGGGCGATATGAGGGCGGATCAATGGGCGGTCAATATCCCACTCGGACGTTCCGGGCAACTGCTGCATGGTAAAGGGATAAATGTATACCGGGCGCATCCCGATCTTTTCCAGGCTCGGCTCCCACTGATCTTTCGGCTTTACCCAGTTTTCCATTTGACGGTTGTATTCAAGGAGAAAGTTCCGCTTATCCTCCGGATAGTCGACCATGCCGAAGTCCACGTTATACAGAGGCGGTTCCTCGGTCAGGGCGCCCGCCGCGCTGGTCGCGTCCCCGCTGTACTCGGGCCGGGGAAGGAGCAGCAACAGGCTATAACCGACGGGCAGGGGCACCACATCGCCCGCGCCGGGCGTGGGCACAAAGGTGCCGACATCACGCCAACGGACGGCCTGTGCGCTGTCCATGACCACGGTAGACACATACCGGTTCGGCAGGACCAATCCCGCTTCGACGTCGGCAGGTAAATCCGGCTCAGCGTTGAAGGCATCCGGAAGGCGGTACATGACGGCGGCGGAGCGGATGGTGCGCATGGCCAAAGGTTCCAAGCCGTTGGTGAGGATGGTATCCTGCAGGGGGCTGAACGTTTCCGTACCTTCGTTAGTCCGCAGTATCGGGTTGTCCAGGCCGTAGACTACCGCCGTTTCCACGTTGTAGGTAGTCGCGTAGACCCGGGCGGCGCGCAGCATGGTATAGATGGTCCGGGCCGCGCCGCGCATGTCGTCGCGGGAGAACATGCGCGTGACGGAAATGGAGATTCCCGTCAAGATGCCGATAATCGCGATAACCACCAGCAACTCAAACAGGGTCCAGCCGCCGCGCCGGGCCCCGGCCGCCCTGTATGGAAATGCCGCATGTCTCACTTACCGCACCATCCTGTCTGTTGCGCAAAAGGCGCTGATTGACCGGTTCCCGGAATCAGCGCGCCGTAAAGTACATCCGATACCCTCCTGCCGGGCGTCCCCCAGGATACCCGTACAGGCATGGCGGACGCCTGAGCGCCCGCCATGCCGTGATCAGGCTTATTGATAGAAACGCTGCCAGCTGGTGCCGGCGTCCCAGTTGTTGATGTCATCGCCGCCTGCGACGTCCTGCCCGGAGTTGGTGTTATACCAGCTCAGGGGATCGCTCTCGTAGACTCCCCGGTAAAGCATCTGGCTATTGGCGTTATTGTCGCCATAGGACCAGATATACACGGGCTTGTTGGCGTCGGCGGGCAGACCCACCTGGGTCGGCCAAGTCTCATAGTCTTCAATCACACCTGCGTAATCCGTGCTGATATAGTCTATGCTCTTCGTCTCATCCCTCAGCAAATAGTTGTCTTTTTTCACGGCGAAGGAGGAGCCGCCCGCGCCCGTGCCCTGGTCTATGCTGAAAATACGGAAGGGGATGGGCCACCGCTGGCCGGCCGGCAGGGGCATTCCCGTCGGCCCCAGAATGGAGAAGCGCCAGGGACCGGGCCACATGCGGTACACCTGACCCCAGGAATCCAGGCCGATGTCCATATAGTTCGTGCCCAGCTTGGCCAGGGTGTCCTTGACAATAAACTTCTGGGCAATCGACTCGGAACTGCTGCGCAGGCAATCGCGCCCCAGGCGCAGCAAATCGTACGCGACGCGTGCGTAAACATCCGCCGCCGCTTCAAAGAGTTGGGGCGTATAATCATTGGGGTTGTATTGTGAAATATCCGCCGGCGCAGGCCATCCGACCCAGGTTGTGTAATCTTCGGGAATCCCGTCAAAAAGATATTGTGCCGCATTTTTTGTGAACAGCTGGCTCATATTGCCGCGTCCCGCGTCGGTCAGGATCGCGGTCAGGGACAACTGCATGCCGTTGACCTCGGAAATGGCCCGGGTCAGCCGCGCCCGCGAGATGTATCGCACTACGTTGGGCACAACAATGGAGGCGAGAATGGCAATGATTGCCATGACCACCAACAGTTCCACGAGGGTAAAACCTCTTTTACTCTTCATTACACGTCCTCCTTTGGGCCCCCTGTCACGCAGAGAGGCTGGCTGGTTATACAAGTAAAACTTGCTCCTTAACGTTATGTCAGTCGCCCGTTTCGAGCATACATACACATCATGCCTGCATTTAGACTGCATTTAATACGAGCAGGCACTTTTTCCACTACGTTGCAATACCTGCACCATAAGTTTACCGTATTTCAGGGCAAAAGTGTGAACCCGAATCCCGGAAAGGGAGGGGGCGCCTGGTGTTTCGGGGACCTGGTCGTTCCCTTTTGGGGCATCACGTATTGCCTTGAAGCAGATTTATGGATTCAACTGTGTCGCTGTTAGGTTCCCGAGATGGCATCACCCAGCGAGAAGATGGGCAAATACAGAGAAATAACAATAAAGCCAATAATACCGCCCAATACAATGATAATCATGGGTTCCATCAGGGAAAGCATATTATCTACAGCGGCTTCGACTTCGGCGTCATAAATATCGGCCACTTTCATGAGCATGGAATCGAGGGCGCCGGTTTCCTCGCCCACGTCGATCATGTTGACCACCATGGCGGGAAACACCTTGCTTTCATCGAGGGGCGCTGCGATAGTGCCGCCGTCCTGCACGCTGTCATAGACCTTGTCCACGGTGTTCTGGACCACCTCGTTTGAAATGGTTTCGCGGGTAATCTTCAGGGCCTGCAAAATGGGCACGCCCGAGGTGATCAGGGTGCCGAGGGTGCGCGCGAAGCGGGCCACGGAGACCTTCACAATCAGGTCACCCACGAGCGGTATCCGCAAAATCGCCCGGTCGAATACATGTTTGACCTGTTTCGACTTGGTCATAAGTTTGATGATGATGGCAATCCAGCAGACGACCGAGATGACGAGCCACCACTTATAGAGGACGAAGTCACCCGCGTTGACCAGGAACTGGGTGGGCGCAGGAAGTTCGGCCCCGAATTCCTCGAAGATTTCCGCGAACACGGGCACGACCTTGGCAAGCAGGAAAGCCACGATGCCCATGGCGATAAAGACGACCGCGCTGGGATAAATCATGGCGCTTCTGACACGCCGCTTCAGGGCCTGCCGCCGTTCCATAAAGATGGCCAGGCGCTGCAGCACGACTTCGAGCATACCGCCCACCTCGCCGGCGCGCACCATGTTTACATAAAGGCGGTCAAACTGTTTGGGGTGTTTTGAGAGGGCTTCGGCGAAGGTGGAGCCGCCCTGGATGTCAGCGGAGACTTCGCGCAGGATGTCCCGCATTTTGGAGGCCTTGAGCTGGGCGATCAGCACGTTGATGCACCGCAACAGGGGCAGGCCGGCGTCGATTAGCGTGGACAGCTGCCGGGTCATGACCACGATTTCCTTGGTCTTGACGCCGCCGAAATAAAACTCGTTGAGGCCGCCCTTGCCCTGGCGCAGTGCGCGGCGCTCGTCAGCGCGGGTGGCTTCCTTGATATGGGTGGGGAAGAGGCCAAGGCTGCGCACGTCATTGAGGGCGAGCGCCTGGGTGTCGGCCACCATGATGCCGAACTGCTGTTTCCCTTCGCGGTTCAGGGCTCTGTAGGCGTATTTAGGCATGAGCGCTGCTCCTAGTCTTCATATTTGTCCGTTTTGGCGATGACTTCGGCGGGGCTGGTGACTCCCTGAACGCACTTGATAAGGCCTTCCTCGCGCAGGACGACCATGCCCTGCTTTTTCCGGGCATGCCGGCGCAGTTCGTGGGCCATGGCGCGTTCCAGAATCATTTCCCGGATGGACTCGTCCACAAGCATGATTTCATACAAGCCGATACGGCCCATGTACCCGACATAATCACAGGCGGCGCATCCCTTGGGCCGGTACAGGGCGAACTTGGGATCCTTGCGGTAGGCCGGGGGCACGCTCAATTCGTCGAGTTCCTCCTGTTCGGGCACATAGCGTTCCCGGCACACCTTGCACAGCACGCGCACAAGCCGCTGCGCGAGCACGGCCTCGAGCGACGCGGTGATCAGGAAGGGCTCCACGTCCATATCGAGCAGGCGCGTGATGGTTTCGGGCGCGCTGTTGGTGTGGAGGGTGCTGAGCACGAGATGGCCGGTCAGCGAGGCTTCGATGGCGATCTGGGCGGTCTCCAGGTCGCGGATTTCACCCACCATCACGATGTCCGGGTCCTGGCGCAGTATGGAGCGCAGGCAGGCGGCGAAGGTGAGACCCACCTCCTCGTGCACCTGGCACTGAATGAGCCGTTCAATCTGCAGTTCCACGGGGTCTTCGGTGGTGATGATTTTTACTTCGGGCGTGTTGAGCACATTCAAACAGGCGTACAGCGTGGTGGTTTTACCGCTGCCGGTGGGGCCGGTAACCAGCATGATCCCGTTCGGCTTGTTAATGACGTTGATCACCTTCTTGTGGGTGTGCGGGCCCAGGCCGAGATGCTCGAGTTCGATGCGCACCGCGGTGCGGTCGAGGATACGCATCACCACGCATTCGCCATAGAGGGTGGGCAGCGTGGCGACGCGTACGTCAATGAGGCTGTCGCCGATTTTGAGTTCGATACGGGCGTCCTGGGGCAGCCGCCGCTCGCCGATGTCCATGTTGGAGATAATTTTGATGCGTGAAATCAGCGCGATGCAGGAGGCCTTGGGCGGGTGCACGATTTCATGGAGGACGCCATCCACGCGGATGCGGATGCGGAAATCCTCCTCGTAGACTTCGAAATGAATATCCGAGGCGCGCTTCTGCAATGCGGTCAGGAAGATAAGGTTGACGATTTTGATGACCTCCGGCTGCTGGGCCAGCTCGACGAGGTTGTCAACGTTGGAAATGATTTCCTGCTGGCCCAGTTCTTCCAGGCTCAGTTCTTCGGTGCCGACGCGCTCCTTGAGTTCTTCGAGGAGATGGGACACCGAACCGGTTTCAAAGGTGTAGTTTTTCTGCCAGGCGGCGTTTACGTCGGCGGGGTTGCTGACGGCGCCGCGCACATCCATGCCGGTGATCTGGCGGAGATCGTCAAGGGTCTGGATATTGAGCGGGTCGGCCATGGCCACGATCAGGACGCCGTTTTCAATGCGTATCGGGATGGTATTGTAGAATCGGGCGACGTCGCTTGAAACCAGTTTGAGCACCTCGGGGGCGATGTTGATTTTGGTGATGTCAACGCGCTCCATGCCCTGCTGCAGACTGAGCGCCTCGATAATGTCCTGTTCCGAGGCATAGCCCATGCTTACGAGAGTGCGGCCGAGCATGTCGCCGGTGAGGCGCTGGCGCTGCAGGCCCTCATCGAGCTGCAAGGGCGTGATGACACCCATCTCGATCAGGATTTCCCCGACTTTGCCTTTTGTTTTTACGGCGGTAGGCATGGTGCTTTCCGTTTGTTCCTGGTAGTTGTGTTATCCCGCGCGCTTGACCTGGCCGCCCTGTCCGGGGCCGCCACCCGGGGCGGGGCCGCCTTCCAGACCGAAGGCGCGCGCCTGGTTCTCAAACTCATCGGGCATTTGCGCCCGGGCAAGCAGGTCTTCATATTTGCAGATGCCCTTGCGGTACAGGGCAAGCAGGTGTTCGTCGAGCAGGTTCATGCCGTACTTGTGCCCTGTCTGTATGGACGAGGTGATACGGTAGGATTTGTTTTCACGGATGAGGTTCTGGATGGCGGGCGTTGTAATCATGACTTCGAAGGCGGCCACGCGGCCGAACCCGCTTTTGCGCGGGACAAGCGTCTGCGAGATTACCGACTTCAGGTTGCCCGCCAGCTGGGTGCGGATCTGCTCCTGCTGGTTGCTGGGAAACGCGTCGACGATGCGGTCGATGGTGCGCACCGCGCCGGTGGTGTGAAGCGTTCCGAACACAAGATGGCCGGTTTCAGCCGCGGTCACGGCGGCCTCGATGGTCTCGAGGTCGCGCATTTCACCGACGAGGATTACGTCGGGGTCCTGGCGCAGCACGCGGCGGAGCGCCTCGGAGAAGGTGGGCACGTCCACACCCACTTCGCGTTGCATGATAAGGCTCTTTTTGTGGGTGTGGTAATATTCGATGGGGTCTTCAATGGTCACGATATGATGGTCATAATTCTGGTTGATGTAGTCGATCATGGTCGCCAGCGACGTGGATTTGCCCGAGCCCGTGGGCCCGGTCACGAGGATGAGGCCGCGGGGCTGGGTGATGACCTCCTTAAGCGTGTTGGGCAGGCCGATCTCCTCGAAGGTGAGGATTTTTCTCGGAATCAAGCGCAGTACGATGCCGACATACCCGCGCTGCTTGAAAATGGACACGCGGAACCGGGCCACGTCTTCGAAGGCGAAGCCGAAGTCCGCGCCGCCGACTTCCTGCAGTTCCTGCTGGTTGTCCACGGACGCGATGCTTTTCATGAGCCGCTCCGTGTCTTCGGCGGTGAGCGGGTTGTCGCCGAAAAGCTGGAGGTGGCCGTGGACGCGGCCGATGGGCGGGCTGTCCACGGTGATGTGCAAGTCGGAACCGTCCCGGTCTACCAGCATGCGCAACAGGCTGACAATTTCATACGCCATAAGTGATTACCTTTCGGCCCCGGCGGCCGCCGGGGTTTCCTCGGCGGGTCGGGGTATGATTCTTGGAGTTTCCGCAGGCCTGATGAGCGGTTCATCAACGCGGGTGCGGCGGTTGACTTCTTCAATGGTGGTGATGCCCCGGAGCGCTTTTTCCCAGGCATCCTGGCGCATGGTGATCATGCCGTCCAGGCGCGCCTGCCTGCGCAGGGCGGTGGCGCTCTCATTCTGCATGATCATGGTGCGCAGATTGTCGTTGGTCATCAGCAGTTCATAGGCGCCGAGACGGCCCTGGTATCCGGTTTCATTGCAGTTCGGGCACCCGGCGCCGTGCACCAGGGAGATCTCCTCCCAGTTCACGGGCAATTCCAGACGCTCCTTTTCAACATCGGCGGGCACGTAGGTTTCGCGGCAGTTGTTGCAGATGGTGCGGACAAGCCGCTGCGCCAGGATGGCGCGCACGCCAGAAGCGACCAGGAAGGGCTTTATGCCCATATCCACCAGTCGCGTGAACGAACTGGCGGTGTCGTTGGTGTGCAGGGTCGAAAAGACCAGGTGGCCGGTAAGCGCCGCTTTGATGGCGATTTCCGCGGTTTCCTGGTCGCGGATTTCGCCGACCATGACGATGTCGGGGTCCTGTCGGAACATGGCGCGCAGCGCCCGGGCAAAGTCCCAGCCGATGTCATGCTGTATTTGCACCTGGTTGATGCCGGTCAACTGGTATTCCACGGGGTCTTCCACCGTGATGATCTTGGTTTCCGGGGTGTTGAGCGTGTGCAGGGATCCGTAGAGCGTGGTGGTTTTGCCCGAACCGGTGGGCCCGGTGACCAGCACCACGCCGGTGGCATGGTGAATGAGGCGTTCCCACTGGCGGAGATGTTCCGTGTTGAAGCCCAGCTGGCCGAGCCCGAGCAGAAGCCCGCTCTTATCCAGGATACGCATGACCAGGCTTTCCCCATAGACGGCGGGCAGCGCGCTCACGCGCAGGTCGATCATCTTGGTGCCGATGGTCATCTTGATACGGCCGTCCTGCGGAACGCGCCGCTCGGAAATATCCATGCCGGACATGATTTTCAGGCGGGAGAGGATGGACTTTTGGGCTCGTTTCGGCGGCAGCGGCATTTCCTGCATGACGCCGTCAATGCGGTAGCGCACTTTCACCGACGTCTTGGCCGGCTCGATGTGAATATCGCTGGCGCGCATGCGGTACGCCTCGATGATCAGCTGCTGCACATAGCGCACAACGGGACTGTCGTCTTCGAATTCCGAAATGCCGGGCAGCGAGGCGGCGGCGTCGGCGGCCTCTTTACTGTCCATGCTCATGCCGTCCAGGCTGATGTCTTCAGCGGAAAGAGAGCCGAAAGAAGCCAGGGA
>JAAYBJ010000313.1 GCA_012730105.1 Candidatus Hydrogenedentota bacterium
CCACAGGCGACGAGATATGGACTTACTATACCGCCATTACCACAACTCACGGCGGTTTTGTGCCTGAAAAACGTATCACTATCGGGCTTGCCAAGTGGCGGCTTGATGGATTTGTCTCCCTGGATGCAGGCGAGGAGACAGGAATCGTGCGAACTGTTCCTTTAAACTGTGAAGGAAACAGGCTTTATGTCAATGCCGCGTCTGAAAGTCTGACGGCAGCCGTTCTAGACGCTTCGGGAACTCCCTTATCCGGCTACGCTCACGAGGACTGTGAGACACTGCAAGGCGACTTTGTCCGGCACGCGGTTACCTGGAAACGCCATACTACCCTACCCGACGACCGCCCGTTATGCTTTGAATTTCGAATGAAAAACGCGCAACTATATAGTTTCAGAATAGCGGCCGGCTGAGGAAAACGACAAGGACGGCACCCCTTTTCATAAGCCGGAATGTATTCCGGAGGCCTTATCAAGGCGGGGATAAAAGCAGATTGTGAACAGACCGAGAAAAGCGAACACACCCGCGATGGGCCCTACCAGCAGCACGCCCGTGTGCCTCTCCGCGCTATTCCCCCACACGCTCATGGACTGCGTCGCGATAAATACGGATATCGCCATGGAGGCCTTCCAGGCCACCCCGCTCAGCCCATTGTATAGGGCCTCCCGCCGCCGGCCGCTCCGTCGCTCGTCATAATCGATGATTTCCCCCATGATGGGTGTCATCATCACGTAGATAATGCCCTGCCCGATACCGCACCAGGCGAACAGGGCCATGCCCAGTTTAATTTTCACACCACTGTCCAGGGCTGACGCGCCGATCAGGTACATGAGCGGCATGCCGCTCGCAATGATGAAGAGCGCGCAGAACAGCATCCATTTTACGTGGAGATACCGCGCGGCATGGGGAATTACCAGGTAGGACAGCAAGGCGACGGCAATGAACGGGACCATGGTATACGTTACGGTTTCCTCGCTGCCGCCCAGGCCAAGTTCCACCCAGTAGGGAAGCACCCGTTGGGCGGCCATGAAACCGGCGGAAAAGAGGAAGAAGGAAATCGCGTAAACAACAAAGGGCTTGTTGCGAAAGGCGTCGAAAAACCCTTCATAAAAGGGTGGCTCTGACACCGGAACACTTCCGGAATCGTAGCGCTCACGGATCAGCCACACGGGAAGCTGGAACAGGATCAGCGACACCAGGGCGAGCAGCAGCGCGAGGCGTCGGTAGCCCGCCGGAGAATAACGCGGTACGTCGTCACTATGGCCCACCGCCTCAACGGCGGAAACGGCAACAGCCGCATCGACTTGCGCCGCGATATCCTGCCGGGCCGGATCGAGCAATTCGATCAACACGCCGGGCAGCATGGCGGCCAGCGCCAGTCCCACAATCATGCCCACCGCGATCCAGGTGCCTATTTTTATCCGACCTTCTTCCGTGCGGGCGATTTCCGGTCCCAGCGCGAGCAGGGGAATGTACACCAGGGCGAAAAACGTCCAGTGCAGACAAAGGAGCGCCGTTCCGTAAAGAAAGTTGAGAACCGATTGCTCCTGAAAGGGCGGATACCAGAACGCTACCGCGGTAACGGGCATGCAGACGGAACCCCAGAAAATATAGGGCAGGCGCCTCCCTCGGATGGGCAGCAGCCGCCAGCGCCCGGACACCGTCATAGTTTTGTCCGAAAGCGCACCGACCAATGGACTGATGACCGCGTCCCAGACGGTGCCGATGATGAATATGTAACCCACAATCCCCACCGCGACATAGATGGTGCGCCCGACGCCGGCGGAGGGCGAGTAAAAATAGGTCCCCCAGGTGTTGATGACTTCGCTGGACAGCTGCACCCCGATCATGGCAAGGCATAAAGCCAGGCCTTCCAGCCAGGTAAACTCGGCGGCGTGCCGCGTGGACGGGTTTGGCATGTTTGTCTTATCCTCGAATCCCGTTTCGTCTCAGGAATGTCCGGTTTCCCGCACCGTGCGTCCGGGCATCAGAAAAAGACTATACTTAAAAACACGGCTCCGATGCCATGAACGCGTTTTCACCCCGGTTTTCCGGTTAAGAATCGGAACGGTGAAGCCTTTTTCAATTGCCCGTCTTTTTTTTGCGTGCCCCAAGGCTTGCATCAAAGAACACTGCCGGATAACACGAAAAATACCGATATCCTGTGTAACGTGGCGTTGCCCACAACCCAAATAGGAGGCAAGACTTCAGATTGTATCCTGGTGTTATGGGACGTATAGGCCCTATGTGACCTATAGGACTTAAAAATCCCACCATCCTGTCCTAGGCGTCCTACCGATCCTACCAGTCCTACGAAACTATGCACGGAACATATAAATCTTTTTATTTTTTATAGCTGCTCTAAGCCTACAATCTAATAAAGCCTCACAAGGAAAAGCGTATCGACGATGTCTTTGTCACGCCTCTTGCCGGTACCTTTCTTGTGGTTTCAGATCCCGAAATCCTGTATAGTAGCCGGCATTCACCCGGGCCCATATTTCATAAGCCGGGTGGCGCAACCAAGGACTCCCCCTCCACATGCCTATACTGTTGCTGCTCCTGGGGCTCATGGTGCTGGGCATAGGCGTCGGCATTTTCAGCACCGGCCTCGGGCTGGGCGGCGGCGTGCTTATGGTGCCCGCCTTCATCACCTTCCTGCCCGAAATGGACCTGCATACGGCCAAGGGAACCAGTCTGTTCGTTATTCTGCTGGTGGCGCTGTCCGGGCTTCCCCGCCTGTACCGCGCCCAGGCGGAACGTCCCGCGTTGCGGACGGCCGGCTGGCTGGCGGGCGGGGCGGTGGCAGGCGGCTATGCAGGCGCGGCCATTTCCACCCGGCTCCCGGAAAAGGCCGTCCTGATTTTCTTCCTGCTTTTCGTGGGATTCCTGGCCTTCCAACTTGTATGGAGAAAACCGGTGGCCCCGGTGCATCACCATATCCGGCATGGCGGCATGACCCTGTTTCTCATCGGCGCGGCCGCGGGCGCGGTCGGCAGCGCCACGGGCACGGGCGGCGGCGCGGTGCTGGCCCCGCTCATACTGCTCAGCGGCCTGCTGCCCCATTCCCAGATGGTCTATGTGTCAAACCAGGTGATCATCGCCACCAGCCTGGCCGCGGCGCCGGCGCACCTGATGGCGGAAGCACAGTGCCACCACTACTGGACCGTCGGGCATGTCGCCCTGGGACTGATTCCCGTGTTGTTCCTCGCGGCGCAAGTCGGCGTCATCCTGGGAGTCCGGATCAACCTTCACCTGAAAGCGCGTCAGCGCCGCCTGCTGCTCGCGCTGGTGCTGGTGCTGGTGGCGATGCGTATGCTGGCACAGCTATAACGCGGCCGGATGCACGAAACACGTGGAAAATGCTCCCGCAGGAAGGATTAGGGGGGGGCGGCGGGTCTTGGGCTACCCGCCGCCGTCATTACGGTGGGGCGGGTTTGGAACCGCTGCATTACCAGACTCAAGGAGGAGCACGGTTTCAGGATCACGCTTACGCCCAGGGCTGAGAAAGGCGCAAGTGGCAGCCTGGTAACCAGTGTACCGGTTTCAAACTCCAACGGCATCTTAACACAACATATAGTAAAAGTCAAGCATTATTTTTTAAAAATATATTTTTATTTTTTGGTATATACTGTGGTTTGATTTTTTTGATAACTTTTAAATCCACAATATATTGTTTTTACCGCGATTACAGCGCGACAACAGTCTAAACACAATATATTGTGTTTTGTTCAATGGTCCGAAAATCGAAACCACTGCTCACGGTAATCAGTGTCGATTCCCAAGACGATACCAATACCGATACCGATACCGATAGTGATAGCGATGGTGATAAGGGGAATGCTAAACCTTTTGGGGTTGTGGATGCAGCGTATTTTCCTATATCATCCCGTATACGGCAGTTAGCACTGGGAAAGCCCGTTAAAAGAAAGGAACAAAAGGACTTCAGGGACTTAATAAACACGCCAATCAGGAAAGCGTTCTAAAGTCCTTTTGGTCCTTTATGTCCTTTAAGTCCCTTGTTTTGAAAACCGCTTCTGAATCTAACCGCCATTTTTAGGATCATTCAAAACACGTTTCAAACCGTTTTTTATAAATCAGGAAAAGGAGGCCCTACCATGCATCTCGTTCTGTTAATTTCTCTGGGTACCATATTGGGCGGGGCGCCGGGAACCGGCACCCTCGCGTGCGCCCATCGCGGCGACCAGGCCTGCGCGCCGGAAAACACGCTGGCCGCATTTCGTTCGGCCGTTGAAAAGAGCGCGCCCATGATAGAGTTTGACGTGCAGGCAACCCACGACGGCCGTTTGGTAATCATGCATGATCCCACAGTGGACCGCACAACAAACGGCAAAGGGAAAGTGTCGGAATTGTCCTTTGCTGAAATCCGCGCACTGGACGCGGGCAGCTGGTTTAAGCCGAGGTTCAAAGGGGAGCAAGTGCCCACACTGGAAGAGGCCCTGGAGGTAATACCGGAAACCATCCTGTGTAATGTACATCTGAAGAACTCGCCCGGGGTCGCGGCGAGCACGGCCCGGGTGCTGCGCGAGATGGGGCGGCTCAACCACTGTTTCCTGGCCTGCACGGTTAAACAAGCCGAAGAGGCCCGCATCGAGGCGCCTGAAGTGATGATCTGCAACATGGACCGGCAGGGCTCGGACCGCAAGGCTTATGTGGACCAGACCATCGAACTAGGCAACGCCTTCATCCAGCTACACCATAAACAGGGGATTGAAGGGCTGAAGGAGGACGTGGACCGGCTGCACGCGACGAGGGTGCGGGTGAACTTTTTCGGGGCCCAGGAAGAATCGCTGATCCGCACACTCGCGGAAGCGGGGGTGGATTACATCCTGACGGACGACCTGGACCTGTGCCAGCGGATACTGCGGGACTGCCAAAAATAAAGCCGGCGCCAATACCGTTTTTACCGCCGCTAGAAGCAATATTTTAAATTCCGGGGACATGTTCCCAAGTACACATTTATACTGGGCAGTAAGACCGATGGTTTTGAAGATAATCGGGAAACGTGTCCCGAATGGCACTAACTTAAGGGCATTTGCTAGTCGTAAAAAATAGTATAAAACGAAGCAAAGAAGGGACTGACTCCCAAAAAACGCACCTAAGCCTTATCATGATTACGGACAACATGTTTTTTTGGGTGTCTGTCCCTTCTTTGCGGGCTTAAGTTAGTGCCATTCAAACGTGTCCCCGGAATTCAAAGAAACTTCTTGCTTTTGTTGATGGAACATTTTCCATAATCCGGTTTTGCCGCTGTTACAAGCAATATATGCAACCATTTGGGCTTTGAAAGTATTACTATGGTTGCCGTAATAGTGTTTTTTCTCTCCGCCGGATCGGGAGCAACGGCCTTTCACATTACCGCCTCGCCAGACTTGAGGAGACTTTTTACATGCTGAAGAAACTTGCCGTGCCGCTGTATATGATGCTGGTTGCGCTGGGTCAGGCCTGGGCGCAGGAAACGACCGGCGCCGTGACCGTGGAACCGCCGGGGCTGATCCCCGCTTCGGACCGCATCACCCTGATGATGATGTTCGAGCAGGGCGGCGTCATCCTGTGGGTCATCATGGGGCTCGGCTTTGTGGGCATCGTGCTGGCCCTCTACCTGCTGATCACCGTCCGGTCCCGCCGCGAAGTGCCCCCCGCCCTGATGAAACGCGCCGTGGCCCAGGTCAAGGCGGGTGAGATCCAGGGCGCCTATCACATGTGCCTGGAACGGGACGAAATCCTGGCGCGGGTGCTGGCGGCCGGCCTGAAGATGGCGGGCCACGACCGTTTCGTCATCCAGGAGGCAATGGAAAGCGAAGGGGAACGCGGCGCCGCCGCGCTGTGGCAGCGCATCTCGTACCTGAACAATATCGGCACCACGGCGCCGCTGCTGGGGCTGCTCGGCACGGTCTGGGGCATGATGAACGCCTTCGGCGCGATCGCCTTTGACGCGGCCCAGGTCAAGGGAATCACCATGGCCTACAGCGTGTCCATGGCCATGATCACGACGGCGGCCGGGCTGGTGCTGTCCATCCCCGCCATGGGCATCTACTATTTCCTCCGCGGCCGGGTCATCCGCATCATCGCCGACGTGGAGGAACAGGCCAGCGTGTTCGTGGAACTGCTGGCGGAAGAGGCGCGGAAATGAAAATACACCATCGTTTTCAGGAAGACCCGGACACCATCCAGATGGCGCCCCTCATCGATATTGTTTTCCTGACGCTTATTTTTTTCATGTGGATATCGGTGTACGCGACCTTGGAGAGCGAGGTGGACATCCAGCTGCCCACGGCGGACACCGCCCAGCGAGGCGAACGCGCCCAGGGCGAAATTTTCATCAACCTCAACCGGGACGGGACCATCATGGTGAACGAGCGCATCCTGTCCCTGGAAGAATTGCAGCAGACCCTGAACCGCGTCGCTGCCTATTTTCCCGGCGGCGCAGTGATTATACGGGGCGACCATGCCGCCAACCTGGGCAACGCCATAAAGATACTGGACTGCTGCCGCAAGGCCGATATTCAAAACGTCGCCTTTGCCGCGCTCCCGGAAGAGGAGTAATCCAATGAAGGTCCACACCAGCCTCTTCCCTAAGAACCGGGTCTGTATAATCGCGGCGGCGCTACCTGCCGTTCTGTCGGTGCTGTGCATGCTGTCCGGGCCGGTCGCGGCGGAAACGGGACAGAACCAGATCGATTTCGCGAACGGCCTGTTTTTGCGCGGCTTTTATGAAGAGGCCATCGACGAATACGAGGCGTACCTTGCCGCGGCCCCGGCCGGCGAAGACGCCGCCACGGCCTGGTTGCGGTTGGGCCGCTGCGCCGTGGCCGTGAAGAACTACGACAAGGCCCTGGAAGCGTTCCGCAAGGCCGCGGAAGGCGCCGGGGATGATACCCGGCGCATCGAGGCACAGGTCAGCGCGGGCGAAGCGCTTTTCTTTGCCGGAAAGCATGCGGAAGCGATTGAGGCGCTGAAAGGCTTGGCCGCGAAGGAAACCCCGTCCGAACCGCGCGCGCGCGCCCTGTACTATCTGGGCCGGTCCGGCGCGGAAACAGGAGACCACGACACCGCCCTCATAATGCTGTCGGCCCTGGCCGCGGAAATTCCAGAATCGCCCCTGGCCGGTTTCGCCCAATACCACCTGGGATTTTCGCACCTGGCCAAGCAGAACACGGAAGAGGCCGCAAAGGCCTTTTCCGCCGCCGCCAACACCCAGGGGGCGGACGACGCGCTGCGTATGGAAAGCCGGTTCCGCGCCGCGGAATTGTATGACAAGCTCGGCTGGTCCGAGGCCGCCCTGGGCGCCTACGAACAGTTGCGCGCCGATTATCCCGACTCCGACTACGCGCGCCGCGCCGACTACGGCTACGGCTGGGCGCTGTATCACAGCCGCCGCTACGACGAGGCCTTCGCGCTGGCCGACGCCTTCGCGGAAGGGCGCCCGGATTCCCCCCACCTTGCGGGTTTCCTGTACCTGAAAGGCAACTGCCGCTACCAGCAGGGACGCCACGAGGAGGCGTTGAAGATCTACGCCGCCCTCCGTGAAAAGCACCCCGATTCCCCCTTCGCCGAACGGGCCCTGTACAAGAGTGCCTGGTCACAGCACCTATCGGGTGACAACACCGCGGCCGAGACCTCGGTGCGCGCGTTTCTCGAGGGCTTTCCAGGCTCCGCATACCGCGGCGAAGGACTGTACCTCCTCGGCACGCTGAACGTGCTGCTGGGCGACTATGAAACGGCGCTGCCGCACTTCCAGGAAGTGGCCGAAAAACACGGAAACAGCGAGTTCGCCGCCGAGGCGCTTTTCAAATCCGCTGAATGCTACGCCCAGCTGGGCATGCGCGATGAAGCCGCAAAAACATTTGAAGCCTTCGCCCGCCGGCATCCCGATCACACACTGACCGAACAAGCCATGCTTCGTTCGGGCGACGCACGCTTCACCGCGCAGGATTTCGCGGAGGCTCTTGCCAACTACCAGGGCATCCTCGCGAAACCCGGCGATCCTGCCGTGGAAGAGGAAACCCTCTACCGGCTGGCCGTAACCTATCACAACATGAAGGACTACGGGGAAAGCGCGGCGGCCTTCCGCCGGCTCCTCGAAAAATATCCCGAGGGCAAATACGCGGCGGAAACCCATTTCCGCATTGGCGAACATGAACTGAGGCAGAACAAAGACGCCCTGAAAGCCATTGAATCCTACCAGGCCGCGCTGGCGCGCAAACCTGAAAAAAGCATCACCGTCGCGGCGCTCCAGGGACTCGCCACCGCCCGTTATGAACAGAAAGATTATGAACAGGCCGCAGCGCAGGTGCTCCAGCTCATTCGCGAGTATCCGGACAGCCCGCTGCCGGCGGACGCCTATCTCTGGTGCGGCCAATGGCTGAACCAGGCGGAACGCTGGGCGGACGCCACGGAAGTTTTTTCCGCCCTTCTCCAGGCCCACCCGCAACATGAACAGCGGGGCGAAATCCTCTTTGTCCTCGCCGGATGCCAGGAAAAGGCGGGCGACGCGGACGACGCGCTCAAGAACTACACGACCGCCGTCGAAGCCGAAACGGACCCCGCGCGGGGCGCCGAAATGCGCAACCGCCTCGGCAAACTGCGCGAACAACGGGAGGAATACGATCAGGCCCGTGCCCTGTATGAGGCCGCGGCCAACCTGGACGGGGGCGAGCATTCCGCCCGCGCACGCTTCAACCTGGCGGCCCTGTATGAGACTCAGGGCGACCTTGAAAACGCTGCGCGTAATTTCATGCGCCTGGCCATCCTCTTCGTCCATGAAACCATGTCGCCCGAAGCGCTCTGGCGCGCGGGCAACTGTTACCTCCGCCTGGAACAGCCGGACCAGGCCGACAGTATTTTCCAGGAATTGATCAGCGATTACCCGGATTCTTCCTTTGCCGGGGAGGCCCGGGCCTTGTTAAACCAGGCCGCCGGCACACCGCCGGCGCCCGCGGAGTAACCATGCTCAGCAGGCGCACCATACTGGTTCTTTCCATCCTGTCCACCCTGGCGATCTACGTCCTGTTGCTTTGGATGTCGCCCTGGGTGATCCTCATGGAATCCGGACGGCTGGCGCCGAATATTTCCCGCATGTACCGGGTCGACCTGCTGGAAAGCGCGGCTGAACCCCGCCCGCGCCCGCAGCATCGCCCGCCGGAAGGCCTGCCAGCCGGCGGTATCGACACGGGAATCATGGATGCGCCGGGCACCCTTCCCGTCGAGGACACCCTGGCCGCGCCGCCGGTGGAAATCCCCGGTATGACGGAACGCATGGCGGGCGAACCGGCAAACCGCGAATACGACCTTGCCCCGGAACCCGAGCGGGTGCGCACCGTGGACGCGCGCATTCTTGAAATCGCCGAAGAGGCCGCGCGCCGCGACATAGACATCGCCCGGCGGCTGGTCCGGCCCAGCCCTGATTTTATCCTGCCGGAGGGGTCGCTGCCCGCGTTGCGCAGCCGCGACGCCGCGCCGGGGGACATCGCGCTGGAACCGGCGCGCCTGGGCCCGGGCCTGCTCGTACAGGCGATGCCCCTCACAGACGGGGAAACCGACCCCGGGGCCGGAACACCGGCGCCGGCCTTTGATCCCCAGGTATTCACCCCGGCCGAAAAGGGAACGGGGGCGGTCGTGCCGCAATTGGAACAAACGGTCATGGAGGCGCCTGTCCGGCGCGAAGCGGAAAAAGCGCGCGAAGAAAGCGGGTTCACCTTCATGGACGACCTGGTGGACATCCGTCTGGACACCTATGTGCCCGACCCCGACGAGCCGGGATATTTCCGACTGCGCATCCTGCCCCGCGAAGACGCGGTCATCGAAGCGGCGCCCAAGGACGTGACCTTCATCCTGGACGCCTCGCGCAGCATGCAACAACGCAAGCTGGATCTGGCCGCCCGGGGCGTCAGCGAGACCCTCGACAGCCTCCGGCCTGCAGACAGGTTCAACCTGCTCATTTTCCGGGACGCTGTGTCCCCCTTCCAGGCAGAACCGGCCTACGCCACCCCGGAAAACGTAGTGTTGGCGAAGCAGTTTCTAACCGGCCTGGAGTCCAAAGGGCAAACCGATGTCTACAACGGCCTGCTGCCCATCGCCCAGATAGAACCCCGGCCGAACCGCGCCGGCGTCATTCTGCTGGTAAGTGACGGCAATCCCACAACCGGTGTGCGCGACAGCCGCGAGATCATCAACCGCATCACCGAAGTGAACAACCTGCGCAACAATATCTTCGCTTACGGCGCGGGCAACACGGCCAACCGCTACCTGCTCGATCTGCTCGCCTACCGCAACAAGGGCGAAGCAATGCTTTCCGAAAACATCCAGAACGCACAGAAAGACCTCAAAGCCTTTGCGGCCGGTTTCTCCGACCCTCTGCTCGTCAATCTCGAGGCCGATTACGGACGAATTGTAGAAGAAGAACTCTATCCCAGGGTCATCCCCGACTTCTACCGGCAGCGTCCCATCACCCTCTTCGGACGCTACCAGCCCGGAAAAGAGCACGTCTTCGTCGCCCGCATCACCGGCCACAGTGGCGAAACGGTCAAGGAACTCCTGTTCCGCGCCGACCTCAGCAAGGCTGAAACCGGCGGTAAAGACGTGGCCCGAGGCTGGGCCTTCCAGAAGGCCTACCACATCATCGGCGAAATCTCCCGGCAGGGCGAACTGCCCGAACTGCTCGCGGAACTCAAGCGCCTTTCCGACACCTATGCCATCCGCACCATTTACGATGACTGAAGTGTGTCAGGAGAACGGACTGCTTCACCTCCTGTTACGAACTCCCCCGTATTCTTGACCTGTATTCAGGGCTTTGTTATACTGAAATCAGGTACAAAGCGATACGCAAACAGGTTTGGACACGCTTGTCCCGGCAATCCGTCAATCAAGAACCCGAAGGCAAAGGG
>JAAYBJ010000314.1 GCA_012730105.1 Candidatus Hydrogenedentota bacterium
ACGCTTCGATACATGTCTTTTTCCCACCGCGAAAAACCGGAATGACGCGTTGTTTTTGGGTCTTTGAGACAAATCAAAACATGGCACTCTTCTTGGTTACCTATACTTAAAACAGAACTCATAATTATTTGTCAGCGAAATGGCCGTAAGCGCCTATCGGTCCTATAAAATTCGTCTGCCCCTGCCCCTTGCCGACGGAGCTGGGAACCTTCAGGGGCCTCATTGTATAATAATTAAAGAGTGAAAAAGACGGCGCCAGAACAGTGGCGACGCTGGAGATGGATGTTGATATGACCAACGATTTTGACCAGAAATTTGAGTGGAACCCTGGGAGAAAACTCTGGCATCTGCTCGGGTCCTTTCTTATGGTCGGTATTTTTTATTTGTGGAAGGACCTGAACGGGCCGGCGCTTAACGCGGTGACGCTGCTGGTGTTCGTGTGGTCGCTGGTGGGTATTACCGTGGCCATCGATATCATCCGTTTTTACTCCCCCCGTCAGAATAACGCGCTTAAGGGGCTGCCCTTTTACGGGAAACTGATGCGGCCCATCGAGGAAAACCACTTCAATGCGACCACCTACTATATTCTGGCGTCGGCCATACTTACCACGGCCTATGAAATCGGCTGGTGCCGCGAATCCACCCTGGTCATGTCCCTCCTGGTAGTGGGGGTGGCCGATCCGGCTGCGGCCTGGACCCGCAACCGCCTGCAGAAATGGCGCCTGGGCCAGGAGCGCGCTTTCGGGCTATTGGCGTTTCTGCTTGCAAGCATCCTGGTCATGTGGGGCGTGAGCCGGCTGCTGGACGCCCGCCTCAGCCTGCAGTGCATTCTCTGCATCGCGGCAATCGTGGCAGTCATTGAAAGCTACACCAAGTACTGGGTCACGCTGGCGCGTCCCCTGACCCGGCGCGTGCAGGGGTACCTTGCGCACCGCGCCGCGCGCTGGCTGTTGCAGCTCTATCCGGACGACAATTTCGTGGTCCCGGTGGCGGTGGCCCTTCTCGCGGGCCTGCTGCCGCAGTTTATCTGAGCCGGACCGCGCGTGACGCGTGGAATCAACCCGCCTCCTCCGTTTTGGGTTGCAGCAGCGTGTGCGGCGGTACCGGGCAGGATTCCTCCGGCGTTTTCCACATAATGGCCATCTGCTGGAGCCACAACAGGGGTTCCGGAACATCTTTCTCTATTGTGTGATGGTACAGGGCAATGCCGCCGTCTTCTTCCGTGACGCGGAAGTACCCGAGATGATAGGAGGGATAATAGACATCGGGCAGCAGCAAAAAGCGCGAGGGTATCCGGGTGAGGCGTTTGGCCCAGGAACCGGTGTTGACGATGGCGTGCCCATCCATAAGTTTGACCTCGGGGATGTGGGAATGGCCGAAGATAAACACGGCGACCTCCGGATGTTCCCGGAAGACCTGTTCCGCGGCGGAGAGATATTCTTCGTTTTTCTTTTCACTTAAGGCCCGCGAAAGGTCGAAATTGTACCGCCTCAGCACGTTGCGCAGATCGTGACGGATAAGCATCAGCGGAGGTATCAGGAGCAGTATCGTGATGAGGATCGCGCCCCCGATGATGAACATGGCATCCAGCAGGTAGCCGAGTATGCCGAAACGGTGGGTGAAGCTGGAGAGGAAACTGCCCGGCGCGGCCAGGCCGAACAGTTCAAGCAGCGCCCCGGACGCCATGACGGCGCTTATGGCCAGCAGCAGCAGGACGGGCAGGCCCAGGGCGCGGATATAAACGCTCATTTCCCGGTAAAAATAGTTGGAAAACAGCCAATGGGGAATGTGTTCCGTGGGATAGACGGATTCAATATCCTTGAGCCATTTCTCGTGACGGTTGCGCACGCGTTGGCCCGCGTTGCTGATGATGTTGGTGGTCACGTAATAACCGAAGGGCTTGCAGGCGGAATGCCCGAAAAAATCGAAGCGGTTATAGTCGTCCCGCTGGTTACCGTGCTCGATCCAGAGTTTCCGGCCCGCCAGGTCGCGGGTGATATATTCCTTTGATTCGAGGTGAATGTTATAAGCGCGCAGGATGTGTTCGAATTCCGGGTCTGTGGCCAGTTCATAGTCGTGGTTGCCCGGTATGACAGTGATGGGGACTTTCGCGCCGGTGTGCTGGAACTGGCGGAACAGTTCAAAATGGGAGGCGATAATGGCATGCAGTTTGTCGGGCCCGGAAAGGGTGGTCAATTCCCAGAGTCCCAGCAGATCCCCGGCGATGACCAACTCGATGTCTCCGTCGTTGTTCTCGAGCTCGCGCAGGAAATCTATCAGTTCGGTTTCGAACTCGCAGGCGTCGAGGGCGCCATCCCCGCCGATATGCAGGTCGCTTATGAGGTAATATTCCTTGGCCATGAGAAACTGGAATCCCGGCGTTTTTAGTTGTCTATAGGATATTCACGCCGCCACCGGTTCCCCGGTCCGGAGAGGCGCCGTTATTGTACCAGATTTTCCCGAAACACGGGCACCGGCCGGCACAGCGCCATCAGGGCATTCAGGTCGAAATGTTTCAGCAGGCCGTAACAGAAGAGGGCGGGCTTCTCCGTGTAGTTGACCTGCTCCGTGATCAGCGATTTCAACGTTTCCGGCGCCTGGAGCAGGGTGATGTTTTTCAGCCTTGTCGTTCCCGGTTCCAGGGCGCCTGCCATCAGGCCCGCCACGCTTGCGTTCCAGCCGTCACAGGCTACGGTCAGTTCCTTGATGGCCAGTTCCCGTTCCGCCCAGTCGAACATTCCCCGGAGCTGACCGGCCTGCAGCCCCAGCACGCGCACGCCCAGGGATTCGAACACCATGGCGAGTTTATCGGCTTGGGCGCCGTTGGGCTTGTTAGTCCCCATGAACATGGGGTCCACGAGGAGTACGGCCTTTTGATTTTCTAGTTTCTTGTCAATGAGGCTCTTCATTTTCTCAATACCGGTGTCGGCAATGAATAGGGTGACGGCATGGCTGTCCGCGCCTGCCGGAATCAGGTGTGCCGCGCGCAGGGTCCAGTCGCCGGAAGTGAGTTCATAAAAGGCCGCCCGCACATCGTTGTTATCGGCGCGTTCCGAGGAGATCGTTTTCCATTCGATGGCCCGGGGGCGTGCGACGGTGTCCAGCAGCACCCGTTGCTCCTGCTGCCAGGTGTCAAACGCGGGCGTACCGTCCTCTGGTATTGGGGAGTGTTCCTGCTGTTCCAGCAACGCCATCGCGAGAGACGCAAAGGTGGCGTTGTCCTCCGGCAGCCCAACATAGAGTTCCTCCTTGGCGTGCAGTTCTTCCTCACAGGGCGCTTCTTCCTCGCTTAACGGGCGTTCCAACTGAAAGTGTTCGTTCAGGAATCGGTAAAACCGGCGGCGGTTGTCCTGCTCGTAATTGTGGGTGCCCGGAACCTCATTGATGTAAAACTGGAAGTGTGATTTCGCGCCGAACAGGCGGTATGCCGGCAGGGCCGGGTCATAGGTGGCGGGCAGGGCGCGTTCGGGCAGGAAACAGCATTGATCCTGGCGGTTATAGATCAGCAGCGCCGGCCGGGGCGCGAAGAGGGCGGTAATGTGGGAGTAATCGGCCACGGTGAGGAAGTCGCTGGGCACCTGCTCCAGGTCGCCCAGATCGCTCAGGTCCTCGATGCGCGGCCGCATGCCGCCGTAACCCGCCACCGGCACGATCAGCCGGACCCGTTCATCGAGGGCGGAGTAGAACGCGGTCTGGCACCCGCCGCCCGACAGGCCGGTCATGGCGATGCGCGCGGGATCGGTGCGCGGGTCGGCTGCCAGCACATCCAGCGCCCGTTTATAGGCCAGGTAAAACAAAGACACGCCGCGCACACCGACCGCATCGAGATAGGCAAGATTGTGGTGGCGGTAGGCTTCGCTGTTCAACTCGCCGCAGGAATACCATTCCGGGTGCAGGGCCAGCATGCCGCCCAGGGCGAGATGGATGCCGCGCCGCTGTTCGACTTCTCCCGCTTTGCCGTTTTCATAATCATGGCCGTTTACGTTCAATACGGCCGGCAGGGGCGTGGTCGCGTGTTCCGGTTCATAACGCACGGCCGGAATCCAGAGGCCGGGCACCGCCTCATAGCGCAGCTTACGGATACGGTACCCCTCGTGTTGAATCGTGTCCCCCCAGACGACCTTTAGTTCGGCGGGCAGCCAGGCGTCGGGAACATGGTCCAGGAATACCGTGTTCAGGAGGGACCGGCGCAGTGCGGCCGCCTGCCTTTCCCACGCCTCGCGCGTGTCGGGTATCTCCAGCGGAGGCAGGCGTTTCAAGAGAAAAGCCTGGGCCTCCCGGGTGAGCTGTTCTTCCGGAACGGTGGTTCGCTCGAGCCATGAGTCTTCTATGGGCAGTGCCATTACCCGCACAGCCAATAAGAATGACAGGAAGGTTCCTGCCACTAGAATCCGTTTTCCTGTCGGTACGTTGATGTTCACAGATCTTTGCCTTTTCCTCTGCTAAGAAACTTCAAATTAACATACTGTTTTTGAATCACATATAATTGTACCGATTATGATTTTCGATTACGAGCACGATTATTAGCCGGATCAAACGAACGACATACATTCTCGTGCTCGTGCTCGTGCTCGCAACTCGAAATCGAAAATAGGACTAAGGAGTTTCTTGTAGTATGGACGGCCTACAGGCGCCGTTGCTGGTTCCCAAATTCCATTTGGGAACCAGAGGAAATTCTTTACTTGCGGGTGAGATTGCTTCGCTTCGCTCGCAATGACGGTTCGGAGGCTCGTTCCCAAATTCCATTTTGGAACGCAATAACGCGCGAAGTTCGACTTCGCAATCATTGCCCCCAGGCCATGCTGAAAGCGCGGCACACAGGGTAACGAGAAATGGAATTTCCAGAGAGAGAGGGTTCCTAAATGGAATTTGGGAACCAGAGGAAAGTTCCATAGACGGCGGTGGGCACAAGGCGGGACCCTGTACAAATTTCGCTTGACTTTTGCGGGAAACCGTATTATAGTATTAATACGGTTGATACAGTTGAGCGGAGAACGCAAACAACGGATGCGCGTCGGCGCGGCCGATGGCATCGTTGGAGATGTGCATATGAATCTGAAAATACGTGCCCTGGTCTGGGAGCAGACGCGCGTGGCCGGCATCGTGGGCCTTTGGTGTTTCCTCGTGACGGCCATGCTGTATTTTGTAATTGGTCTTAGGCGTTATTGGTTTTATGCGCCGGATTATCTCACGCTTCATTTCCTATTGCTTTTCCTCGGGGGCGTGCTGTTTCTGTTTCGGCAGAATAATTCAGGGCATCTGGCAATTGGATTTGAACACCGCCTGGCGCGGTTACCTCTGTACAATGTGCCTCTGGCGCTTGTGCCGCTGGCAGCGCGCTGCGCCTGTTATGCCCTTTATGGCATGGGAATGGTGATACTGTTTCGGTTTCACGTGGGTTATTTCCTGCCTGCTTCCATGCTTCTATTTCCCGTGGCGGTATATGCATTGGTGCAGAGCGCGGTGTGGTCGGGCAGCGGGCTGCTTTGCCTGGGTTTGGCAGCTGCGTCGGTGGCGGGGTGGGTTCTATTTGAATTATGGGTGGCGCCGGAAGTTTACTTGAGTGCCCTGGTGGATGGCAGTTTAAGACCCATAGAAGATGTGGTAGTCGTGCTGCTCCTGGGATACCTGTTTGCGATTGCCTTCGGCCTCTCCCTCTTGGGTATACGCTGGCAGCGCACACGCAGCGTGCCCGCCTTCTCCGTCTTTTCCGCGACACGCAACAGAAAAATCCGAAAACCGGAGACGCCGGGATCAGACTTTAGTTCCGCACTGGATGCAAGGGTCTGGTTTGACCTTCATGCGGGTATGATGCGGCCGTTGCCGGTGCTTATTGGGTCTATTGTGCTGGCGGCGCTCTTCGGTGCGCTTGTGCGTCTCGCGCAGCCATGGGTGTATAAGACATTTTCAGTACAGGGAGATCTCCTTGTTATCCGTGGTATTCCGGCGGATGCTATTCGCTGGCTTCCCCTGATGACGGTGGTATTCGGCGCAGGAGTAATTGGTCTTTTTCGTGATTTCAGCCGCACCATGTGGCCGATCTCATTGAGCATCTTCACCCGGACCAAGCCCCTGGATGCCGCTTCGCTCGCGTGGGCCCATTTATTAGCCATGACCCGGATGTTGTTCATCGCGCTACTGGTGGTCTTTATCCTTTCAAACGCGCTTTACATCCTCCTGTTTCCCGGGGAACTTCAGATGATGGCGGCGTCCGCCCGCGTGAGCGGAGTATTCCGTCCCGTCATTTTCTACATAGAACCGCTGTTCTGGGCCTGCATTTTGTCCTGGCTGGCGTTGACCTGCCTGCGGCCTCTCGCTTTTGGCAGCCTTGCAGTCATCGGTTTTGGCAACCTTGCATTTTTACCCTTTGATACCGATGTTTTTTCCTTCCTGCAAAGTGAGGAGGCCTGGATTATATGGCTCTATTTCCTGTACGGGCTTCTCATCATTCGTTCCGCTCTGTTGACCTGCCGGATTTGGCGGGCGCGACTCCTCAGCGGGCGTTTTTGCATTGCTTTCCTTGCTGGCCACCTGGCGGCAACCCTGTTTATATGGTGGCCGGGACCTTTACACAAGGAAGCTGCTTTGTATTCCTTTTTGTTGACCTTTGTGTTTGTGGTGTTGTTGCTGTCACCTCTTGTAGCCCTGCCGTATACCATTGCGCGCCGACGCGCCATTCTCTAGGAGCGTAGATATGCTGTATGCACAGATAAAACACCCCGTTACACTGGTAACCCTGCTGTTCCTTTTGGTTGCGGGTAGCGCCGTTCGCTGGAATGAATACAGGTTGCCCTGGTATGCGCGTAGCGTGAACATGACGGCTGTTGCCTTGGCCAAAAGAGTCGAAACGCCTGTAGACGCTAAATCAGCCGACGTAGTGCGCCTCTATGAAGAGGCTAGTCAACTTTTGGACGGGTACAAGGAGGATGACCCGGGATATACCCTTCTCGATCATATTGGCATAAGATATTTCAGCAACCAGGCACAGGATATGTACGACGGGTTCACCCTTCCGAAGACTTTCTTTAGCAAAATACGACCGGATCTGGAGGCATATTTGAATCAGCGCCAGGATGTCCTTGCGTTGCTATACCGCGTAGCCGAACTCCCGCCGTCTTCAAATGCCGTTCTGCGTGATCCGGAGGTCCGACGGTCGAGTTCTCGGTCACAGGATCATGCAATAGTGCAGTTGTTGCTACAAGATGCGTTACGGCATGCAATCGATCACAACGGGACCGGCGCCTTGCGTGCCATTACCGGCCTGGATGCTTTTATTCGTGCCCAGGAACGATTCAATCCGCTAAGAGGACGGGGAAGAGAAATGCTTGGGTCCTGGCTTTCAGGACTGGTGCTGGGCTATGGCATTGAAGCCGGCGTGTTCAACGACGAGTCGCTGGATATCCTGGAAAAAGTGTTCACCTACGAAGAAGACCCGGGGGGAAGAGTAATACGATGGCATCGATTATCAGGAAAACGTAAGAGTACATACTGGTATCCACCCCCGGGTGCTTTCTGGTATGAATTGCGCTTTTCCTCCCGTAACAGCATGAAAGAAATGATCATCTTTGAACTGTTGTTGAAATCCTTGTCCGATGCAGAATTGTGGATCGACCATGATATTTTATTTAGTATCGTTCAGCGGGCTTTTATAACGAGATATTTTATTCAGTCCCAGAGTGAGGTAATCGGCCCCTATAGCGTAAAAAGGGACCGCTCCTATGTATATATTAATTGCGGATTTAGAGATATTCTCGAAGACTTCTTGGTAGAGTACCGTGGAGTTCAAGTGCGGACAGCCTTACGCACCGTCATTGCGCTGGAAAAACACCATCGGAGAACCGGAGCGTTTCCTGACAGTCTTGATGCATTGACCCCCGCCGACATATCGCCGGAACTGCTTCACATGGCCCGGAACATGATCGATTATTGGAAGACACAACAGGGGTGGGAACTAAGGGATATTCGCGAAGTTCCAGAGGGTTTTGTACCCGATCTCCTGTACCGATATCCCCTGCTAACCCCCGAGGAATAATCCGGCTTATGTTGCTTCATATATCCACACAGGATGGGCGCCCCATTTACCAGCAGATTGTGCAGCAGGTGAAGTACCTGATTGCCGCGGAACAGGTGCAGCCCCACGAGGAACTACCGGCGGTGCGGGTGCTGGCCGAACAACTGCTGATCAATCCGAACACTGTGGCGCGGGCTTATCGCGAACTGGAAACGATGGGCCTGGTCTATAAACGTCCGGGCGCGGGCACGTATGTGTCCGACACGGGATCGCCCCTGAGCCTGCGCGAACGCCGCCGCATTCTCTGCGGCCACCTGGACGCGCTGCTGGCCGAGGCGCGCCAGATGCGTTTTGAACTGGAAGATGTCATGGCATTGCTGAAAGAACGCGCGGCCCTCCTGTCCGCCGAACCCAAGGAAGGATCGAAATCATGAACGTGGAGCATTTCCCGGAACAGGAAAACGGCATGGATGTGGTGTGCATCGAGGGGCTGGTGCGGCGTTTCAGGCGTGCCGATGCGCTGGACGGCGTATCATTGCGCGTTCGCCCCGGCACCGTGCATGGACTGGTGGGGGAAAATGGCGCGGGCAAGACCACCCTGCTCGAGCATATCCTCGGCGGCTATCGTCCGCAGGCGGGCACCGTGTCCGTGTTTGGACAGGACCCGGTGAAAGACCCGGTTGCGGTATTGTCACGCATCGGCTATCTGTCCGAGGAACGGGACATCCCGGGATGGATGACCGTGCGCGAATTGATGCGGTACAGCAAGGCCTTTTACCCGGGCTGGGACGACGTCTACGCGGAGCAGAAACGAAACGATTTCGGTCTTGATCCCGGGGCGAAAATCAAAACCCTGTCACGCGGCGAGCGGGCCAAGGCGGGCCTGCTTTGCGCCATTGCCTACCGGCCGCCTTTATTGCTGCTTGACGAGCCCTCCTCCGGTCTCGATGTGACCGCCCGGCATGACATACTCGAGGCCATCGTGCGCACCGTGGCCGATGAAGGGCGCACGGTGCTCTTTTCCTCCCATCTCCTCGATGAAGTGGAACGTGTTTCAGACAACATTACCATGCTGCACCACGGCAAGGTGGTTCTGGACGGCTCCCTGGATACGATCAAGGAGAATTACCACCGGGCGACACTGCGTTTCGGCGGGGAACCCGCGCTTCCTCTGCACCTGCCGGGCCAGCGCGCGGCGTCCGGGCACGGCCGCGACTGGAATGTCCTGTTCACCGGGGAGGAGGCGCGATTTAATGCCGAGGTTGCCGCACTGGGCGCGGAGGTCACTGACCGCAATGTTCCGACCCTTGAAGAAATATTTATTGCTGAAACGGGCCATTCCGCGTGACCGCTTGACATGTTAGGCGCTTACGGCGATTCCGTTGACAATTAATTATGAGTTCTGTTTTAAGTATAGGTAACCAAGAGGGGTGTCATGTTTTGATTTAGTTCATAAACCCAGAAACAACGCGTCATTCCGGTTTTTTCGCGTTCTCTGGCTTGGATCGAAGAACGGTACTGTATAACGCGAAAAAGACCGGAATCCAGATTCGTCCCGCTGCAATGAATGCCATTTCCCATCTTAAAAAAAATACA
>JAAYBJ010000315.1 GCA_012730105.1 Candidatus Hydrogenedentota bacterium
CCCTGGCGCGCTATGACTACGCGCCCTACGGCGAACTCATGCGCTCCGCGGGTCTGCCGCTCACGGTTGGCTACACCGGCCACCTCTGGGACAGCGCCATCGGCCAGTACTACGCCCCCTTCCGCTATTACAACCCCCAAACCGCCCGCTGGAACATGCGCGACCCGCTGGGATTTGTCGATGGGCCAAATGTGTATGCCTATGTCGCGGAGAATCCGATAAACAGTTACGATATTCTGGGGTTGCAGCATCAGTGTCCAGGAAAGACTCCCCCAGCAAAATGGCAGAAGGTTGATCCACAATCAAAATGGAAATGGGATCCAGAGGGTTGGTATAAAAAAGGTGGTCGACGTGCTTATTATCATCCCCCTGGCCGGAAAAAGCCGGGCGGAGGTGGGGGTGAGGGTGAGGGTGGAAGTCCCTTGGGGCATGGACCAGGCCACTGGGAAATCACTGACAGTAAAGGTAATTGGTTAGGAGAGTTGCCGACTCTGGACAGATCGGTAGCCGAGAGGATTGCTGATGCATTAAGTGACATAATAGACAATATTGTTGACTCCATTCCATCACCACCTGCCCCATCTCCAGTAGGACCATTTACATTGCCATCCATGCAAATACCATGGTTTGAGAACGCATTAAACTCGGCATGTACGGATAATTGAGGAGATTTACAGATTGAAACTGTGTGTATACCCAAATGGTTTCAGATCTCTTTCGATAGATGGGAATATGGATACCTTGGCCGAATTTTGGCAGAAAATGAACGAAATACAGGGTGAACCCGATGGCTATTTGGCTTTGCCTACAACGGTAGTAGATGTTGGAGACTTTACATCCCTTGAACTTTGTATGACGGAGCGTATTCCCGTCATTTGCACAAGGGTGTACCGGGGAAAACCCGCACCTTTGCCTAATAGACTGGTATTCCCTTCAACAGTACGGTTGGGCGCTTTTCGATGCAACGTGAGTACATCAGCCTGTCACAACATTTCGTACGCGTTGATGTCTGAGGCAAGAAATACTGACGAAACAGGCTATCGAGTATCGGATATTATATGTGCACATTGTGGGCGTGATGTTTCTCCAATTTCATTTCAGGACTATCACTTTCTTTACTTATACCCGGATCGTGGTTCGAAATCTCGGATAGTAAAGTTTGATGTTGATGATTTCGTGCGCACTTCACGCCGAGGAATGCGCGATGAAATCGGTCGGCAGGCTCGTTGTACTATGCGCGCTTGGAGAAAAGGTTCTTCAACGGCGGTAATTGAATTGACAAAAGAAGGGATTGCTGATCTAAAAGAAAATTGTATAGATTCATTAATATCCCAACCAAGAGACGAATTTAATCACAGGCATTTTTACCATCTGGCGAAAATAGGAAAACTAGATTATACGGAGTTGTTGCTGAAAGTCGCGAACATTGAGCAGTACGGGATGGTCACACGTGTTGGTCAGGTTTCTTTCGACAAGTATTTGCATGTTTCCTGGGCAACATGCATAAATTTGCGATGTGCCTATCGATTTCTAACGGTTCAGGAGTCATGGGAGGTAGAATATCCAACACACAAGGATTATCACGACATACCCGTCGGGAATTCCTCTTGTCCCCTTTGCAGGTCATCATATTATATCAGTGACACAGCGTGTTACAAGAAATCAGGGCAGACGGTAGAACTGATAATTTAACGAAAGGCACATTTATTGACGTCAACGTCAAGCGTGTCGTGTCGGTGCTCGACCCCATGAACAAACTGACCGAGTTCGAATATACGGACAGTATCTGCGGCGGGTGCGGCAGCGCCCAGTCGCAGATTGCGCTTATTCGCGATCATGA
>JAAYBJ010000005.1 GCA_012730105.1 Candidatus Hydrogenedentota bacterium
AGGCGTCGCCCCAGCTTCGCCGGTTGAAGGAACAGGGCTGTGCCGTCCATACCATCGGCGCTTACAGCCCGTTTCACATGCTGAGCTATTATAAGCAGCTGATGGCTGTCCTCCGTGCGGGTCATTATGATATTGTACACGCCTACAACATCACCCGGAGCTGGCTGCTTTTTCTGGCCGCCAGGAAATGCAAGGTGCCAATCCGGCTGTTTCACGCGCGGACTTCAAAAACAGACGGCAAATTGCCCATACAGGCAACCTACCGACTTTTTATCCGGCTTGGGACGGGCTTGAGCACTCACCTGCTCGCAAATTCCGAAGAATCAGGGCAGTTTTTTTTCAAGGGAAAACCCTTCAGGGTCATCAAGAACGCCATCGACCTGGATGCCTTTGCCGTCAGCCCTGAGCACAGAGCAAGGAGGAGGTCGGAACTCGGGCTGGAGGACGGTTTTGTCCTGGGGCATGTCGGCAGGTTCACCGAAGCGAAAAACCACGGCTTTCTCGTCGATATTTTCAAAGAAGTGCTGGCACGGGACGATACCGCAAGGCTGCTGCTGGTCGGCGACGGGCCGTTGTTTCAGCCGGTTGTGGACAAGGTGAAGCTTGAAGGGATTGAGGGAAAAGTCCGTTTTGCCGGGGCCAGGAACGATGTGCCGGAATGGTATTGCGCCATGGATGTGTTTGTCTTCCCGTCCCTGTATGAGGGGTACGGGAACGCCGCGGTGGAGGCGCAGGCCGCGGGGCTGCCCGTTGTCGCTTCCGCTGCCGTGCCGCGTACGGTGGTTCTGACAGACCGCGTCCATTTCATGCCGGCATCCTCCAGCTTGGCGGACTGGGCGGAACGCATCCTGGATACGAAGGGGGCACGCAGTCCGCGCGGCGGTCAGGAAGCCATCGATTCCAAAGGATTCGGCATGGACGAGGCATCGGATTCCCTATATGCTTACTACCGGGCGATATGCCGGAAAGAGAATGAATAATGAAGAAGCACCTTGTCGGACGGTCGATTTCATTGGCGCGGAAACTGTTTTTGAAAAGGGTTCCGCTGCTTCCCAAGCTGCTTTGGACGTTCAACCGGATCGTTTTTGCGTGCGACGTTTCGCTGATGGCCGATATTGACAGATCCGTTGACTTTTACCACAATGCGCTTGGCGTTGTCGTCTCCCGGGGAACCGTCATCGGGGCAAACTGCAGCGTTTACCAGAATGTGACCTTTGGCGGCAGAAAACACAGGACGAGGGGCAACGGCCACCCCATCGTGGGCAAAAACGTGGTCATTTACCCCGGGGCGGTTGTGCTCGGGCCCATTTCGATCGGAGACAACAGCACAATCGGCGCGAACGCGGTGGTCATTGACGACGTGCCGGAAGGCATGACGGTCGCCGGTATCCCAGCCAGGGTTCTAGTACCGAAATCGCCCGAAGGGGGCGGGCGTTGATTCAGACGGTCTTAAAGGAGGGGGCATGAAGAAAATCGTTGCGTGCGGGCTGGTCCTGGACAATAACTTTGGCTGCCCTTCAATCCTTTCCGGATTCCGCGAATTGCTGCGCAGGCTGTACCAGGACGATGTCCAATTGACTTATATCCAATGCGGGCCGGTCTCCGCCCAGGCAAAGCGGGGGATGGATTTCGATATCATGCCGATCAGCGCCTATTCCTCGAAGCGCTTCCTGTCCAGGGTTTTCTTTCCTGGAATTGGCAAGAGCCTTTTCCCCGACGCCGAGCTGGACGCCGCGCTTCGCCGCATCCGGGAGGCGGATGTCGTGGTCGACCTGTTCGGCATCTGTTTCTGCGACCGCTTCGCGCCGAAGGATGCGGTCTGGCCGCTTCTTCAGCTTCGAACGATGGCGCGTTTCCCGCTCCCATACTACGCAAGAAGGCACGGCGTGAAAACCGTCAA
>JAAYBJ010000039.1 GCA_012730105.1 Candidatus Hydrogenedentota bacterium
CCCATACCCGTTTACCTGAAAACGCGTTTCCGCACCGACCCCTTCTGGGGCGGCGCGGCAAGCCTGTTTACCATTCACAACCTGGCCTACCAGGGCCGGTACGACGCGGCCCACTTCAAGGCCACAGGCTTCAGCCCGGAACTGTTTTCCTCCGACTTTCTCGAATACGAGGGCGACATGAACCTGATGAAGGGCGCGCTGGTTTTCGCCGACGCGATCAGCACGGTCAGCCCGAGGTACGCCCGGGAAATACAGACGGTCGAATACGGGGCCGGCCTGCACGGTGTGCTTGCCGCGCGGCGCGCCGATCTCCACGGCATCCTCAACGGTGTGGACTATGCCGTCTGGAACCCTTCGGCGGACAAGCAGATTGCCGCCCGCTTTGACAAGGATCATCTCGAAGGCAAGAGCCGGTGCAAGGCGGCGCTCCAGGATCTGTTCGGACTGCCCCGAAGCGATGCCCCCCTTTTCGGCATCGTCAGCCGCCTGCACTGGCAAAAAGGCATTGACCTGGTCGCGGACGCGCTCGAAGATCTGACGGAACTCGATCTCCAGATGGTGGTCTTGGGCACGGGCGACCCGGGGCTGGAAGCGCGAATGGGCGACGCGGCGGCACGTTGGCCGGACCGCTTCGCCGTACATCTCGGCTTTGACGCGGCCCGGGCCCATGCCGTGCAGGCGGGCAGCGATTTCTTCCTCATGCCCTCGCGCTATGAACCCTGCGGGCTGGGCCAGCTATACGCCATGGCCTATGGAACCGTTCCGGTAGTTCGCCGCACCGGCGGCCTGGCCGACACGGTCGCGCCCTACCGGCCGCTCCTGGGCACGGTTGAAGGCGCCACGGGCTTCTCCTTCATCCCCCTCACCCGCCAGGCCCTGGTCCGCTGCATGCGGGCCGCCGTGGATGTTTACGGGGACAAGGCCCTGTTGGCGCGCCTGCGCGACAACGGGATGGCCCAGGACTATTCCTGGGACCGGTCCTCGCGGGCTTATATCGACCTGTATCACAGCGTCCTGGAACGGAAAGCGGCCCATGGATAACTTCGAATGCGTCACGCACAGCGCCGAAGAAACGGAGTCCCTGGGGGAACGGCTCGCCCCGTGGCTGCCGCCCGGCACGGTGGTGGCGCTCCACGGAGAACTGGCCACCGGCAAGACCTGCCTGACCCGAGGCATGGCCCGCTATTTCACCGGCGACACTCCCGTGCACAGCCCCACCTTCACCCTTGTCAATGAATACGGCCGGGATCGCATCCTCTACCACCTGGATTTATATCGCCTGGGCGGTCCGGAGGAATTGCTGACTCTGGGTTATGAGGACATCGTGGAAACCGACGGGGTGTGCGTCATTGAATGGGCCGACCGCGCCGAAGGCCTCCTGCCGGAAGAACGCCTCGACATCTACCTCGAACACGTCGGCGGCGATACGCGCCGGCTGCGTTTTGTGAACCGATGCCTGGACGAAGCGACCTGGGAAGCCTTGATCCGCGAACTGGGCCTGCACGACCGGTATACCCGCCCCCTTTAAGCCCGGAACATCTCCCTCACACCGTACCAACTCCCCTGCAAAAAGCTATCGGCATCGGCATCGGTATCGGTATCGCTATCGGCATCGCTATCGAAATTTTTAGCAAAAGTATGCGTTGGGTGAGGGAATCGATACCGATACCGAAGGCGATTAATACTTTCGAACGCAGCCCCCCCGAAGGATGCATCACAATTTCAGTTTGTCCTTGGCGTACAGGTATTCCTGGGAATCCTCGGGCA
>JAAYBJ010000040.1 GCA_012730105.1 Candidatus Hydrogenedentota bacterium
CTGCTTGCCGAGGGCAAAGCCTACAAATGTTTTTGCACCAAAGAAGAATTGGACGCCCAGCGGGAACTGGCCGCTCTTGAAAAACGGCCGCCCCGGTATTCGGGCAAATGCCGCAATTTAAGTCCGGAGGAAATCACGGCCAAGGGTGACGCCCCGTACACCATCCGGTTCCGGGTGCCGGAGGGCGAAACCGTGGTGGAGGATATCGTTCAGGGGCCGGTGCGCTTCAACAACCGGGAATACGACGACTTCATTATCGTCAAGCCCAACGGCGACGCGATTTTTCATCTTGCGGTGGTGGTGGATGACGGTCTGATGCAAATCACTCACATCATACGCGGCGACGACCACCTCACGAACGCGGGAAGGCACGTGATGCTTTTCAACGCGCTGGGGTACCCGCTGCCGAAGTTCGCCCATACGCCCCTCGTGCATGATGAACATGGCAAGAAGTTCAGCAAGCGGCTTCACGGCGCCAACGTGCTGGATTGGCGCGAGGACGGCTATCTGCCTGAGACCATGATCAATTATATCGCGCTGCTGGGATGGACCTCGGAGGAGGAAGGGCGCGAGTTTTTTTCTCTGGACGATCTGAAACGCCTGTTCTCCCTGAAACGCCTCACCAAGTCGCCGGCGCGCTTCGACCGCAAGAAACTGGACTGGCTCAACGGCCAGCACATACGCATGCTCAGCCCTGAACAGCTTTGCGACCGCGTGTTGCCGATCCTGCGCGCAAACGGTCTGGACGTTGACACTCGCCCCCGGGATTGGCTCGTTGCCGTGGCGGGCATCTGCCAGGAAAAGATACCTACCTTAAACCATATTGTTCCCTTTACGGATTTCTTCTTCAAAGAGGTCGAGGACTACGATCCCAAAGGGCTTCAGAAGTATTTCAGGCAACCTGATTCACCCCGTGTTTTGCAGACGGCACTTTCCTGCATGGAACACGCGGAGACCTGGAACCGGGATGTCCTGAAGGCATCCTATGAGCGTGCCGCGGCGGAGAACGAGATCAAAATAGGCGCTCTGGTCAATTCGACCCGCCTTGCACTGACGGGTAAAACCGTGGGCCCGGGCTTGTACGAACTGACGGAACTGCTCGGCCGTGATTGCGCCATGGCCCGGATAAAGCATGCCCTAGGCGTTGTCGGCGAGATGGGAGAAAAGGAACCGTGAGTAACGTAATCATCGGCGTAGACTTGGGCGGCACCAACGTTAAGACCGCCATTGTTTCGGAAGACCGCAAAATCATCGCCAAGGAATCGAGGCCGACCGGGGCATCGGACGGTCCTGGGGCCATTATGGACCTTATGGCCGAAAGCGTGTTCGACCTGATGCGCGTGAACGGCCTGGAAATGTCCCAGGCCTTGGCGGCGGGTTTCGGGGCGCCCGGTCCGATGAACTGGCAGACCGGCATTGTATACAGTCCGCCCAACCTCGCGGGCTGGAAAAACGTTCCTCTTGCCGCCGAAATGACCAAGCGACTCGGAGTGCCTTGTTATGTCGACAATGACGCCAACGTCGCCTGCTACGGGGAATACTGGCTGGGCGCCGGCCAAGGCGCCGAAAGCATTGTGGTCTTCACCCTGGGAACCGGCGTGGGGGGGGGTATCGTCGTTTTCGGGCGCCTGCTGCGCGGCATAGACGGCACCGCGGCGGAACTGGGCCATATTACGGTACAGCGCGACGGGCGTTTGTGCGGCTGCGGGGCACGCGGGTGCCTGGAAGCCTACGCCTCGGTAACGGGCATGACACGCACCGCCACGGAAGGATGGGAGGCCGCTGAAACTACACTAAAACATCTTTCCGGCGGCGATCCCGAAGCCCTGACCGGAAAGATGATTTACGAAGCGGCGGCCGCAGGCGACCAGTACGCCCTTCACGTGTTCCATGAAACGGCGGTTTGGCTCGGTCTGGGCGCGGCCAGCATGGTCAACGCGCTGAACCCGGAACGGATTGTGCTTTGCGGCGGCATGATTAACGCGGGCGATATGCTGTTTGACACCGTCCGCGAAACCGTGATGGCCAATGCCTTTGAAGTGCCTGCGAAACGATGCCGGATACTGCCCGCGGGGCTGGGTTCAGACTCCGGGGTGATCGGCTGCGCCGGGTGCGCCCTCGCCCGCTACCAGGAAGAACACTGCTGACCATCACTCTGAAGGAATGCTTTGCCCCGCCCCGGAAGCATAGGCTTCAAAAAGTGTCTGTATGCCGGCTTCCGCAGCGGTGCCCTCGTGAACAATCACCCGGTACCGCAACGTGACCGATGCTCCCTTTTCCAAGGTCACGCCTTTCCCGTCAGGCGGCCAGTACAAGGGGGTGGGGGAGAAGAACCCGTAATCGCGCGTAAACCATTTCACCGGGTAGAGCGGGTTGCCGGGGTGCTGAAAAATGGCAAGCCCCTCCGTAACTTCCCCGTTCTTGCCGGAAAAATCACACCAGGGCGAGGCTTTCCCGAAGGTGCCCGCTTCCGCCAGGTCTCCCTCCGCGTTGACCAGCACGCCGCCCGAAGCGACATTCATTTCCGGTTTCATGCGCGCCGCGAAAAGGGAGTGGTTCGTTTTTTCCACATAGACATCCGTCAGGGGCGTCAGGGTAATCTCGAAGTCTATGACCCGCAGAGACGCGTTTGGAGCGCTGACGTGAATAACGCGTCTGTCCTGCAGTACCGGCGCCTCGCCCGGCTTGCGCCATTCACAATCATTCTCAAAAACGACCCGCGATCCTTCCGCCTCGACGACACGCACGGCTGTGGAAACTATGCGCCCGGCCTCCAGGGTATCCTGCCAATAGTTGCCGCCATTCACCCTGTCACACCCGAAAAAGAGGGAGTGATGGTGCGGGTAAGGTGTGGTACTTTCCGTGGTCACGGGGGAACCGCTGGCGGGGCCGTTAACAGGGTAAAAATAGGGGTATTTCTGCGTATCGTCGCCAAACTTATAAGAGGTGAACAAGTTGTCACCGGCATAGACCTCAACCGTATCTTCAAGGGCGACGGCTTTGAGGGCCAGTGGCTCCGAGTAGGCGCAAAGGGCGTTCGTGATCAAAGGCAGCGCCGCAATAACCTTCAGGATATTCAATTGTTTCTGCATCTTCATTCACCTAACATTGGTTTAAACACAAGATGGAAATGGGGGAGGGCCGGATAGACTCCGACCCCCGTTTATGAATATGATATAGTATCTTCACGCGCGTTTTCATGTCCGTCCGAAATATCGGGCCTTGGAGCGCGCCATAACAGTGTCCTAAACCTATAAAATCAATCCGCCCTGTCCGGTATGCGTACAGGTTTATCTTGGGAGTAGTATCGATGGCCTCTTATCCCTTCGCATTGCAGTTGTATTCCGTGCGGGACTATCTGGAACACAATCCGCGCGACGGTTTCGTGCGTATCAAGGCCGCCGGTTACGATCACGTGGAACTGGCGGGAAATTATGAATTGTCGCCGCTCCAGTTGAAAATTTTGCTGGAAGCCTCCGGATTGGCCCCAATGAGCATGCACGTGCCTTACGGGGAGGTTGTCAGACAGACCACGCAGGTGATGGAGCAGGCGCGCACCTTGGGGGTGTCTTATGTGGTGGCGCCCTGGCTCGGCCCGGAAACCTGTCCTGACCGGGACGCCTGGCTGGCGGCGGCGGAACAGTTGGACAAGGCCGGCGCGCAGTTGAGAGAGCAAGGCCTGACGCTGTGCTATCACAATCATGCCCATGAATTTGAATCCATCGGGGACAACACCATTATTGACTTAATTTTTAACAATAGTTCCCCGGACAATCTCAAAGCGGAGCTGGACCTGGGCTGGGCGGTGGTGGGCAAGGCCGATATTAACGCCCTCCTGAAACGCTTACAGGGGCGCGTACCACTGGTGCATGTCAAAGACTTCAAAAGCGTGGAGCCCCCGGCTTTCGCGGAATTGGGAAAAGGCATGATAGACTGGAACCGCATACTGCCCGCTGCCTTGCGGGCCGGTACAAAATGGTTTATCGTGGAGCAGGATGCCTCTGAGCACGATTCCATGGAAAGTGCCCGGGAAAACGCGGTGTTTATGGGCAACGTGAACAAGCCGTGATGGCGGATATAAAAACAGTACGGATACCGAAGATATGCAAGGGCTGAGAAACATACCTGTTCGTCATTCCAAACGCGTAAGCGCGTGGCATGGCGTCGCGCTTTGCCTGTTGCTGTCAGGGTGCATGCAGAACGCGCTGCTGCGGGGAACCGTCACCGACATCAGCGGCGAGGAGTTACCGGGGGTTGTGGTGCGGGTTGCGGGTACCGCGCATGAAGGACTGTCCAACGCCAACGGCGTTTATTCTTGCCGGGTGGCTTCCGGGGATCTGGGAATTGAATTCTCGAAGACAGGCTATGCTACGGTGCATCGCACCGTGACCGTACCCTCCCTGGGAATTCTGGACATGGAGCCGGTCCAGTTATGGCCGCTTCCCATGGGTGAAGGAGTATATACCTTTAACAATTTTCGCTACCAGGCGACCGAGCGCCCCCGCGTTAACCGCTATGCCGTCAAGGACAAAGGTTTCGCCTTCGGCACGCCGGTGGAACCCGGTGTAACCATTGCGTACGCGGATCCGCAGGACTTTCCCGAAGCGAACCCGCCGCACCTGATCGCACACAAGATGCCGGCCTACGATGCCCACCTGTGCAGCCTTCAAAAGGTCAAGGCGGCCATGGCGCAAGCGGGGGCGTTGTCCGCAAAAGATAAGAAGGACGAGAAAATCCCTTACAACGAAGATGTGTGGATTGCGGGAGAACCCATTCCGTTGCTGTCCCGTCCCCTGGATGAACCGGAACGGCAGTTGCTGGAGTTGCGGCCCGCGCAACCGCTCGAACCCGGCGCCTATGCCATTCATTGGGGCGCGCTGGACGGCTATGACGGCATAGACCACCGGGCGTTTCTCTTTTCGGTGGTGGAAAAAGGCGCGGAGGGAGAAGAAGCAGGCGAGGGGGAAGCGCCGATGGAACAGGACAACGCCGGGGAGCAGGATACTAAAAAGAAAAAGAAGGAGGCCGCAAAGGCCCCAGACGAAGACACAGGAATCTGACTCGGACGGGAATACGGAAATGACTCCCGTACCGTGTGTATAATAGCAGTACCCAACCTTCAGGAGAACGGATTATGGCGACCATTCTGGACTTTAAAGAAAAGCCTTCCTTATTCAGCGCTTACCTGAATATTTTTACGCCGGGCAGGGCGAAGTACGCCGGGCTTGACAAACTCCCCAGAACGGAGGCGCACTGGTCCGCGGCGCGGGAGACCCCGGAAAAAATCCAGGCCTACCGGGAGGCCTGCGGCTTCGGCAATGACGGCAAATTACCCCTGCTCTATCCCCATGTACTCACCTCGGCCATGCACATCCACATGCTGGCCAACAAGGAGTTCCCCGCTTCCGCCCTGGGCGCGGTGCATGCGCGCAATCATATCCTGCAGCGGCGGCAGATCGGCGAAAATGAAGCGGTGGACCTGACCTGCGCTTTCGGGGATGTCCGGGTGCTTAAGCCGGGCTTGGAAGTGGATGTCATCACCAAGGTTCACGCCTCGGGGACTTGTGTTTGGGAAAGCGTCAGCGCCTACCTGTTCCGGGGCAGAAAGTTCGGCGAAATCATGGAGGCCTCCACGCTTGCCGCCTTCGATGAACTCGCGGAACCCAGCATCAAGGCGCAGTGGCACGTGCCCCGAAACATGGGCCGCCGCTACGCCGGGATTACCGGGGACTACAACCCCATTCACGTGTCAAAACTATTGGCGAAAGCCTTTGGATTCAAACGGGATATCATCCACGGCATGTGGGCGCTTGCCAAATGCCTGGTGCATTTTCAGGAGCTGGACTACAACAAGAGCCTCCGCCTGGACGTCGCCTTTAAAGGCCCCGTTTTCATGGACAGCGACTGTTTCATGAAAGGCCATGAGGCGCAGGAAGGCTACCGTTTCGACCTGTATTGCGGCAAGAACCCGCGGCCGTCCATCGTCGGCGCCATACGCAAAGTCGCGGAGGACGAAACCCTGCTTTCCTAAAGCGGCGTTCTGCGGTACGGTTTTATTTCATGACCACAACTTATCATAGAAAAGGGTACTAGGTATGTCCAAGTTTGAATACACCATGGGGAAAGAGGTGGATCTCAAGGCGGAGTGGGAAAAGACGCTCGCCGATCCCGGGCTCCATTCCAACTTCATCCTGAAAACCATGTATGCCGCCATGGACCTGATCTACGGCAAAGGCCGGGAACTGGAAAAGTTCATGGTTATTGAAGTGCTGGCGCGGTATCCCTACATGGCCTGGGAAACCGGCTCCTACCTGCGCCTGACCCGCGATTACACGAGCCAGGACTACCCGGAGAAACAAACTTCCGATTTCGCCTGGCACCACATTGAAATGGGCCGACGGTCCCAGGACAATGAACAGTGGCACCTGTTTATTCTCGATGACTTAATGCGGCAACAGGGCTTAAAGCGCAAGTTTTTCAAACACTTCCTGATGCCGCGCCTGTTGGCTTGGGGCTACTATTATCTCACCCGCGTGATGTACCGGATAAAACCGGAACTGTCCTTTGACATGAATGCACGTTTCGAAAGTCATGCCGAACGAGAATATGCCAAGGCGGTGGTTGACCATCCCCAGTGGGAGGAAACCCCAATAGACACCGCTTACTTCGAGTATTATCCCCGGGTAAACACCCTGGCCGACCTTTTCCGGCGCATCAGCCTGGACGAACGGGACCACAAGCATGAGTCCTGGGAAGAATATGAGAACATTACCGGAAAGGAATTTAAGCCATAAGCATCCCGATATTCCACGCTTGATACCGTTTCAGGAACCTTATCCCCGATAAGGTTCCTTTTTTATGGGGCAAGTGGTTGGGGAACAGTGGGAAGGGGGGATTCCCGGAGGGCTGTTTGAGGATATCCCACTTATTGTTTTCGCGTTAAGTTTATCCTGCGGAAGCAGTTGCGTACAAATCACACCCAAACAGGTACCCAAAAAATTGATTGACATTGCATAGGTAATATGATATAACAAAATAAACTATGTGATATATTTTAATAATGGAAATTGAACACCCTATGAAAAAGCACACGTTGAAAGTCACCATTTGAGAACTATTAAC
>JAAYBJ010000316.1 GCA_012730105.1 Candidatus Hydrogenedentota bacterium
AGATTGACAAGTATACATTATAAGCGCGCTGTCAATACACTACTCTTTGAAACACGCTTGTCTATCTTGTCGGTAGGGAAAGGCAAACAAAATGGCTTTACAACCTTGGCATAAACTCATCACCCCTCGCGAAGACTTGCGCGAGGAGCGCCCCTTGGACGCGGCGGAGTTCGCCGTGCATCTGGACCAAGTCCGAGATAACCAGGGGCCGGATGTGTATCGCGTGCCGCAGGAATTCTTCCGCCGTACTTTTCTGACCAAGAATTTGTTATCGCTCGCGTCGGAAGCCGTGCGACGCTTGAACGGACAAATTACGGAAACGTCCGCCGTATTTAACATGGCGACCCAGTTCGGCGGAGGCAAGACCCACGCGCTGACACTACTTTACCACCTGGCTACCCACGGCAAGACGGCGGGTAAATGGCCCGGGGTACGGCAAATATTGGAACAGGCAGGCGTCAGACGCATCCCGGAATGTCGGACGGCGGTGTTTGTGGGAACCGAGTTTGATGCCATTCAAGGGCGGGGAGGAAATGACGGGACACCGTTGCGCAAGACACCTTGGGGCGAAATTGCTTGGCAATTGGGTGGAGATAATGCCTTTAAGGTGGTAACGCAACATGACGCCGATGGGGTTGCTCCGGGGGGGGATGTCATCCATAAATTCCTGCCAAAGGATCAGCCCTGCCTGATCCTGATGGACGAATTGATGAATTTCATCAGCCGGGGGCGCAAGATGGGCCTGGCTGCGCAACTGTACAACTTTCTGCATAACCTGTCCGAGACAGCCCGCGGCATGAACAACGTGGTACTGGTGGCGTCCATTCCGGCATCTCTGCTGGAGATGAGCCAGGAGGACGAGGCCGACTTTACCCGCTTCAAAAAGATGCTGGACCGGGTGGGCAAACCCATCCTGATGTCCTCGGAGTCGGAATCGGCGGAGATTATCCGGCGGCGCCTGTTCGAGTGGGACGATGACGCGGTCGGCCAGAACGGCAAGGTGGCACTCACCCGGCAGGCGCAGGAGGTGTGCCGGGCCTATGCGGATTGGGTGATGGACCATCGGCAACAGGTGCCAGGTTGGTTTCCCGTGGACCAGGCGCTGGATACCTTCAAGGACGCCTATCCTTTCCATCCCATGGTGTTGTCGGTATTCGAGCGCAAATGGCAGACCCTCCCCCGCTTTCAACGCACACGCGGCGTGTTGCGCATGCTGGCACTGTGGGTGGCCAAGGCCTACCAGGAAGGGTACAAGGAAGGTCGAAGAGACCCCCTGATAGGACTGGGGAGCGCCCCCCTGGAGGATTCCATGTTCCGCTCGGTACTCTTGGAGCAGCTGGATGAGAGCCGCCTGGAAGCGGCCATCACGACGGATATCTGCGGGAAGCCCGATTCCCATGCCGCCCGGCTGGACCAGGAGGCCGTGGAGGCCATCAAGAAGAGCCGCCTCCACCGCAAGGCGGGAACCGTCATCCTGTTCGAGTCGAACGGCGGCACCACCAGCGACGAAGCGACCGTACCGGAAATCCGACTCGCCCTGGGTGAACCCGACCTGGACAGCGGGAATGTGGACACGGTACTGGAGGCCCTTGTAACCCACTGCTATTACCTGGGGGTCCAGAAAAACAAGTACCGCTTCAGTTTCACACCGAACCTGAACAAGATGCTGGCGGACAGGCGCGCGAGTATAGACCCTCGCAAAATCGAAGAAACGGTTCGCATCGAGGTTCAGCGGGTGTTTTCGCTGAATGACCCCACGGTCCAGGGAGGGGTGGAACGGCGCTTCTTCCCGGAGCGAAGCAGTGATGTGCCGAATCGGCCCATGTTGACACTGGTCATTCTCGGCCCGGACAAGTCCCTGGCGGACAAGGCGGTTACCCTTCGGGAACTGGAAACGATGACCCGGGAGTGTGGCGCGTCATCCCGGACCTTTAAGAGCGCCCTGGTGTGGTGTGTGCCCGATACTGCGGCAGCCCTGGAAAATGAGGCTAGGAAACTTCTCGCCTGGCAGGAGATCAAAGAAGACGAAGCGGAACATCTGGACGAAAACCAACGCAGGCAGTTGGAGGATAATCTCAAGAAATCCAAGCGAGACCTGCAAGAGACGGTTTGGCGCGCTTACCGCTATATTGTGTTGCTTGGCAAGGATAACAAACTCCGCATCAGCGACATGGGCCTGGTGAACAGCAGCATGGCGCATAGCATGACCGGGCTGATCCTGCAGCAATTGAAAAAAGACGGGGAAGTGGAGGCCAGCATCAGCCCAAACTTTCTGCTCCGGAACTGGCCGCCCGCGTTCACGGAATGGAGTACAAAATCCATACGCGACGCCTTCTTCGCATCGCCCATGTTTCCCAAACTCCTGAACGGCGAACAGACGGTCAAGGACACCGTCGCGCGCGGTATACAAAGTAAAATGTTGGGTTATGTGGGCAAGGGAAGCAAGGGAGGCTATGCCCCATTCCATTTCGCCGAAGAACTGAGTCCGCTGGATGTGGAAATCTCAGACGATATGTTCGTGATTAAGAAAGAGACCGCTGAGGCGCATAAGAAGGCAGAGGCAGGCTCAAAGAATGCCGAACAAACATCTGCTAGTGTAATTCAAGGGCAAATCTCAACAGTTTCGCCCCCAACGGTTCCTAACAGTGACGGTAAATCCGGCAGCCCAGGAAAACAGATAGACCTCCCGTCTGTTCCCACCATAAAGACAGGGGTTACGGCTGTCCGCTGGAAAGGCCAGGTGCCCCCGCAAAAATGGATGAATTTTTACACAAAGGTCCTGTCCCGCTACGCCGCCGCCAAAGGTCTCAAAATCAACCTGGACGTCGAGGTAAGTCCCGAAGGCGGCCTGACCAAACACCAGATGGATGAGATTAAAACCGCACTACGCGAACTTGGTTTGTCGGATGACATGGAGGTTTCGGAATGAGCCTGCCCGGACTCATCTATTCTGCCAAGTCCCACGTAGGTAGGAGGTTGCTATGCAGTGCGATATGTGCGGCGCGGAAGTCAAGAAAGACGAGTAAGTGGAATGCGCTAGGCGATATCGGCGGGTTTTGTGCCAACTGTGCTGGCGGCGGAATGTTGGATTAGAGGTCGGCGAAATGTTACCACAACCTGTTCCGAGATGCGATTGATTGTTTTACGGCAACAACGGGGTAAATGGGCACTTGAAATTGCTTAGTGTTTACCCGCTTCCAAAGGAGAAGTTCTTCGGCTGGATTACAACACTTCGATGAAAGGCACCTTGCATGATTGACTGGAAGAAGCACCTGTACAAAACCGGGCCAGAAGCTTGGGGTGAAGACTCGCCACCGGATGACCCAGGCAAACACCGGAAGGGAATAGAACCTTGGCTTTCCGCTGTCTTTCAGAGCGAACATCTGTCTCTCTTGCTTGGTAATGGATTTACGTCTGGAATAGCGGCGAAAGCCGGGGCCGCATCCGCTTCTATGATGCGGTACGATTTCAAGACCGAACTTTTCGAGAAAATGAACGAACACGCGAAGAAGAGTGCCGTTCGAGCCGGGCGTGGAGAAGAAGCCAACTTTGAAGACCAAATCCGAGTGGCGAACCAACTACTGGCTGGCCTGAAAATAATCGGGGATTCCAGAGAGGATGCGTGGAAGAAGGAGATTGAAGAAGCGTTACTGGCCTTTTTACGGTCAATCTTGGAAACAGAAAGAAACCTGTTGAATAAGTTGCAGGAGAACTCTCAAGAATCTGAGACATCAGGGAACATCCTTGTCTCTTTCTTGTTAAGTTTTGCGAGCCGCGCCGCGTCGCGTGACCGCTTGAACTTGTTCACAACGAATTATGACCGGCTCATCGAATACGCATGTGATCACGCTGGTGTTAGGGTCATCGACCGTTTCGTGGGCGCACTTGTGCCAGTTTTTCGTTCCTCCCGCGTAAATG
>JAAYBJ010000317.1 GCA_012730105.1 Candidatus Hydrogenedentota bacterium
GTTTCCGAGATGCTGCGCGACCAAGTCCTCAATAAACTGATCGAAGAAAGCACCTTCGTGCTACCTAAGGGCCAGTTGCAGCAGATCACAGAAGGCGAGTACAACAATATCGTCGACAACATGATGCAGCAGCACGTGTCCGCCGAAGAAATAGAACAGCAACAGGACGAAATCCGGGCCGCCGCCGACCGGCAGGGGCTCTTCACCGTAAAGTCCATGTATGCCATCAACGCGGTCTGTGAAAAAGAAGGCATCGAAGTTACCGAGGCCGATTTTGAAACCTACGCGCGCACCCTGGCCAGCGGCAACGAACAGCAGTTCGAACTGATGAAACACTATCTCGCCGACGAGGAGGTGCGCAGCGCAAGCGCCTATCGCATTCTCACCACCAAGGCGCTGGACGCGCTGGTTGCCAAGGTTGCCGTAAAGACGGTGCCCCTCTCCGAGTGGCAGGAAAAGCAAGCCGGGGAAGAACAAAATGAAGACGAAGCGAAACAGGATGCCTGAGGACACGAATACAGCCGGCCATATCGGGCGCGTTGCGGCCGTTCTGAACGGCGTCGCGGGGCTCGGGGGCGTCTCCCCGGTCAATCCGCAGGCGGTTACCATCTATCAACAGACGAGCCGGGGCGAACGGGCCTATGACATCTTTTCACGGCTCCTGGAAGACCGGATTATTTTCCTGGGCTTTACCATTGATGACGCCGTCGCGAATTATGTGATCGCGCAGTTACTCTTCCTGGAAGCGGAAGACCCGGACAAAGACATCAACATTTATATTAATTCTCCGGGCGGCAGTGTCACGGCAGGGTTGGCCATTTATGACACCATGCAATATGTGCGCCCCGACATCACCACCATCTGCATCGGCCAGGCCGCCAGCATGGCGGCGGTGCTCACGGCGGCCGGCGCCAAGGGAAAGCGTTTTTCCCTGCCCTATTCACGGTTTCTGCTGCACCAGTTGATGGGCGGCGTTCAGGGGCAGGCTGCGGATATCGACATCCAGGCGCGCGAAATCGTGCGCATCGGTGAGATGATTGACGAGATACTCGTCAAGCATACCAACCAATCGCTGGACGTCATCCGCCACGACAGTGATCGCGACTTCTTCATGGGCGCGTATGAGGCCAAGGAGTACGGCCTCATTGATGAGGTGTTGGTGCGCAATCCGGCCTTGCCGCGCGCTTGATCTTCTTGGCCTGTTTACGGCATAATACCCATGGATATCGACAACACAATATATTGTTGACAGACGGTCCAAAAAGTGCTATAATGACACATAATGTGGTATCGAATGGACCGTGGTATTCGGGTTAACCAGGAACCGAGGCAGTAGGAGACGATTCCAAATGGCTCCACACCAGCGTTCACGATCGAACGCGCCGACATGTTCTTTTTGCGGAAAGCGTCACGACGAGGTCAGTAAACTGGTCGCAGGTCCTGATGTGAATATCTGCGACGAATGTGTCAAGTTGTGCAGTGAAATCGTCGCCGAAGACCGCGCCCGCCGAAAAGGCGGCCGAGCGGTCCATGTGCCCGCCCCCCGGGAAATCAAGGACTTTCTGGATCAGTATGTGGTGGGCCAGGATCGGGCCAAGCGCATTCTTTCCGTCGCCGTGCACAACCACTACAAGCGCCTGGCCACGGGCGCCGAAATCGACGGTGTGGAACTGCACAAGACCAACGTGCTGCTCATCGGCCCTTCCGGCACGGGTAAAACCCTGCTCGCGGAAAGCCTGGCGCGCATGCTGGATGTGCCTTTCGCCATTGTGGACGCGACCACGCTCACCGAGGCGGGGTATGTGGGCGATGATGTCGAGAATGTCATTCTGAAACTGCTGCAAAGCGCCGATTTCGACTGCGCGCGCGCGGAAACCGGCATAGTTTATATTGATGAAATCGACAAAACGGCGCGCAAGAGCGACAGCCCTTCCATCACCCGTGACGTGTCCGGCGAAGGAGTCCAGCAGGCGCTGCTGAAAATCATTGAGGGTACCATTGCCAATGTGCCGCCCCAGGGCGGGCGCAAGCATCCCCAGCAGGAATGCATCCAAGTGGACACGCGGAACATCCTGTTTATCTGCGGCGGCGCCTTCAACGGGCTGGAACAGATTATCCGCAAGCGCACCGGTAACAATACCATCGGCTTCAATTCGTCCCTCAAGTCGAAGGACCAGAAGCGCATCGGCGACATTCTGTCGTTGGTCAAGCCCGAGGACCTGATCAAATACGGCATGATACCGGAATTTTCGGGGCGGTTGCCGATTGTGGCGACCCTGCATGATTTGTCCGCAGAAGACCTCAAACGCATCCTGGTGGAGCCCAAGAACGCCCTGACGCGCCAGTATCAGAAGTTGTTCCAGATGGAAAAGGTCAAGCTGGAGTTCCAGGACGACACCATCGACGCCATCGCGCAGCAGGCCTTTTCCTTTGACACGGGCGCGCGCGGGTTGCGCGCCATTCTCGAGGAGGCCATGCTCGGGCTGATGTTTGATATTCCCAGCCGTTCGGACGTGCGTGAAGTCATCATAACGCCCGGCACGATCCTGCACAATGAGGATCCCATTATCGTATACGAACATGACAAACGCAAGGGCATGACCGATACCGAGGCCAATACGGCATCGGCCTGACCGGCCCGTTTGTTTTTCAACGGGAAATCCGTACTTTCGGGGAAGGGGAGCGGGCTGTTGTCTCCCGGTGTGCAGCGGCCCCGTGTGAACGGGAATACCGCGGAAGCGGGCTGCTGTTCGTCATGCTTTACACTGTCTTTCCGATTTATCCCGGGTTAGAGGAGCCTTTACTATAATGCCGCGCAAAAAGAAAGAACCGGTTATCGACCGTTTTGAACTTCCCCTGCTGCCGCTGAAGGACGCGGTTGTCTTTCCGCGCATGGTGGTGCCCCTGTTTATCGGACGGCCGCCGTCCGTGGCCGCCGTGGAAAAAGCCTTTGAGGAAGCCAGCCCGCTGTTCCTGTGCACCCAGAAGGACGCCGCCGAAGAGACGCCCCGGGCGCTGGATCTGTATCGTGTCGGCACGGCCGCCAAGATCGTGAACATCCTGCGCCTGCCCGACGCCTCGATTAAAGTCGTTGTCGAGGGGCTGGCCCGGGGCCAGGTCCGCTCGTTCAACCTCAAGGGCATGCCTTACACGGTCAAGGTTGAAAAAATCGAGCCGCGCAATCCCTCCGGCAAGGAAGTGGACGGCCTCATGCGCGCCGTGCTCCACCAGTTCGAGGAATATGTGCGCCTCACCCAGCGGATCGCACCCGAAATATTTCTCACCATTCAGGCCATGGCCGAGCCAGATTTGTTCGCGGACACGGTGTGCGCCTTTCTCTTCGTAAACGTGGAGGAACGACAGGAACTGCTGGAGTGCCTGGATGTCCTAAAGCGGCTCGAAAAAATTTCCCTGCTCCTCGCCCGGGAAATCGAACTCGCCGAAATCGAACACCGCGTGCGCAACCGCGTGCGGGAACAGATGGAACGGGGCCAGCGCGAACATTATCTCCAGGAACAGCTGCGCGTGATTCAGCAGGAACTGGGCTCCCGCGAGGACGGGGGCAACGAGTTTACGGAATTACGCGATCTGATCGATAAGGCCGGCATGCCCAAGGAGGTAAAAGCGAAGGCCGACCGCGAATTCCAGCGCTACGAGAGGCTTCCCCTGATGAGTCCCGAAAGCGCCGTGCTGCGGGGCTACCTGGAATGGCTATGCGACATGCCCTGGTCCAAGCGCACCAAGGACTCCATCGACCTGAAAAAGGCGAGCGCGGTTCTCGATGCCGACCATTTCGGTCTGGAAAAGGTCAAAGAACGCATCCTTGAATTTTTGGCCGTGCGTAAACTCAACAAACAGGGCAAGGGCCCGATCCTGTGCCTGGTCGGCCCTCCGGGCGTCGGGAAAACCTCCCTGGGCCAGTCCATCGCCCGCGCCATGGGCCGGAAGTTCGTGCGGGTGTCCCTGGGCGGCATCCGCGATGAGGCCGAGATTCGGGGCCACCGGCGCACCTATGTCGGCGCCATGCCTGGCCGGATCATACAAAGTATCAAGGAAGCGGGCGTGAAGAACCCGCTCTTCATGCTGGATGAAATCGACAAGATGAGCATGGACTTTCGCGGCGATCCCTCCTCCGCTTTGTTGGAAGCCCTGGACCCGGAACAGAACGGGCATTTCAGCGACCATTTCCTTGAAGTCGGTTTCGACCTGTCGCAGGTATTCTTCATCACCACCGCCAACAACGAGTACAACATACCCTTCCCGTTGCAGGACCGCATGGAAATCGTGCGCCTTCCCGGCTATACCCATGAAGAGAAAATCCAGATTGCGCGCCTCTTCCTTATCCCCCGGAAGATCAAGGACAGCGGCCTCAAGGAACAGGACGTCCAGTTCACCGGGGAGGGATTGAATACCCTGATTCAGCGTTATACCCGCGAAGCGGGCGTTCGCGAACTGGAACGGGCCATTGCCGGCATCTGCCGCAAACTCGCCCGCAAAATCGTGGACAAAGAAAAGGACCGGGAGCGTGAACTGACCCCGGAGATCGTCACAAAACTGCTCGGCCCCCCGTTCTACGGAGAGACACAGGCGGAAGTGGAACCGGATATCGGTGTCGCCATCGGCATGGCCTGGACCCAGACCGGGGGCGAAACCCTCCGCGTCGAAACCAGCATCATGCCCGGCAAGGGCAATCTGCTGCTCACCGGGCAGTTGGGCGATGTCATGAAAGAATCGGCCATGGCCGCTTTCTCCTACATCCGCGCCAATGTGAAGAAATGGCGGATCAGCCCCGGCTTTTATAAGACCATGGACATTCATGTGCATGTGCCCGAAGGCGCCATACCCAAGGATGGCCCGTCGGCCGGGCTGGCCATGATCGTGTCCATCCTCTCGGGCGTGACGGGCATGCTGCCCGCGCCCGCCCTCTCCATGACCGGTGAAATCACCCTGCGGGGCAAGGTGTTGCCCGTGGGTGGCGTGAAGGAAAAAGTGCTCGCCGCGCGGCGCGCGGGCATCACCACCATCATCCTGCCGCGGGAAAATGAAAAAGATTTTCCCGACCTGCCGGCCGAAGTGCGCGAAAGCATTGCTTTCGTGCTCGTGGATACGGTGGAACAGGCCCTGGAAGTGGTATTCCCAAAAAAGAAGAGCAACGTCAACCGGCCGGCAGCCCCAAAAAAAACGGTCCAAACCCCCAAAAAGCAACTAGGCGAGGCGTAGCCATGGTGCGTGCTGTTGAAACCAATTTTATCTGCAGTGCCCTGCTGCCCGACCAGTTTCCCAAAACCGGCCGGCCTGAAATCGCCTTTATGGGACGCTCTAACGTGGGCAAGTCCAGCCTGTTGAATACCCTGCTGCGGCGCAAGGAACTGGCCCGAACCAGCAGCAAGCCGGGCAAGACACAAACCCTCAACTTCTTCGACGTGGACGGCAAATGGTATTTTGTAGACCTGCCCGGCTACGGCTACGCGAAAGTCGCCAAGTCCGTCAAGGAGGAATGGGGCCGGCACATGCTGGAGTATCTTCGCACCCGGGACACCCTGCGCATGGCCGTGCTGCTCTTGGACGCCCGGCACGAACCCACCGAAAATGACCTGCAAATGCTCGAACTGCTGGAGCAGGGCGAAAAACCGACGCTCATTGTCACCACCAAAATAGACAAGGTGAAGCGGAGCCTGCGCCGAAAACACCAGGAACTGATTCGTCAACGTCTCGAACTGGACAAAGACGCCCTCATCATTCCCGTTTCCAGCGTCACCGGCGAAGGCATCCGGGATATCTGGGAGGTTATTCGGGGGATATAATCCGGGGATCGATTCACATGGGCGAATGAAATCGGGAATATATCTGAAAAGAATGACTTGATTAGGATCTTTCTTTTACGAAGGGACCTGAAGGACCAAAAGGACCGTAAAACACACTCCCAAGGCGGGCTTTGCACGCAACCCAGAAACATTAACTGGATTGAACAAAAAATAGGGGGTGGCATGGCGTTAAATTTTTTGCTATGATGGCTTTGTTTTCTAACTGACTTGCCCACGCAGCCCCAAACATACCTGTAAACCTGATGCTATCGTGCAGGCCAATCCCGGGGCTTTCTATTTCCCGGGCCTATACAATTATTCGTGCTGTTACCGCGCGTCTTTAAGGTATTGTGCGGGTGTGGGGAGCCTTATGAAGGCGAAGTCTATATTTTCAGTCTTTGATCTTTTCAACTATCAGGAGAACGAAACGATGAACAACGAAGAAAAAGGGATATGGGGTTTCCTCAGTTATCCGTGGATGTGGGTGATGATGATACTGGTTGAAGTGTTGCTGATGCCGGTTAACTGGTTTTGTTACTCCTTCGGACTGGACCCGGTGCGCATCGAAACGCCCTTCATTTACTAAGACTTGATGTCGGACGGTCATCCGCATCAGTACCTTTTCGGCTCGTAGCGGCCATAAAAAACAAGAAATTGAATCGGTGTATGGCTGTTGTTTTGGAATGCGCAAGTATGGCTTGCGCACTGCAAAAGAACCAACGGGAACTGTCCCGCTTTTTTCTGTCTTGTCCAATAGGTCCGCAAAAAATTGGGACAGCCACCGGCGCGGTTCAGGATAAACTACAACGTTCATGGTTTTTACGTGCGCCGGAGGCAGTCCCATTTTTTGCTCAAGTGTTCTTGTTTTTGTTGGGTTGCAGGCAAACCCGCGTTCGAAGTAGACTGAACAACATACCGACCGGGATACTATCGATATCCAGAAGGATTTCTTACAAAAAATTTGGTGGGGCGGTGCTTGTTTGTAAACAGGCTGCGCTGCCGCGTTGGAATGTGCGTGAACCATACTCACAAAGAAAGAAATCATCTGATGAACGAGAAAAAGCCTCGGCACTCCAGCACAGCAGCTGTTCCCATGTATGAAATGACCGTCACGCTTCCGGACCTCCCCGTCTGGCGCAAGCTCCTGGTGCGGGGGGACATGAATCTCGGGCTTCTTCATGCCGTGCTCCAGGTGGCCATGGGATGGACGAACAGTCACCTCCACCAGTTCTTCATTGGAACAGAGATCTATACGGCTTTTATGCCGGATTTAGACCCAGATTTTGGCGAATCCATGCTAGACGAAGAAGAAGCGCTGTTAATGGACGTCGTGAAGAGCGCAAATACTACTTTTGTTTATCTTTACGACTTTGGCGATTCCTGGGAACATGAAATAAAAGTGGACAAAATCCACAAGTCCGACACGGCGCCCCTGGCAGTAGCCGAATGTCTCGACGGGGCCGGCGCCTGCCCGCCGGAAGATTGTGGAGGCATCGGCGGTTACGTTGATCTGCTTGAAATCATCAAGGATCCCACCCATGAGGAACACGAAGCCATGATGGAATGGCTCGGCGGCGAATTTGACCCCGAGGCCTTCGGTATCAAAAAGGTGAACAACTATCTCAAGAAACTAAAGTTTCCCCGCGTAACGGAATTGCAGCTGGCAAAACTTCTTATGGCGCGCGACGGCTATCACGCTTAAAACACACGCTTGAAAGAAGCACTATTCATGACGATGTGACACTCCCCTTTCCTTTAAGCCTATATCAGCGACAAGCCAAAATAATCCCGCCCCGGTCCTGTTTGCGAGGACCGGGGCGGCGTGATCTTATCACTATGTTGTTAATCTTATTGGCGTTCAGCCATGTAGCGCTCGATACGCTCCAGCCAGGTGTCCTCGAGCAGGAGCGCGTATTCGGAGGACCTGGGACTGTACGCGGGGATCTGGTTGAGTTCCGACCTTACGGCGGTGGTCAGCGGCCGATATAAGATCGCATCATCCACGGCGCCGCCTTGTTTTTCCGTTGTCAGGGTTTTGGCGGCCGGCGTGCGGCGGCTTACCAGGCTCTTGCCTTCATCCGACTTGCGCGGCACCCGGATCTTTCCGGCCGGGGTACGGCGTGTAGCCGACAAGGCCTTGGCATAGTAGTCGTTGGGGTCCACCCCGTATTCATAGAGCTCAACGACCCCATATTCGCCCGTTCCGAAACCAACCTCATCGATATAGAGGTCCGTGCCTGAACGGTAGTCCCACATGGCGTCTTCCCAGTCAAAGGTGAGCCCTTCCGTATAATCGTAGGCGCCGAACACGCTACCCTCGGAGAACCCGTCCATATACCCGTCCATGAAACTCCCGTCAAGATATTCCGGGTGGGCGTCACTCATGAGAAAGTCGTACCAGAAATCGTTGTAGGCGATGTCATACCCTTCGCTGAAGCCGATGGTGAACCCGAAATCGTAGGACACGAAATAGCCGTCATTGTAGGCGTACCACAATCCATCATAATACCCGGCATCGTAGGTTTCCTCCTCAATGTACGGGATTTCACTGCCGCTATAGAGGATCGGCCCGTCAGGGGGATCCGTATAATAGCTGTCCTCATAACCTTCCCAATACTTGGGGTCGCTGGCAAAGCCCTCCTCATAACCGAGGTCATAATCGCCGTTTTCTTCTTCGGGCAAGAACGGACATCCAGAGAGAAGAACCGTCGCCAAGACCAAACCAAGCATTCCGGCCGCCGTGCGCGATAATTTATTCATGGTGTACACTCCTGTTGTTAACGCTTATCCATTGTACTTTTTTTTTATTGAAACGTGTCAACGTCCCCGCCTGACAGACGGGCCGCCGCCACTACGCGGTGAAAAACTCGGGGCACTGCCCCTGCTTGGCGCGGAAATGCTGGGCGCGCGGGAAGAACCGCCCCCGGACGAACGCAGGCTGGGCATACCCGACGACCTGCTCGAGGAAGAACGCGGGCTTGGCATCGAGATGCTCGGCGCGCGAGAAGATCCACCCGAGGAAGAACGAGGACTCGGCATCGAAATGCTCGGCGCACGGGAAGAACCGCCCCCGGACGAACGCAGGCTGGGCATACTCGACGACCTGCTCGAGGAAGAACGGGGGCTTGGCATCGAGATGCTCGGTGCGCGAGAAGATCCACCCGAGGAAGAACGAGGACTCGGCATGGAGATGCTCGGTGCACGGGAGGATCCGCCCGAGGAGGAACGGGGACTCGGCATCGAGATGCTCGGCGCACGGGAAGAACCACCCGAAGAGGAACGGGGGCTCGGCATCGAGATGCTCGGTGCGCGAGAAGATCCACCCGAGGAGGAACGAGGACTCGGCATCGAGATACTCGGCGCACGGGAAGAACCGCCCGAGGAAGAACGGGGACTCGGCATTGAGATACTCGGCGCGCGGGAAGATCCACCCGAGGAAGAACGAGGACTCGGCATCGAGATACTCGGCGCACGGGAAGAACCGCCCCCGGACGAGCGCAGGCTGGGCACAGATGTCCCACGTCGCTGTACAGGCGCCGTCGTGGGCGCGGTCCGTATGCCCGAAGTTGCCGGTGAACGGGCGCCTGTGGAAGGCCCTGAGCCGCCTGTAATGCTCCTGGTCACGCTTTGCGGGCGGACGGGCGTGCGGGTAATCTGCCCACTGCCGCGGGGAGCCGGCGTGGACGACTCAAGATCGCGAACCGCCATGTCGGTCCTGGGTATGCTTGCCGCTGGCGTGCGGTTACTCCGAACCCCACCGCCAAGACTTCTTGGTTCAGCGGACGGACCGGCGCCCGCTCCGCTTCGCAGGGCGTCTTGGCCACTTCTCACGCTACCCCGGGTTCCTGCCAGTTCGCGGACACGCGAAAGGCGCTGCGATTCCGGGATGAATCCGGAAGCACGGGCGGTTGCCTGGCCGCCGGGCTGTTGCGGCGGAAGATAGGCCTGTTCCGTCTGCCTGAGATTCACCTGGCGCAACCCGGCCCCGGGCCGATCCCTGAGGGTTGCGGTACGGACGGGATTCGGCTGTCCCGGTCCGGATATATCGAAACCGCCACGTCCCAGGCGCGACTCCAGCCTGCCGGCGCGGTCCATGGGCGACAACCCGGCCATAATCGGCTCGGGCAATCCTCGAATGGAACGGGTCGGTTCAAAACCGCGCCTACGGTCCCTGAATTCGGGACCAAAGGGGATATCAGGCCTGCGGTCGCCACGAAAACCAATGTCCCATATGCTGATGTCGCGGGACGGCATGCCGCCAAGACGGCCGATCCAGTCATGTTCCGGACGGTGCATATAGCCGGGCCCCCAATAGAGGTGGTCCGCATGGGAATAGCAGGTGCCGAACCAGGAGAAGGTCAGACCGGCCATCATGAATGTGGCCGCGCCGGGTACAAGCACCGGCCGATGGTAGTAATCCACGGGAGCCCACATGAAATAATCACCGGCGCGCACGGAGGCCACCCAGGCGGGTCCCCAAACGGGGTCATAAGACCACACCCACCCGTAGGTCGGCGCGTACCGCCACCGGCCATAATGGGAGGTCACATAGGCAAAGGGATATTCGTCCACCCACACATGTCCGTACGCGGGCATATAGTTCCAATAACCGTGGCGGTAGGGCTCATAGTCTACAACGACAGTCGGCCGCCAATAAGGCCGATGGTCGATAGTCACCCATTCGCCATAACGCGGCAGGTCGTAAATGCCGACGGTTGTATTCTGTACAACGACTTCCTTGGGCGTGGTCTGGGCGCTTTCGGCCAGCAGGCGGGCGCGTTCACTGTTCCAATCATCAAAGGCATCGCCCACATTTTTATCGAAAGCCACGGCATCGGAAGGCATATAGCCGGGATCCACCCACACGCGGGTTCCTTCCGTCGCGGTAACATCGCCGCCCAGGTCGGTATGCACCGCGGCGCTGCCCCAACGCACCGACACGGTCAAGGATCCGTTCTCGGCGATATCCAGGCGCACCATCGAATCGCGGGCGATGTCCACCGTGGCCGCAGGCGCGGCGAAAATATAAGTACCTTCGCTGCGCGCGAAACGGTGGACATAAAAGGAGCCCACCCAGCCGCGGATGAACATATCCGGCGGCATCGCCACGATTTCAGCCTTGCTTCTGTCCGCAAAGCGCAGGAAATTCGCCCCGGCCATTTCCAGTTCCGCCGTGCCCTCTTCGTCCACCCACAGGGTGTCCCCCGGCACAATCAGCGCGTTCACGGCCGCTGCCGCCCATTCCGTATCCTGGGCCCCTTTCACGAGCAGCCCACCCGTGTCAAAACTGATACGACCATGTTCCAGATATTCCGTATCCGCCAGGGCCATTCCCGACACCGCCACTAATGCGGCTGTCAGCAGAACGGTCAAACCATGTTTATGTTTCATTGTTCGCTACTCCTTATATTTCAGCCCCAAAACTAAACTTTCAAACTTCTTGCAACAGACAAGACGACTTTTCGAAGGGTACATTCATTTTATTCAGGATAGAAATCAGATCGTTTCCAGACCACGGTCCAATAAAAGATGCCTTCTTCCCTATCGTGTATTTTATGCTGCGAAATATATTATTAATGCGTCTATCTGCACACTAAATATAAAAATATTTTCTATAGAGCCTCTTGCAGAACCTCAATTTTTGACTTGATTTTTCTTCTCGGTTGTGGTATAGTATATTTGATAGTTAAATAAGAAGGTGTTAATACTATGCTAAACGACCTGCGATTCAAATTCTACGTCA
>JAAYBJ010000318.1 GCA_012730105.1 Candidatus Hydrogenedentota bacterium
CCTTGAAAACCGGCGTTGTGCCCCTGACCAGATAAAACAGAATGCCCAGGCATACGTTGACCAACAAAATCACGCCGCTGTTCTTCCATGGGAAAATATCCCCAAACGGAACGCGCGAGATTTTGGAGGTGTTGTACAGCAGATACCAGGCGCCAAAGGCGGTGGCCACCACCGTCGCGACGGCGGGGCCGATGAAACCGAAGAAGGAGTGAAACAGCACGTCCAGCAGGGCGTTGAGCACCAGGCTGTAAACGGAGCTTTTCAGGATATATTTCGTGTTCCCGCTAGAGTTCAAGATCATCCCGTAATACGTGCACCGGATGATGTACGTCAGCGAATAGACGCCGAAAACCTGCGCCCCTTTGAAGTACCTGTCGGAATATAGGAAGTCGACCGCTTCGGCTGAAAACACGAACAACCCAAAGCCAAAAAAGCTGTTAATCAGCAGGGAAAGGACAATCGTATCCTTCCAGAGCCTCACAGCGCCGGCCATGTCATTGTGCTTGACCAGTCTGGCAATCTGCGGCAGAAGCACCGCGGTCAGCGACGCCGATATCAGGGTAATCGGGATTTCCCTTGCGGCGTTGGCATATAGCGCGAGCTCCTCGACGGTATAAAGATAACCGATGAGCAGCTTGTCCGTTTCCGCCTTGAGCGTCCCGACCGCGGTAGCGAGCCCGAGCGGCACCGCAAACTTGAACAGCTCATAAATCATCCGCTTGTCGAGGACCAGCCTCAGGCGCCCGGCTCTTTGACTGGCGATATAGTAAACGATTATCGTAAAGACAATCTCCACCAGCAGGAAGAGCACCATGTAGTCGGAAAAGGTCCATCCCAGCAGCTGCACGACAAGCACCAGCAGCACCAGGGCGACGCTGTGAGCCACCTGGTACGCAATGAGCAGGTTCGACTTGTTGAAAATAATCAGCAGATTTTCCACGCTGCTGGTGATAATCCTGGTCCAGGGATAGACGGCGCCGAAATAGAGGAAGGCGCTCAGCAGCCTGTTGTCAAAATAGGCTTCCGCCAGTGGCATGATGGCGACGACGATGAGCCCCACGACGATGCTGAGCGCCGTATTGACGGTATAGTAAAGGGAAAGGAATTTGTTCTTTTCTTCCTCTGTACCAGCCCTCGCCATAAAGTAGTTCAGGCTGAAAGGAAGCCCGAGCATGAAAATCGACACCATCAAGTTGACGACAATCAGAATCTGGGAGTAGGTCCCGAATTCGCTGAGCGTCCGAAACCTTGACAGCAGCATCGTTGTAACCAGGGAAATCGTATAGGTAACGATTTTCGAGCTGGTGAGCACGACCGCTGATTTACGCAGTGAACCTTTTTGCAAACTCCCGTCCTTCATACATGCCGCTCGATTCTGTCAGTCGTTAATCGCGCAAAACGCGCTCGCCCGCCGCGAGGGCCTTGGCAATGACCGCTTCATGGTGTGCCGCGATTTCAGCCCGCACGGCGTCCCGCGTGTCCCAAAGCTGCTGGAACATCGCGACGACCCCTGCCCCGTCGCACCCGGCGTCGGACAAAAGCCACCTCTCCTGCCCGTACAGGTGCATCAGCTCGTCATACTTGTAATGCCAGCCGATGACCATCAAAGGGACAAGCGAGGACAGGGCGGCCACGCAGGAATGGTACCTGGACGCCACGACCAGGTCGCAGGAAGCGATATAGTCCTTGATTTCCAGCGCAGTGCAGTTTCCGGCGTCCAGAATCCCTAGCGCCTGATGCCCATCGGCAGCAAACGCTTTTTGCACGTCTTTCGCGACGTCGATATCGGAATACTTCGTCTCGCGATGATACTCATTCGGTATCAGCACGACCTCAGCGCCCAGCTGCTTCGTGATGTGCGCGCACAGCCGTACCATGCAGCTCAGGTAGTCTTCGGCCCCCCGCCACTGGCGCATAATCTGATAGCTGACCGAAACGCCGACCCGAGGCGGATGGAGCGGGCGAGGCGGCTGATATGGCATCAGGTTCGCCGCGTCCGGGGAGACAGGCACATCCTTCCGCACAGCATTGATGCCAAGAAGGGCTTTCCTGCTCTCTTCCTCCCGGGCCATCATCGTTTCGAAAACATGCCTGGACGCGAACCGGGCTTCCTCCCGGGTGCTCTTTTTCTCCGCCGGGCCATAGCTTGAAGTGAACTTGACGGTTTTCACGCCGTGCCTTCTTGCGTAGTATGGGAGCGGGAAACGCGCCATCGTTCGAAGCTGAAGAAGCGGCCAGACCGCATCCTTCGGCGCGAAGCGGTCGCAGAAACAGATGCCGAACA
>JAAYBJ010000319.1 GCA_012730105.1 Candidatus Hydrogenedentota bacterium
CACGGGCAGGTGTGGCACCCCACAACAGTACGGAACAGGGCAGCAAGGTGGATACCACCAAAGCATTAACCACAACACCAAAAGTGGTTACCCCCCCCCCTGTTACGATTGACGAATAGTGTAAACATATCCTACCTCCCGGTCTTATTACGAACCACTATCACTAGTATTCTTTTAGTTTCATGAGATAAAAGGTATGCGTTACACTTCTCTTATACCCCATTCCGCCCTGAATGTCAAGCTAAATTTTCCACCAGATTTCCGATGTCGTGGTGTTAATAATGGAGCCGAGGAACCATTAAAACGTTCGAGGCGTCAATTGTCCCCCCACTGGACTTAAGCATGGAGCGCGGGACACACATCACCCGCTACGGAGATGGCAGACCATCCTAAATAATTCGCGGCACGGGCAAGGGCCTGGTCGGCGCTTTCTTTAAGAAGGCGCGCGGCAGTTTCGGCATCGTGGATGCCGGTCATGATTTCAGTGACGGCGCGCGCGGCAAAATCGCGCACCTGTTGCCAACCGGCGATGTTGGGTTCTGGCTTCGCGATGGCGTGTCAGTCCCTTTTTGCTCCGCCCTTTTGTTTATTTACCGGCGCTACGCGCATTTTCAACAAGATCAGGAAGTCTGAAGTTCAACTACCAGCCTGGAAAATACACGTGGGTTGCAGATACGCCGGATTGGGACTGGTTACCCCGCGAGCAGCGATCCTGCCTGGTAGAAAAATACGGCCAGCATGAAGGCCAGCAGAGTGGAATACATTGTGGAAAAGGCCGCCCACTTCCAGGACCCGCTTTCACGGCGGATAACCGCCACGGTGACCAGGCAGGGCGCGTACAGCATGACGAACACCATGAGCGCGAAGGCGCGCGCGGGATTCCAGTCCGGCATGGAAGCCAGCGTTTCCGACAGCGGTTTATGGTCCTCGTCTTCGGCCTGTTCCAGGGCGTAGGCCGTGCCCAAAGCGCCCACCACCACTTCTTTGGCGGCGAACCCGCCGATCAGGGCGATGTTGGTACGCCAGTCGAAGCCGGCGGCCCGTGTCACCGGTTCCAGCGCGAGTCCGGCGCGTCCCGCGAAACTGTGTGCCAGCGCCTTGTCCGGCGGGGCGTCTTCGGGCGGCCGGGGGAAGTACATGACGGCCCAAAGAAGGATATTTATGGCGAGGATGATGGTGCCCGCCTTTTTCATGTAGAGCCAGGTGCGCTCCCAGGTATGACGCAGCACACTGGTCAGAATGGGGATATGGTAAGGAGGAAGTTCCATGACAAAGGGTGTCTGTTCGCCGCGTACCAGGGTTTTACGCAGCACCCAGGCCGCGCACAGCGCCGTAATCCAGGAAAGCCCCCACAGCGTCATCATGACCAGGGTACGGTTGCCGGGGAAAAACGCGGCAATGAGCATGGCATAGACGGGCATCTTCGCGCCGCAGTTCATGAACGGGGTCACCAGCATGGTGACGAGACGGTCCTTGTCCTCGCGCATGGTGCGCGTGGAAAGGATGCCGGGCACGGCACACCCGCCCGCGCCCAACCCGCCCGCCACGATAAAGGCGAGAATGCTTTTCCCCTGGAGCCCGAAGACACGCAGGGGACGGTCCAGAATAAAGGCCACCCGGGCAATGTAGCCGCTGTCCTCGAGCATCGCCACAAAAAAGAACATGAAAAAGATGAGAGGCACAAAACTCATCACGCCTCCCACACCGCCGATGATACCCGCATCCAGCAGGGAGTGCAGCATGGGGGCGCGCACCCCCAAAGGCTTAAGGGAGTCAGAAAGCAGGTCGAAAAGGCCGGTCACAAGGCCGGTCGGGCTTTGAAATCCGTTTACCCAGGGAATCCATGCCCATTCGTCGGACACTTTGAACACCCAGAAGAACAGTGCCGCCACCACGGCGACCAGGATCACAGGGCCCACCAGGCGGTTGCAGACCACCATGTCGATGTGGTCGGTAACGTCGCGGCGCGCCTCGGCGGTAAAAGAAACGCAGGATTTCACCACGCCGGCAGCCATGCCGTAGCGGTGTTCGGCAAGCACGGTGGCCGCGTCGGCTTTGAAATGACGCTCCATCCGTTGCGCGGCCTCTTCGGCCAGCGCGAGCAGGGCTTCAAGCTCGTCCGCCGCCACGGCGCGCGCACCCGCAATGGCGGCCTCGTCGCGTTCCATGAGTTTCGCGGCCAGCCAGCCCGGGGCGTACTGCCGTGCCAGGCTGCCTTGCTTCGTTACGGCCTCCGCCAAGGCCAAGACCTCTTCGTCCACGGCATGACCGTAGGTGACCGGGGCGGGCATCGCGGCCAGCCGGCCTTCGATAACCGCGACACAGGCGTCGCGCAGTTCCGTCATGCCTTTGCCCCGGCTGGCAATAGTGGGGATGACGGGCACCCCGAGCAGGGCGGAAGATTTTACCACGTCCACCCGATACCCCCGGCGTTCGGCCGTATCCACCATGTTCAGGGCAATGACCATGGGGATGCGCATCTCCATCAGTTGTATTGTCAGATAGAGATTACGCTCAAAATTGGAGGCGTCCACCACGTTGACGATAAGCGCAGGCTTGCGTTCCACAATATAGTTGCGCGCCACCAGTTCTTCCTGGGTATACGCGGTGAGGGAATAGGTGCCGGGCAGGTCGACCACGGTGAAACGGCGCCCCTCGTGGCGCATCTGGCCGCAGATGAACTCCACCGTGACGCCGGGATAGTTGCTGACCTGCTGCGCGGCGCCGGTCAGCCGGTTATAAACGCTGGTCTTCCCCGCGTTGGGGTTGCCAGCTATGACAATTTCTCCGAATTCCATGGATGATTGAGGATTCCCGGCCTTCATAGAAAAAAAGCAGGCGGCACCGCCTGCATATCAACGTCCTTCATTCACAGCGCCCGTCAAGAACCGACCGCAGCGTCCTCTGAACACGTGATCATTTCCACCTCGATAATGCGCGCCTCACTCAAACGCACGGCAAGACGATAGCCCTTCACGAAAATCTGTACCGGGTCGCCCAGGGGCGCGTGACGTTCCACACGAAGCTCCGCCCCTTTCGTAATGCCCATGTCCAACAGGCGGCGGCGCAGACTGAGGGGCGTGCCGCCATGAATGCCCACGATGCGGGCGGTATCGCCCGTTACCAGATCATATAAGGTTTTTTTCGCTCGAATTGTACTGCTTGTTGTCATATTCAACACACTTTATCACGGTCATTGTTATCGTTGGAAACGGCGCCCAAACACTGTTCCCGTTGCTCTTGCGGCAAAGGACACGAACAGCAGGCACAGGAAGGTGCGGCCCGCCTGCGCAGCACGCGAACGATGCGCACTACGAGTACCGCCAGCGCGGCCAGAATGATGCCGCAAATCAGCAGGAATTCCATAGTGAACTCCGAATTCGTTTGTTTCCTGCGTCGGCCGATCGCTTCAGGTTAAATAAGGCTTTCATATGTTAAGTATACTATACAACAACGATCCGGCGCAACAAAGCTTCCCGGCCACGCAGGTGCTTCAGGGCCCAAACAAGGCAGGGAAAAATTGAAGGGAAACTCCGGTGGACAGTGTGGACAGTGTGGACACGGTGGGCATCGGATGGCATTTACAGTGTATTGATGTTTCCACTGGGGACCACCGAAGTCGATTTCATCTTAACCTTCTTCGATGTTCCCGCTATCCGCGAGCCGGTCCTTCCACGCTGTCCGCAATAGCAAGATTATTTTCCGGGTCCGCCAAGAGGAAACGCAGGAACCAGTCTCCCCGGTTGTTGATCACTTTGACGACCACCGTATTCCACCCTTTCTTGAGGGCCAGCGGCGCGTACACCCAGCCTCCGGGCGGACCGAATTCCTGGGCGCTTTCAACAAGGGTTCCGTTTAAGTAGACTTGCGCATAATTGTCCGCGTACAGCACGGCATGGGTCAGTTGATCCTCGGGACTAAAGACGGCGAATTGGTTGTAGGCGGCGGCAAGGTCCGCGGTCCCCAACAGCGCGTTATGATTCAGCAGCCCTTTCGCGGCGGAAGTTGCCGGTTGCCAGGCGATGTTTCCGTCATACCGGGCGTCCGCCTGATATCCCCGTTCCGGTCCAAACTCTTTGAAAAAATTCGCGTTGGCGGCCGCCGGATCATGGGGCAGCGCGGAAGTATTTATGGGACCGAGCGGGAAAGGCCCCGCCACCTGCCATTTCGGGATATCGCGCCATAGGGAGACCGGGTACAGGGGCACCACATTCACCTCTTCCATCGGCATCGATTCCTTTTCGAGCCAGTGGCCGCGATAGCGCACTTTCCATGTCACTGCGGGCGGCGTACACAGAGCAGCGCCTGATACCTGGAAATATATCGGCACGGTACATTCCTGGCCCGGCTCCAGAGGATACTCCTTTGACCAGGTATCTTCCGCGATAAGTTCGGTCACGCCGGGCTCGGTGTACATTGACCAGCCGCATGCGTGGAGAGGCCCCGCGCTGAGACGCACCACAATGGCCGTATCGAAAGGATTTTTCAATAAGGCAAATGCATTCACCCGGACTTCAGGCGTACCCAGGCCCTCGGGCGGCACCGCGTCCAGACGGACCACCTGGCGGTTGATGGCATCACGAAAGGATGCCGGGGCAATATCCACCGGCCAGCGTGCGCCATCCGGTTCGATGACGTCCATTTGAACACCTTTTTCATCAACGGACACGTGGGCAAAGGCGTGGAAACAACCGAATTCCCGCACTTCACTCTCCTGGATGCCGCCGCCCGTGGCGTTCAGGATCACCAGCGGATTATCGTTGTGACAGGAGGTGCTCAGGTAATGCTCATGGCCCGCTATTGCCGTAAAACGGCGCTCGCCCAGGGCTGCCAGCAGCCGGTTCCAGTCCGCCGCAAAACGCGGGTCGGCCCACATGGGCTTGTGAAAGAAAACGAAGGTATGCCGTGCCTGCTTGTATTCCGCCAGCGCTTTTTCCGCGAAGGACATCATGGCTTCCCAAACCGGGCCGCGTCCATCAAAACGTTCTTCTTCTGTGTTTAACACCAGGAACAGGCAACCGCCATAGACAAACGAAAAATAGCTTGCCCCGAAATCCTCCCGCCAGAACTGGTGGCATTGGGTATTGGAAATATCATGATTGCCGGGGATCATGACCAGCGGGCATTTCAGTTTTCGGGCATGTTCGAAGTATTCAGCCCACTCCGCATCCCAAGGGCCCCGCTCTTCCATGTGCCCGGGAATCTGGTCACCCGTCGTAATCGCGAAATCAGGCACCAGCCCATTGATAGTTTCCACTGCCCTGTCATAAATGGGCCATTTGCCCTCTCCCCCGCTGGTCTTATCGCCCAGGATGGCAAAGGTAAAATTCCCGCGTTCCTCCGGCCACGCCTCCCCCGCCACCGGCACACGTTCCGGGGTGAACTCCGGCGTTCCGGCGTCCGCAAGGCAGCAGCAAAGAACAGCCGCGATATAAAGGGTCATATACTTTTTCATAACACAGGCTTTCACTTTAATAAGGGGAATCATACCGGGTTTTCCGCTAAAGAATAAAACACCGCGATCAGGAAGAAATTACACGCTGCAACATGCATAGCGGCAAGCAGGCCGTTATCCGTTATCAAAGGAAACAGCGCAGGAAGGTCTGTGTTTAATCACGGAGCAGCAGGAATGACGCGAAAGCAACACCCAAGAGGAGCCATTCATTTAACACCCGCCGAATCGTACCCGCAGGAGCTATGCACTTGCTTTTATCGCGGCCAAAGCAGCCCTTTTCCTCTTCGCCTTCTCCTTCGCCCTCACCTTCTCTTTGCCCTTCGCCTTCGAACAGCTCGCCCTCCGCTATTATCTCCCCTTCGCCTGTCAATTCGCCTTCTCCTTCCACAGGCGCTTCCCCTTCCTGGGGCATCTCACCCTCGGTATGCGTTTCCCCTTCATTTTCGGCTTCTCCTTCGGTTGCCGTTTCACCTTCCCCCTCATCTTCCGCGTTCTTTTCCAACGCCATGGTCAAGGATTCTATTTTGCCCGCTGCCAGGTAGATGAACCGTGTTCCGGGAACATATCCTGTGGCGCTTGCGCGGCAGGTATAGGAGCCGGCATCCAGATTGGCGAACAGGAACAGGCCGCTGACCTCGTCATACAAGCCGGAGACAAAATTCATTTGAACGGCAGGGGAAGCGCTTAAAGGAATGTTTTGCCTCGATACAGCTTCCAGTAATTCCACCGCTATCATGCCCTTGACAAGGGCTTTGCCCATATACGGCGTGTAATCCACATCGCCGGGCGCATTGAGCACGCGGTCGCCGATCTCTTCTTCGGTGTATACGCCCCAGTCATTAAATTCCGCAAGCGTTAACGCGGCGCTGGTGTTGTTTACGAAAAAGCCGGTGCTCATGCGAAACAGGTTAAACCCGGTGTCTTCAATCCGGTCGCCATTGCCAAGGAGCGGGGTTTCTACCTCGCTTTCCGCTTTGCCCTCGGGCGCGCGCACGAAAACGGCGCCTTCGAGGATGTCCTCAAAAAGGTTTCTGGTGATATTCACCCCCGAATCCACGGCGTAGATGCCGTATTCCACCCGCCTGAGGGTGGAATCGCGGATAACCGACGGGGAAGATTGCGGACCGGTAATAAACGCGGCAATAGCATACGGGCTGTTCAATCCGTCGAGTTCGCAAAAAGAAACGGAAAGGTCGGTATCCGTAATACGGAGAAGGTCCACCGTGACAGAAACCGGCGACGGCAGGGTAACCGTACAGTTGCTTAAGGAAGTTCCCACGTCCGATTTCACCACATAATGGTCGTCTTCGGTGATATCGAAATGGCGGAGCACCGTAAGGCCAACGCCCGCGCCCTCAAGGCGCACATACGGCCGAAACACAAGATGTTCGTCATACGTGCCCGCTCCAACATACAGGGTCACGGGAAAGGTCGGCATGGCTTCCGGCAAATGGGCCATGGCAAACGCAATCGTCTTCCATGGCGACGCACTCGAACCGCTGCCGGTTTCATCACTGCCGTTTTGATTCACGTAAAATTCCGAAGGCGGGCTGGTATCGTCCTGCGGATTGGTACCCCGCCGGTATTCCTCCAGATTGTCCAGCCCGTCATCGTCGGCATCCATGCCATCATCTTCGGTAAGAGCCGGATTCAGATCCCAGTCGTCCTCGTACGCGTCCGGCAGGCCGCCGCCGTCCGTGTCTTCCCCGAATTCATAGGCACCCGCGTCAAAGGCATCGTTCTGCGGACGGGGCTGTCCTTCTATGTCCTCTGTAATACTGCTCTCAGCACAAAAGTCAATGGACGGGGAATCCCAGTTCGGCTGCCCGGGCGGGTCGGCAAGACGGAATCGCGGGGCCATATCCATGTTGCCTTCCCCCGCATAACCGCCTAATATCAGCGTGCGGGTAACGCTAACCTCTGCATTGGCCGCAGTCGGAGTATAAACTTCGATGGCGGGGTAATAATCATTCCATACAATCGAGTTGGTAATTGAAAGTCGGGTCACAAGATAAGTATCCGCCACAACATATAACTCTTTGGTGTAATTTTCCGCCAGAGTACACTGCCGGAACTCAGCCTGGCTGCGGGTACCGACATAGACCGCACCGTTCATGCCACCGTTACGCATAAACACACAATTTTCCGCAGTCAGGGTAACGCGGTCGTTGGCGGACAAAGCGCCGCCTTCGTTATCCGTGAAATAGCTGCGGCGCAAGGTAATAACGGTGCTGTTTGCTGAAACAGGGTACAGGAACCCATTGCCCTGGAAAAGACAGTCTTCTATGACCAGGGACGGGTATTGGGTGCCCGCACTATTGGGAGTGGCAAAAATAGCCGTACCCAAACCCTGACTGCCGTTCCTGCTAAAGGAGCATTTCTGAAAGACAATCTGACTTGCCTCGATGGCGCCGCTCGTTACATAGACAGCCCCGCCGTTATTACTGGCAAAGTTGTCACGAAATGTGCAATTCGCAATGGCAAGCCTGGCATTCTCGATATACAGTCCCGCTCCTGTGAGCACGGTAGAAGGAGGGGCCGTTTGACCGCCCTCTATGATGAACCCATCCAGACGATTCGTTTCAGAAAGGCTGTTGGCCAATTTCACCACCCGGTTGCTGTTGTCCAGGGTATTGCCGCTTTCATCATCCCCATTGAGATCGCCGCTCAGGATGGTTTGGTTCACTTCGGGATCCCGTGCCGCCCTGTCGGTTTCACCACCGATGAATCCGCCATAGAGGGCCACATTATCCGGTAATACAAAGGAAAGACTCCGGTCGCCTCCGGACGACGCGGGACGATACTTGCCCGCCGCCACCCATATTTCGCCCGTATTCGAAACAGCCAAGGCGGACTGCAGGTCAGGATAGGCGGTCTCCCAACTCGATCCATCGGCGCCTTCGCTGCCGGATGTCGCATCCACATACAAGATGGACGCATTCGCGGCGCAGGCCATCACAAAACAACCCCACGCCAGCGCTATCGTCGAAAAAGAATGTCTCATCACTTCCATGTCATTTCTTGTTTCGTTTTATCTGCGCACCGACAACACTTATCGTGACCGTCAGCAGCATGATGCCAAACAACCCGGCGGCGGGCATAGCCACCAGGACGGTAATATAATTCACGCGGATCATCGTATCCGATCCTACGGCGTTGGTTACGGTCAGGGTTACGGTGTAAGCGCCCGGAACCGCATAGACATGAACCGGGTCGGTTTCGGCGCTTGTTGCGCCATCGCCAAAGTCCCACTGCCAGGCTTCGATGGGCGACGTGCCCGGATCGCTGGTGTCGGTGAACCGCACTTCCAGGGGCGCCTCGCCCACGGTGGGCGTGGCGGTAAAGTCGGCCGTGGGCGCGGTGCCGGGCCATACTTCAATCAGATCCTGCCGCAGGATTGTATCACCGCTTATCGGCGAGGTTACCGACAGGGACACGCTGTAAACGCCCTGTTCCAGGTAGGTGTGGCTTGGATTCGCTTCGGTGCTGCTGCCTCCGTCGCCGAAGTCCCACAGCCACTCCGTAATGTCTTCAGATCCCGGCTCGGAAGTATCCGTAAACTGTACCGTCAAGGGGGCATGCCCGCTGGCGGGGTCGGCGGTAAAAGCCGCGTTCGGTCCGCCAACCACGATATACCCCGCCTTGATTTCGCTGTCGCTGTTTGCGGCCGCATCGGTCACCGTCAAGGTTACGGTATACACCCCGCCCGATGTATAGGTATGCGGCGGAGGCGCCTGGCCGATGACCACAGGGCTGCCGTCGCCAAAATCCCAGGTCCAGTCCGTAAGGGGCGTCGATCCCGCAGGCGTGGACAGGTCGGTGAAGCTCACTTCGAGCGACGGCATACCCGAGCGCGGCGCCGCGCTGAAGTCGGCCGTCGGTTTCGTGTGGTCAATGACCAGCAACGTTGCATCTTCCGCCTGACCGGCATTGCCCGCCGGGTCCGTCCCCGAGATGAGCAGGGCCGCCGGGCCGCCCGGATCGCCAGCCTGCACCGTGTAGGTGTACTCATAATCCAGGCCGTTGTGGCTCTTCTGGGTGGCAGCGTTCCCGTTCACCGTGACTTCCGGCGCCGCCTGCAGGGATTCCGACGCCGTAAAGGCAATCGTCACGGCCGCTCCCGCCCCGGCCGGACTCGGCGCGGCCGTAATGGCGCTGAACGCCGGAACTGCGGTGTCATACCGGACACTGTTGTCCGTGCTGGTTGAAGCGGCGTTTCCATTGCCCGCCGCATCCTGACAAACATCCGCCGGGATCGTTGGGATGACAGTGCCGTCATCCTCCACGGCTGAGATTTGTATAGTGTAGGTGTCTCCGAGGCCGTCAACCGCATGAACCACGCCTCCGGCGGTGCCGCTAATGACCACATCTTCCGAATCGAACCCGGTCACCGCTTCACTGAAGACCACCGCAAACGCAAGGGGAAGCGCATTCGATGGGTCTTGTTGTCCCGCTGCCTGGTTCACTGTCACCGTCGGCGCCGTTGTGTCATAGGTAACACTATTGTCCGTACTTGTTGACGGTGCATTCCCGTTGCCTGCGGCGTCCTGGCAACCCCCGGCAGGAACCACGGGGACTACCGCCCCGTCCCCTGATACGCCCGTAACGGTGATGGAATAGGCCGCCCCGGAACCCGTCACCCCGAAGACCACGCCAGATGCGGTGCCAATCATACTAACATCGGCGACACCAAACCCGGTCACCGGCTCACTGAATACCACATCATAAACGATAGGCAACATGTTCGTGGGATCCGGTTGTGCTGGGGCCTGATTCACCGTCACCGCCGGCGGGGTCACGTCATAGGTGACGCTGTTGTCCGTACTGGTCGACGGCGTATTCCCGTTGTCCGCGGCGTCCTGGCAAGCCCCCGCCGGAATCACGGGGATGACGGTGCCGTCATCCGTTATCGCGGTAACCCGCAGGGTATACGCCGCACCGGCGCCGGTAACTTCATAGCTCAGGCCCGAGGCGGTGCCCTCAAAGAGGATGTCCGACACCTCGAAGCCCGTCACCGTTTCACTGAATACGATGTCAAATACAAGAGGAAGCGCAGCCGCGGGGTCGCTTTGACCCGCGGCCTGGTTGATGATCACGTTCGGCGGCGTGGCGTCGTAGACCACCAACAAATTGATTCCCGTTGAAGCCTCATTCGGATTACCCGCGCTGTCCACACACACGCCCGCCGCAATCCGGGGCACAATCGTGCCATTGCCGGCAATCCCCGTGACGCTCAGCGTGTAGGCCGGGCCGGCACCGTCCAGGGAGAAAACCACTCCCGGCGCGGAGCCGGACTGGGTGACATCACTTGCCGTAAAGCCGGTCACGACTTTGTCAAACACCACATCAAAAACGACCGGCAGGGTATTGTCAAGCGCCGCCTGCCCGGCGGCCCGGGTGATCACAACCAGGGGTGGCGTCTCGATCTGCACCGTCTCCGACGGACCCGAGGCAAGGGCGGCATTGCCCGCGCCGTCCACCGCCGTGCCCGCCGCTATGCCGATCCCGAGGGAACCGGTCCCGCTGATGTTGGTCAGCGTAACCACCCGCTGTTCCGCGCCGGTTCCGGTCACGGCCACCTGCGCCGTCGGCGCGCCGTTCAGCGTGATGTCCGCGGGGGCCAGGCTGATACTTGTCGCGCCCGTATAGGCGATCGGGAAACTGACCGGCCCTTTCCAGCTGCGAAGGGGTGACGGAGCGCCGATCACCAGTGCCGGCGGGGTCGTATCCAGGGTCACCCCGTTGTCGATGCTGGAAGAAGCGGCATTGCCTTCAATCGTCACGTCTTCGGGAATATGGAAGGCCAGGCGACCGTCCCCGGACGCGCCGCTAACGGTCAGCGTGTACGTTGCGCCGGAACCCGATACCGCATACACCGGGTCCGGCGCGCTGCCCGCGCCGGAAATGTAGACGACATCACCCGTCTCAAATCCGGTCACCTCGTCACTGAACACGATCTGGTAGACAATGGGAAAGCCAGACGCCGGATCCGCCTGTCCCGCGTCCTGGTTCAAGGTTACCGTGCGTCGGAGATCAGGCGTATACTGCACCGTCCTCCCGGCATAGGCGTTTTCCAGGTTCCCGTTGCCGGCGCCGTCGTACACGGCCTCCGCGGCCAATACCGGGGTAAGTGTCACCGGCCCGTCCGCGCCGGTCACCAGCAGGGTATATTGACTGCCGGCGCCCTGTATCTCATATGCCAGACCGGATATCGTCTCCAGGAAGGAGATGTCCGAAGCTTCCAGTCCCGTCACCGGTTCATCAAAGGCCAGGGTGAACATCACAGGCAGCGCCTCTACCAGAACAGGCCCGGTTTCCCCGTATTCCTGAAGACCGGCGTATACGCTCGTCAGCAGGACCAGCGGCGCTTTGCGGTCCACCCAGATTTCTTCCTCCCCCGACGAGGCGCGGTTCAACGCACCAGCCATGGCCACACCTGCGGGCACGGTCGGACGCAGCGTACCGTCGTACACAAGATCCGTCAGGGTCAGCGTATAGTTCGCCCCGCCGCCGGAAACTTCATAAGCCGCTCCCGATGCGGCCGTGCCGGTCAACACCAGGTCGCCTGTGTCAAAGCCCGTGACCGTTTCACTGAAGCTGATGTCCCAGACGAGGGGCAGCGCATTGGCCAGGCCGGCCTGACCCGCCGCGCGTGTTACCGTAACGGCCGGCTGGTCTGCCGCGAAGATGGCCAGTGTAAAACTCATGGATTGCAGATACGGGATGGACTGGGAATCGGCAACCTGCAGTGTAAAAGTGTATTCACCAGCTACCGTGGGCGTACCTGCAAGAAGGTTGCCGTTGACACTCAACCCTGGGGGCAGCGCACCAGAGATCATACTCCATGTATAGGGCGGCACACCGCCGCTTGCCTGGAGTTCGGCCGTGTAGGCCACCCCTGCCGTACCGGCCGGCACGCGGTCTGTCAACAGATTCAGCGGCGGCGCTTCCTGTTCCTCCACAATACCGAAGGTGCTGAAGTGCGCCGTCTCACCGACCACACAACGTTCCGTACGGGTAATCGACGGGGCATACAGGCCCACGAAGGACGCCGACGGACCCGGCAGGAACCGCAGAAACAACTGGGATACGCGCAGATCGGTGCCATCCAGCAAATCATCCCCGTCCGCGTCAGGATAGCCCGCCGCCAATGTCGCCCGCTTACCGTTCAGGAAATCCCCCGCGTGGTGTTGCAGGCTCACGTCCAGGTAGAGGCCGGCATCCCGCTGCCAGTCGGACAAAGCCGGGGTGAAGCCCGAGGCCTCGGGGAAGAAAGCCGTCAACACGTCATCCGCGGCCACAGCGCCCGCCGGCAGCACGATGCGCGCGAAACGTTCACCGGCGCGCAAGGCCAGCACCGTGTCCGTGGCGGCCGACACCGGCGCGGTCAGGGTGTGGACACCCGCCTCGACCCGTTCATGATAGGGCGCTTCCGCGGAAACCGTCACTTCCGTCACCACCGCCGCACTATCCACGCACCCGTCCAGCGATACGGCCACGGCGCGCAGCTGATACGCGCCTGGAGGATAGGCGTCGGCATCCCAGTTCAGGGCATAGGGCGCCTTCAGCGACGTCCCCAGCACGACCCAGACACCGCCCGTACCCGCGCCGCGCGCCTCAAAGCTCACCGCATCCACCGCGCCCGGGTCACCCTCGAACGCCTCGGCCAGCAGCGTTACCGCGTCGCCGCGCAACGCCATGCCGTCCACAAAGTTTGCAATCGTCATCCGCACGCACTCCGTGGCGGGAGGACCGTCCGGCGGCGGCGGATCTTCACCGCCCGGAACATACTCGGGATCATACACCACTTCCAGGCTGCGCTCCGACGCGTTGCCCTCCGTGTCCATTGAAAAGAGGCGCATCGTGTTCAGGCCCAGTTCCAGCGGCCATGTGTCCCGGTAGAAGCCCGTCGTGGAAATATGTTCCCGGACGTCGTGGGTGTTTGTATTCAGCGTGAAAGTCGCCACCGCCAGCTCTGAATACTTGTCCGCGTTGATGGCCGTCACCACCAGATGTTCTTCATTGACCGTGCAGTCCGCGGGCGGCTCCACGTAATACACCCACGGCGCCTGCGCGTCGTTCGGGCGCAGGGCAAAGTTGTATTCCAGCGGACGATCCACGCGCACCCGCCCGGAATAGACCGGTTCGGAATAGACCGGCGGCGGACCGGGATCGATAAGTTTGGACGATTCCAGCAACATGCCGCCCCGCCACAATTCGGAGCGATGGCCGGGGTTGGTACCCTCGATATGATAAAAACCCTCGTTCAGGAAGAACACATAGTTGCCCAGGCTGTCGTACATGGGGAATTGGCCCGCCACCCCCGGATTAAACACGGGATAGACGGTTACCTCTCCTTGCGGCAGGCCCAAGCCCGTGTAATGAGAGCGTAACACACCATTAACGCGGCCCATATCCGCCTTGGCATCCGGGTCTGATTTGCTGGTGGTAACCGTCGCCAGGTTGCTCGATCGCCAACCCTGGTCCGTATGCAGCACGGCCCGCACCGTATGGGTGCCGGCGGCATGGGTGTAAAGACCGGCCGCCGTTATGGCCCCTCCCGAGGTATTCCAATTGGCCACAGGCGTCACGGGCGCTGTGGTACCGTCCGTGAAGGTCGCCGTAGCTATAAACTGTTGTGACGCGTCCACCGCCAGGCTCAAGGACACGGGACTCAGTGCAAGCGAGGCGACCGGCGTGGGCACAGACGGAAAGGCCGCGCTCTCGTAGACCTTGAAACGGGCCACAATACACTCTTCACCCGTGGCCGACAAGGTGGACACAGTCAGGTAATTGATGGCCTCCTGTTTCAGGGAAATTGTCAATGTCGCCGGTCCTGCCGCTGCGAAATCATAATACGCCGGATAGGCGCCGCCCCCAACCGTCACAAACAGATCCGGAACGAAACTTTCCAGGCCGATATCCACGCTGTCCGCGTTGATCAGCGTGGCCGGGAAGGTCGTTACCCGCACCGACGCGCTGTTCCGGAAATAGGGATAGGACAGGCCTTCCACGAGCGCCCAGGTGTTCGCCATGTCCCAGCCGACCCCCGTATAGGTAGAGGCTGTTTGAAGCATACCGGTCACCAGACCCGTGCCGCCCCCAGATGTCAATACGCCGGACACCGCCGTGTCCCAGAACGAGGAGGCGACCGTGCCGCCATTGTCCGCCCCAACCAAGCCTCCCAAAGTCAACCCGGAAAGGCTCGTTGCCGCGTAACTTTCCGTTACACCGCCGCTGTTAGACCCCACGAGACCGCCCGTTTCATGACCACCCGATACGGATCCGCGCGCATAACACTGCTCGACGGTCCCGGCATTCACACCAATCAGACCGCCTGTCCGGTTACCGCCCGAAATAGCAGCATCATCCAGTCCAATGCCCCGTATAACCGCATTAGCGCCCACATGGCCGAACAGGCCCGCCCCATCCAGCCCGGGACGGTTTATCGTAAGCCCGAAAATGCGATGGCCCCGGCCATCCAGAATGCCATTAAAAGGTTGCGCCAAAGTGCCGATAGGTGTAAACCCGGGCTCGCCGGATTTATCGGCCCAGGTGGCGGTGGACCGGGCATCGATGTCCCTGGTCAGGTAAAAATTGCCCGCAGGCATATAGGCCAAGGCTTGGAGGGTTTCTACCGACTCCACGGGCATGAGCATTCCGTAAATCTGCGGATAGGTAAGGTTCTCGAACATCATCCAATCCGGAGGCGAACCCGTAAAATCCCAGCCCGCAGTCTCAAACGTCGCCTGTTGCTTCATCTGTACGGTTGGAAGGCCCACGCCATATCCATTGTCCGGACCACCCGTGTCCGTGTCCCAGAAAGAAGAGGTTACAGTTCCGCCGCCGCCGATAAGCCCCCCTAAATTTGTAGTACCACTTACGGAGCCGGTGGCGTAACAGCGAGTAGTAGTACCGCCAGAACCAACCAAACCACCGACTTTATCTGTTCCTGATACTGCTCCTGTGGCATAACAGGCGATAACCGTGCCAGCAACACCAATCAGCCCGCCAATATTGCTATTGCCTGTGACATTTCCAGTTGCATAACTTTGAGTAACATTTGTGACCCCAGTACTTTCTCCCACCAATCCGCCCACTTTGGCATTCCCAGAGACATTGCCGCACGCATAACTGTGTGAGACAGTGGCTCCTGTGTTGGTTAGATACCCAACAAGTCCACCAACCGGTCCGTTTCCCGCCACACTGCCTTGAGCACAACATCGCAGCACGTAGCTGTCATTCCACACTATACCCGCGAGACCACCGATCCTGCCACTAACACCGATCACATCACATACTGCAATACAGTCGGATATCTCTCCATATTCGACTTCGCCAACGAGCCCCCCGACAAAAATATCACCATTGACAATACCTTCTGAATAGCACCCTGCCACAGTGCTCGAATAACAAGCCCCCAACAAACAGCCAACGCCCCAATTTCCTGTTACCTCACCACTTTCGATACTGCAATTCTGAATGATCCCCCCGTTAAGTAATGCGCTGAATACTCCCACACGTGATTCGTCTGGTCGGTTAATAAAAATCTCCTTAATAACATGGCCTTTCCCATCAAAACTACCTCGAAAAGGCGGTATTGGCGCAAAGCCCTTCCCACTATTCCAGTCTCTGGTATCGAACGCATCCAGATCTTGTGTTAGAAAATAATTCCAATTACAGGGGTAAAGTCTATCACGCCCAATTCGCTGCACATCATCTATGCATGACAGGGCAATTGGCGCATCTTCCAGAAATATAGCCTCAATTTCAATATCTCGGGCCACTACCAAAGGCAGGGAATTCGCACGACACAATGGCACCTCTCCAAATCCATCACCAACCCATCCCGCGAAAACATGGCCGGGGGCTGGCGTTGCGGTCACTGTAATCAACGACCAAACAACGAATTCATATGCTGAAGGTAGGAGTTCAACAGTGCCATTCCCAATTGCCGTTACGCTTATCGTCCGCATACTATCTGGAGGAATCGTGTTCAGAAAAAAAGGATAACTGTTGCCTTCCCGCATGACCCATACGTTAACGAAGTCCCAGCCCACCGCAGTAAAGGTGTTTGATTGCATCATCTGTAGTGTGCTCAAACCTGTGGCGCCTGTTAATGGTCCTGTCTGTTTGGTAGTTTCCATGTCCCAGAAACAGTTTGATATTGTGCCGCCTGACAGTCGCCCAATAAGCCCGCCAAGATAGCTATTACCCCTCACAGAGCCTGTTGCGTAACTACGATTAACTGCGGCATTATTCGTCCCTACAAGAGCACCAACGTTGGAATCGCCTTCAACAGAACCTGATGCATAGCACTCTGTTATTCCAATACCGCTATTGGCACCGGCGAGCCCCCCCACACCAGAGAAGCCAAAAACAGCGCCAGTAGCATAACATTGAACAATTGACCCTCCACTGTTTCCTACAAGTCCACCCGCTAGGGAACCACCTGCTGCCACATCACCTGTAGCGTAACTCTCTCTAATTGAACCAGGAATGGCACTTCCCACAAGACCTCCAACAGAGCTCTCTGTTCCAATAACGGAACCAGTTGCGTAACATCGTAATACCCCCCCCCATATTCCGACCCATTAGCCCCCCTGCATTATTCCGCCTGGCGCAAACCGTATTTGTGGCGTGGCAATCAATTAGACTGCTACTACCTGTAGAATCCCCGACTATGCCTCCAACCTCATCTAAACCCGTCACGTCTCCCCTTGCGTAACAGTCCGTAAGCAAACCTTCATTTCTTCCTACGAGACCGCCAACGGACGAACTGCCGCCCGCTATCGTACCTATGACATGTATGTTATTTACTTGTGAGTACCGTATTGTGATCTATGTGGGGTTGTTATTCATCATGCAGCCAGCCCTTTTGCCCTTGTCTGGCGTAAATCGAGTTTTTCTCGCAGGAATTTTGTGAGGATTGGTTCGGAAAA
>JAAYBJ010000320.1 GCA_012730105.1 Candidatus Hydrogenedentota bacterium
ATGAGGAACAGCCCGTGTCAGATGTATTTTTTAAGATGGGAAATGGGCATTCACTGCAGCGGGACGAATCTGGATTCCGGTCTTTTTCGCGTTGTACAGTACTGTTCTTCGATGCTGGCCAAAGACCGCGAAAAAACCGGAATGACGCTGCTTAAGGTTGTTTATAATAAAACGGAAAATACGTTGATACGGGTGTATTTTATGTGTTTCTTTCTGACTGAGATACTGCGTTTCGGTTGCGCCGAAGGCGCCCCTTCTTCCGGGCGAAGTCCCGGACGAAGCGTCGTGCCTTATTCAGAGTGTCCTATCATAAAAATAAAAAGATTTTCCTCTGGTTCCCCAATTCCATTTGGGAACCAGGAGAATTACCTGCATATGAAGAAGGTAAACGATAGTCGGTCTCTGAATTGACCATGGCAATATGACTTGAATAATCAAAGAACGGATCATAAATCTGATACAATAGGACCGTAAATACGACTTCAAAGACTTATGCCTTAGCGCACTGCTTATTGGTTCGATGCATCATTGGTTAGATTTACGCTTTCATTGTTTGTTAGGCAACAGAGCAAAAATGTCGTTACTAATCCAAGAAATTCCAACAACGGATGCACCAATCAAGTTGTTATTGCTCGCCGACCCTTCAGAAGACAAGGTTCGTTCCTACCTTCCAAGGTCAAAGTGCTTCGTTGCGTCAAGTGGTGGGGTTGTTCTCGGCGCATGTGTAGTCCAGCCGCTTGGTGAAGGCACACATGAACTAATGAATATTGCCATACAACCCGCCCATCAGAAATCTGGCTATGGCACGGCGCTCCTGAAATGGGTCATTGATTTTTTTCGTAAATCCGGCGCAAGTCAAATAGAGGTAGGCACTGGCACATTTGGCTATCAACTTGCCTTCTACCAGAGGCATGGCTTTCGTGTTACACGCATTGACCGTAACTTCTTCGTCAACAACTACCCTGAGCCAATATTCGAGGATGGCATTCAACTCTTTGACATGCTGCGTCTCACGCTGAGGTATCCCGGCAATGTTGCCTGACAATTCATTCAAGCGTTCGGCCAGTGGAGGAGGGGGGAATTCTCCCGGAATCACAGATGCGTTCAGAAGCCTTGAACCATGTACGCCTGCAGAACGCCTGATTCGTCGGAATTAAAGAAGCCTCTGGATCCATCCGGGGAGAGGAAGGGATGGATGTGTGCGCCTTTCACCCAGGAACACTTGGGCTGGACCACACTGCGGACATTTTTCAAGACGCTCTCGCCGGGCGCTCCCATTTCAGCAAGGACCACACGCCCTTCTTGATTACCGGGCCCGGTGTCCGAGATGAGTTTTGTCCCGGCCGCGTCCGTGGCGAAGTGAAAGAAGAACGGCTCAGGCATCTCCCTCGTGAGATCATTTCGGATGGCTCCCTGTGTCTTCAGGCCCACGTGGCCTTCATCCGGCAGGGCTTTCCCCTCTATCAGTCGAGCACTTCGGGGCTCTTTCGTGCTGGTGCTGGTGATGGCCCATTCGCTTTGCCCGCGCCAACATTGGTGTCCCTGGCAATGCTCATTGCCGTCCCGCCCCCAGGGCATCGTCCGAAAATTGGAACCATCATCGCGGATTACATGAATGTCGGCGCCCAGCCCGCTTACCAATGTGTCTATCTTTCCCCGGGGAGTAACCTTGTTCCCGTGGTTCTCCTGGATGAGAATGTCGTGGCTGGCTTCAAACTCCTTCGATCGCGAGTACTGGGGGTGCATATTGCACCAGCTTTGACCTTGAAGAATGAGCGCTGCCGAGGCTTTATCCAGATCAAAGATCATCAGTCCAAAAGGACTGTCTTCTGTTTGGCCATCACCCAGAAAAGCTGACAGCGCCAGGCGGTTCCCATCAGAAGAAATCGTGGACAGGGGATAGATGTTGCTAGGCCTGAATCCGGTACCCGGAAGACCCTTGTCCAGGACCAGGATGGTTTGTCGGTCTGTGCCATCCAGACGCACACGCTTGAGGGAAAGACGCCCTCCGTTAACCTCCGTCTCATTCACAAAGTAGTACAGGTACTGACCGTCCGGGGACAGTGAGGGAGCGGTGGCGCCCCGTTCCTCGGTCAACGGGGAAAGGGAACACCCCGCTTCGATGTCGCAAAGAAGGTATTGATGCGCGGGGTCATCCTTATCGCTTCCGTGCGCATGGGCAGATTGATGGAGCACAAAGCGTTTAGAGTCCGGCGTGAAAATTTGGGCTTCCATGTACACATGACAACTGGGAATATCCCCCGAAGTCAGCTGGATGACCTCAGTGCCCTCGGGCGCCTGTGCATCCACAAGGTCCGGACGGCGTAGCAGAGGTTTCGTATTTCGCACGTAAGGCGCCGCATTGGACCGTCGGCACACCGTGCTTAGAAGCCCAAGGCTGCAATACGTGGCGCCCTGCTGAAGAAAGTTTCTGCGCGTATAGGGTTTCATGATACTTCCTATAATTCCGGGGACACCTTAGAATGACACTAATTTAAGGCCTATGCCACTCATAAATCCATGTATGCAATAAAGCAAAGGGATTGACTCCCCAAAACACCACCAGGCCTTATCATCATTGATGACAGTTTTGTTTTTGGGTGGCTGTCCTGAAAATAATCTCGGAACCCAGGGACTTTCACAAGCGAGTGAGTCAAGCACGCTCCGACGGACAAGCCGGGACTTTCCCTGCTTCCCATTGTAATTAATAAATGTAGAAGCGGCGTCCCCGCCGCTTTCAACGCGGCAAGGATGCCGCGTCTACATTTTCATTGCTTATATGGGGAGGCATAGCCTCATGGCGAACTGTCCCTCTTTTGCGGGCTTAAGTTAGTGCCATTCGGAACGCCTTACTTAATTCATTCCATTTGGACGTAATAAAGCCTTCTGATAAATACGCATTGAATGCAGGGTGCCGTGAAAGTTGATCCTGTTGCTGCTGTCTTCCCTACAACCTGCGAATCCAGATATTCCGGAACGCGACCGGACTGCCGTGGCCTTGAATCATAAGGGGCAACGCCGCCGCGTGTGCTTTATAAGGTTCAAAAGCCCTGTGGGCGGTCGGACCCAGTATTTGTGTGTGGTTGTGGACCAGCACGCCGTTGTGCAGCACTGTAATCCATCCCGGTTCCACCAGTTTTTCCTGCTCAAAGACCGGCGCGGTGAATACAATATCGAAAGACTGCCATTCGCCCGGCTTGCGGCATGCGTTTACCAGGGGGGGCGTCTGCGCATACAAGGCCGCTGCCGACCCGTCCGCATAAATCTTTGAGGAATAGGAATCGTAAATTTGCAATTCATACAACCCCATAAAAAAGATGCCGCTGTTGCCCATGTTGACAGGTTCGCCTTCGGGCGGATTCGGGGTGCGCCATTCGAGGTGCAGTTGGCAGTCGCCGTAGGCTTCCTTCGTGTACAGGTTGCCGTCTCCGGCAATCAGGATACCGTCCGCAATTTCCCAGGACGCTTCCTCGAACTGCTCGAGGGCAGCGCCGTTAAATAGCACGACGGCATCCGAGGGCGGCGCAGCCCCCAGGGAGACATTTGTTTCAGGCGGGACCACGCGGGGCGGTTGGGGACGGTCCTGCTGGTGTACCCTGAACGCGGAACCGGGGATAAGGGGGGTGTCCTCATATCCGGGAAATTCGTACTTGAACCACCCCGCCTCTTCTGCAGGTACATTCGAAACAGCCAACACCACCGTCAGCATAACAAGTACACTCTTCATGGTTGTGATCTCCTGTTGCGCACCCATTGTCCGTGATGCGTTATAGGCGCTTAAGGCCATTTTGCTGACAATTAATTATGAGTTTCGTTTGTTGCCGAGAGGAGCGGTATGTTCCGGTTCAGTTCAAGAATCCAAAAACAACGCGTCATTCCGGTTTTTCGCGGTGTAA
>JAAYBJ010000321.1 GCA_012730105.1 Candidatus Hydrogenedentota bacterium
TGTATTTTTTTTAAGATGGGAAATGGCATTCATTGCAGCGGGACGAATCTGGATTCCGGTCTTTTTCGCGTTATACAGTACCGTTCTTCGATCCAAGCCAGAGAACGCGAAAAAACCGGAATGACGCTGCATAAGGTTGTTTATAATGAAACGAAAAATACGTTGATACGGGTGTGTTTCATGTGTTTCTTTCTGACTGAGATACTGCGTTTTGGTTGCGCCGAAAGCGCCACTTCTTCCAGGCGAAGTCCCGGACGAAGCGTAGTAGGTTATTGGCTTGCAGACGCTATAAAAAACAAGAAATTAGGTATGTTGTTCACGCTTTAGCGTGCTATGTTATTCAAGGTTTTTGTGTTAACACGCACACTAAAGTGTGAACAACATACTTTGAATATTTTCTTTCCGGGTGGCGGGCAAGGCCCGCAGTGAATAACCCGCGCAACTTTTCGTAACCGCATCTAGTCAGACTTTGCCTCTTTCACTATGGGACCACGGGCTTTACGGGCATAAACCGGCGATTCCGCCTGGACAGGCCTGAAACCGGGAGTATTGGCCGTCATGCAACGTACACTACTGAACAAGAACGTGATGCCGGGGGCGCTGGCGCTGGTGATGCTGGTAGCGGCGATGGGCGGCTTTCTATTTGGCTACGACACGGCGGTCATTAACGGCGCCAACCAATACCTGACGAAGTATTTCGGGCTCACCCCCGCGCAGGAAGGTTTTGCCGGGGCCAGCGCCATTTTGGGATGCATACCCGGCGCCATGGTGGCAGGGTTTATAAGCGACCGTTTTGGCCGGCGCCGGGTGCTTTTTTTCTGCGCGATGTTCTTCGCGGCATCGGCGGTGCTCTCGGCGGTGCCCAGGACCTTTACGGAGTTTCTCGCCGCCCGTTTCCTCGGCGGCCTGGGCATCGGCGCCACCTCAATGGTGTGCCCGGTCTACATCGCCGAACTGGCGCCGGCAGACCGCCGGGGCCGGCTCGGTTCACTGTTTCAGTTGGGCATCGTGCTCGGCATCTTTATCACCTTGTTCATCAATGCGATCATTCAAGGCCTCGGCGACACCGCATGGAACACGACCAGCGGGTGGCGCTGGATGCTGGGCGCCGAAGTCGTTCCGGCTGCCGCCCTACTGCTTATCGTCTACCTCGTGCCCGAAAGTCCGCGCTGGCTCGTGCAGCGCGGCCGCGAGGCGGAGGCGCGCGTCATTCTCGAACCCATCGCCGGGGCGGCTGCGGCGGAGACCGAGATTGCCGAAGTCCGCGCCGCCATTGCCGGGGAGGAAGGCCGGTTCGGCGAACTTTTCAGCCCGCGTTTTCGCCGCCCCCTTCTCATCGCCATCGTATTGATGGCATTCTCCCAGTTCAGCGGGATCAACGCGATTATGTATTACTCAACGAAGATTTTCACGGCGGCCGGTGTGGGCGTGCAGGACGCATTTATGGCCTCGGCGATGGTCGGCCTGGTGAATCTCGCCTTTACCGCCGTGGCGATTGCCTTTGTAGACCGGGCCGGGCGGCGCATGCTGTTGCTTATCGGTCTGGCCGTGCAGACGCTCGCCCTCGGCGCGGTGGGCGGGATGTTGCGCGCGGACGTCGGCGGACTGCCCTTGTTGGCCGCCATCCTCGCGTTCATTGCAGCCTTCGCCATGGCCCTCGGGCCTATTCCCTGGATCATTTGCTCGGAGATCTTTCCCACCCGCATCCGTGGACGCGCCATGTCCCTGGCCACCTTCACCATCTGGACGGCGTGCTACTCCGTTACACAGACCTTTCCCATGCTTAACGACAATCCGGCCATCGGCCCGGCCATCACGTTCTGGGTTTACGGCGCCCTGAGTTTGGCGGCCTGGCTCTTTGTGATGGCCCGCGTGCCGGAGACCCGGGGCCGCACCCTCGAGGAGATCGAGCGCTTCTGGCGCGATGAAGCGGAAGAAAAACAATAATTACGGCGCCGGCACGACAGGCGCGGCACGCCCATCCGACCGGGTCGGGTGTACACCGGTTCTGGAATGGCATTCATAGGAGATAAGCCATGTATTACCGCTTTTATGGAACATTAAAATGCCTCACCATGGTTATTCTGCTCACAGGCGCATCCGCAATGGCCACGCAATTCACTCCGCTTACACCCCTTCCCGCGCCGCTCATCGAATCGAGCGCCCTGGCCTATCCCGGCGGCAACTTTAACGCCGGCCGCCTGCTCGACGGCGATGTGAAAACCGAATACGCCACCGACAACAAGGGCGCCGAAACCTTCGTCGAGTTTCGCTTTCCCGAGCCTGTGCCCGTGGCCGCGTTCAGGCACGCCGATCGAAACGATCCCGCCACCGTCGCGGCTTCGGAACTCGTCTTCATGGACGACCAGGGAACGGTCCTGTCAACGGCGGCGGTATCCCATACCGCCCTCCCGGCCGCGCAAACAGTCTTCATGCTTCCGACGCCTGTCATGGCGCAACGGGTGAAATGGCAGGTGACGCAGCTTGGCCCGCAGCATTTTGGCACGGTCGGCGGCGCGGAAATCGCCTTCTTCACCGCCGATGCGCCCGAAGCCGCCCCCGAACGCGACACCATAATGGTTAAACAGTTTCCCATACTCTCCACTTCCACCACAGGCCCCGTACAGACGCTGCACATGACCATCACACATCCCTACGCGGAACCGGCGGATGCCGTGCTGCATCTTGACGGCGCGGAACCGCACCCGCTGCGCCTGGAATTCGGCACGCAGGAACTGGCGCTCATGGTTCCCGCAGTGGCATCGGAGACGGTGGCGGCCGTCGAGCTCGAGGTCGCGGGCGTGCGCGTGGGGCAAACCGAGGTGTCACGCAAGCCCGTGCGCCCCCTGACGGTGTACGTGCTGCCCCATTCGCACACGGATATCGGCTACACGGAAATTCAAACGGACATCGAAGACAAGCAGGTGCAGAATCTGCTTACGGGTATGGAAATCGCCCGGCAGACCGCGGACTACCCCGCCGGGGCGCGGTTCGTGTGGAATGTCGAGGTGCTCTGGGCGGCGGACCTCTTCCTGCGACGGCTGGGCGAGGACGCGCGGCGGCAGTTTTTTGAGGCGGTGAAAGCGGGCCAGGTATCGCTCAACGGCATGTACCTCAACGAGTTGACCGGCCTCTGCCGTCCCGAGGAGTTGTTGCGCCTGTTCCGCATGGCCACTCAGCTCGGCGAGCAGACCGACGTTCCCATCGAGGCGGCCATGATCAGCGATGTGCCCGGCTATACCTGGGGCACCGTGAGCGCCATGGCGCATGCCGGCATCCGGTATTTCAGCGTCGCCCCCAACTATTTCGACCGCATCGGGGACATTCTGGTGCAGTGGGAAAACAAGCCTTTTTACTGGGTGGGGCCGGACGGGAGTTCGCGCGTTCTTGTCTGGATACCCTTCTGGGGCTACGCCATGTCGCATCGCTACCACGCGATGACCCCGCAGCTCGTGGAAGACTTTTGCGACGGCTTGGAGCAGCGCGAATATCCCTATGAGATTGCCTACGTCCGCTGGGCCGGCATCGGCGACAACGCCGTGCCCGACCCCTCCATTTGCGATTTTATCCGCGACTGGAACGAGACACACGTCTCCCCGAAATTTATCATCAGTTCAACCGCCGAAGCCTTCCGCGCCTTCGAAGCGCGCCACGGCGCAGAACTGCCGAGCGTGGCGGGCGACTGGACCCCGTACTGGGAGGACGGCGCGGGTTCGTCCGCGCTCGAAACCGCCATGAACCGGGCCAGCTCGGACCGGCTCGCGCAGGCCGAGACGGTCTGGGCGCTGGCGAATGCCCGCGACTATCCCCGCGCCGCCTTTGAAGACGCGTGGCGCAACGTGCTGCTCTACTCCGAACATACCTGGGGGGCGTGGTGCAGTATCAGCGATCCCTTCCGCCGTGAAACGCGCGAGCAGTGGGCCATCAAGCAATCCTACGCCGTCGCGGCCGACCGTCAGTCGCGCGATCTTCTCAGCCGGGCCCTTGCCCAGTTCGACGGCGCCGCAGTCCCTGACGCCATCGACCTCGTCAACACCGCTTCATGGACGCGCAGCGAGCTGGTCGTGCTGCCGAAGTTCCTCTCCGAAGGCAAAGACCGCGTTGTGGAGGCCGGCGGCCAACCTGTGCCTTCGCAACGGCTGCGCAACGGCGAACTGGTCCTGCGCACGGAGGACGTACCTCCCCTGGCCGCGCGTCGGTATCTCCTGCACCAGGACGCGCCACACACGGACGGCGCAGCCGCCTCGGCCGATGCCGCGAATGCCACGCTGGACAACGGCATCCTGCGCCTGCGTGTGGACAAACAGACTGGCGGCATCGTCGAGCTCTATCTCAACGGGCTCGAAGCCAATCTCGTCGACACCGCCGAAGGACAGGCCTTGAATGAGTACCTGTATTTCATCGGAGAAGATCCGGCGGATGTGAAGCCCGTCGAAAAGGTCCAAATCCAGGCCGGTGAATCCGGTCCCCTGGTCGCCTCGCTGCTGATCAAATCCGAGGCTCCCGGCTGTCACATGCTTGCGTGCGAGATTCGTCTTGTAGCGGGGCGGGATGTTGTTGAGATTATCAACATGGTCGACAAGGAACGCCTGGTGGCGCGGCGCTATCACGACAAGCGGGGCAAGGAGAGTTTGAATTTCGGGTTTCCATTCGCGGTGCCGGACGGCCAGGTTCGCCTGGAGGTGCCCTTCGGCGTCATCCGCCCCGGCGCGGACCAGATTCCAAGCGCGTGCAAGAATTGGTTTACCGTAAGCCGCTGGGCCGACGTATCGAACGATCAGTTCGGCGTCACGTGGGTGACGCTCGACGCGCCGCTCGTGCAGGTGGGCGGCCTGACGGCCAAGCTCCTGAACTCGCAAACCAACCCGGAGGTCTGGCGCAAAGAAGTGGGCCCGACGCAGAAACTCTATTCATGGGCCATGAACAATCACTGGGGCACGAACTACCGCACCTTCCAGGAGGGGCCGCACGTTTTCCGCTTCCTGCTGCGACCGCATCGCGGCTACGATCCGGCCGCAGCGGCAAGGCTCGCGATTGCCGCCGGCCAGCCGCTCCTGCCGATGGCAGCCCGGGGCGGAGAACCGATGACATCCCCGCTTCTCGAAGCACTGCCGCCCGACATCGTTGTCTCCGGGCTTAAACCCAGCGACGACGGCCAGGCGCTCATCCTCCGCCTCTGGAACGCCTCGGGGCGGGACACGAGTACGGACATCGCCCCGTACGAGGCGGCACAGTGGAATCTCTGGCGGAGCGACACCAGCGAAAGGCCGGTGGAGAAACTCACGGGAACGGTAAATATGCCCGCGTGGGGCGTGATGTCCCTGCGCGCGGAATAGGCCGAATAATAAGGCCTGTCCGCACGCGCGCGGCGCGTTCCGGCGTTCAACCTTCAGGTTACGGCGGCATGCGCATATCTTAAAAACTGAAGTTTGTACTCCCGCAGAATCCTGGCCCTCACGTGGCTTCGTTTCACCCGCAATGACATAGCCTATCTAGAGCCGTCATTGCGAACGAA
>JAAYBJ010000322.1 GCA_012730105.1 Candidatus Hydrogenedentota bacterium
ATTTCGTGGAAGCCATAGGCGGGCGTGGGGTGTCCAAAGGCGGCGGACCCGCCCAAGACAATAATCCTGCACGTTCCAGGTTCTTTGGTTTTCGGAATGCTGAACCCCCACATTTCGAAGTCGTCCACTGTGGGAACTCCGCCAAGCCTGTACATAAACTGTTGATAGTAACCCGGGTTGATCGCGTATGCCGGGGTGTCCGAGAATGGATTATCAACAAAGAGGGGGATGGGCGGAGCGATGTCGATCAAAATAAATACCGCTTCCAACGCTGCAATAATGGCAACAACTAGAAGTAACCCGCACAAAAAGATGCGCACCATACCCATCGCAAATCGAAAAAATTTCCGCATTATCTGTTTGTATTCCCTCTTATACTGGAAAATGCGAGGAATAACTATTTCTTCCTCCTTACCTCCCGCTTCTAACAGGTGAAGGCTCTGATCTTAGTGATGATCTCCTCCTGTTGTACATCGGCAAGTCCATAATAGAACGGCAACCGCACCAGCCTCGTGCTGATATCTTCCGTTACAGGGCAGTCCCCTTCTTTGCCGCCCCATCGTCGTCCCATTCTTGAGAGATGTAGCGGCAGATAGTGAAACACGGTATGTATATCCCGTTCCCGCATATGAGCGATAAACCTGTCTCTACAGTTTTCAGAAGGTAGAATCAGGTAGAAAATATGACAGGCTTGCTGGCAATTTGGTGGCACAACCGGGATGCGTACGGATTGCGCGTCCGCCCAAGACTGTAAACTGTCCCGATAACGCCGCCATATTTCCCTTCGTTTTTCATATACCGCTTGAAATCGGTCAAGTTGCGCCAGCAGCATGGCCGCCAGAATGTCCGACAATACATAGCTGCTGCCAAAGTCCACCCAGCTGTACTTGTCCACCTCTCCCCGAAAAAAGGCCTGGCGGTTGGTTCCTTTTTCACGAATGATTTCAGCCCTCTCAATGTAGTGTTCATCATTGATGAGAAGAGCCCCCCCCTCGCCGCAGGTGTAGTTTTTTGTCTCGTGAAAACTCAATGCCGCCATCTGCCCCCAGGAACCCAGCGGTTTGTGTTGAAAAGCGCCCGACAATCCGTGCGCATTGTCTTCAATTACGACCAGGTTATTTCGCTTGGCAATTTCGGATATAGCATCCATGGCACAGGCGACACCGGCATAATGCAGCGGTATTACCGCGCGGGTTCGGGAGGTGATGTACTTTTTCAGTTGCGTTTCATCGAGATTCAGCGTATCTGCGCGTATGTCCGCAAAAACAGGGGTAGCCCCGTGCAGCACGAACGCGTTGGCCGTGGAGACGAACGCGAAGGACGGGACGATAATTTCATCGCCGGGTTGCAGGTTGAGAAGCAGCGCGCTTATTTCCAGCGCGCTGGTGCAGGAGGTCGTCAGCAGGGCGCGTTTCGAAAGGGTTACGGATTCCAAGAGCGCCTCACAGCGCCGGGTATATGGACCGTTACCCATGATGTGCCCCGACGCCAGAACCTCCTCTATATAGCCCAATTCATTTCCCACAGGCGATGCCTGGTTGAAAGGAATAAGCGACATAACCTGTTTTGCCTCCCGGTATTCACGCAAACCAATCCAATGCTTTAATTATACAATTTATTCGTCGAGATGCATAACTGGATTCCGCAATCTTCGTCGTGTTGCACACATGCATTCAGGCCTCGCTCTCCCCAAGCAGCAAACGCAACACGATATTGGCCTGATGATGGGCGACAACGCCGACCCGGGGCGCCATGAGGCCGCACCCCCGAACACACGCAGAGGATCCATCGCCGCACAGGTACAGCCTCCCGCTGACCCGGCCCGTCCGCACTAAGTTGGCGCTTGTGTGACCGGCCATACCGGACGCGGCAACGACCATTGTATTGGGGAAGGTTTTCAGTACGGTCTCGACCAGCATCGCCTTTTCCTCTTCCCGGTCGAAGGCTTCCACGACCACTTGGGTTTCTTGGAAAATCTTCGGGATATTCTCCGGCGTAAGGCGTACCGTGTGGGTTGTCACCGCGACAGCGGGATTTACCCGTGCAAGGGTGTCCGCGAGCGCGTCCGTTTTCAACAAGCCAATCTGATCCACGAAGTACTGCTGCCTGTTCAGATTGCTGGGCTCGACGACATCGAAGTCCGCCAGCACCAGTCTCCCCACACCAGTCCTCGCGAGCGCCACGGCGACAGCCGAGCCCAGCCCGCCCAGTCCGGCTATCGCGACTGAAGACTGTTTCAAAATCCGGTGTACCCCCGGCGTATGCCTGGCCGTCATCAGCGTCTCCAGTTCCTCGTGTGAGAGGATTTCACCTTTTACGATAAAGACAATGGCGTCTCCGTCGCACAGGGGCTGGTCCTCAAGTATTGGAATTCCATTACAAATTACGACATCCGCTCCCGGTTTCACGGTGTCTCTTAATTTGAAAATGGTAGTTCCCACCTCAATTGTCCTCGGGGATTCTGAGACAAGAACCGTAATTTCCGCTTTCATGTTTCTATCCCTCTTCGCAGCGGCGCCGGATTACAGTCGGAAGGCCTTGGCACACGAATATTACCCCTCTTTTTTTTCATGCTCGTCGATTACGGAGCGTCCCAGCGCCTCGGCAAAACACGCGGCATTGAAAACCGCCCGGGAGTCGAGGCTCATCCGCGTATCTTCTTCGGCCCCGTAATTGACGGGAAGATTCTGCTCATCGAGACCGATAAGGCTGATTACGTTCATGCCCCGGAGAAGCGGCAGGTACGCATTCGTGGCGAAATCATGCACGCGAGCGCTTCTAGCCTTGAAACTTTCCGCGCATCCAGTAGCGGCCTGAATCAGCCTTTTGGAGCAGGGTGCCCGAAACAACATGCCTTCCGCTTCCGTGTAACACAGGTCTCCCGCCCCCACGCCTTCCAAATTGATAATGTATGTTTCCTTTTTAAGCGCGGTAATTTCACCAATCAGGGATCGCATTCCGGCCATGTTGGCAAAATGGCCCCCGGAAACATAAAAGAGCACGGATGCCTTTTTTACAGGGTTCTTGCACAGCCGCTCGGCAATTTCCAATAACGCGGCAATTCCAGAGGCGTTATGATTGGCGCCTTGAGACGCATCCCCGCCAAAAGAGGCTATAAAAACTGCCGTGGCCGTCAGCGTGAAGAATACGAGACAACCCATTCTAATCCACCCTGTCAGGGGGTTAACCGCGCCCAGGTAAACTCCGTAGGCATCGATACAGCAGGTCGCAAGCACAAGCACCATCCCGATCATGATCAGCCGGTGGAAACGACGTATAAAAGGCAACCCTGAAGCGCTTGACACTGGATTGTTGTCCGTGTCCAGGTACGCTGTAAAGACCAGCAGGCGGTCGGTGTCCCCGCCTTCTTTGAAGCCAACCACACTGGTGGATTCATAATACGCGAGCAGGCGCGAAAATACAGGGTAACCGATACATTCGGCCATATAGGCAAGAAATATCAAGAACCCGTAACAGAAGGCCGCCGTGGGCCACCAGAATGCGATGACGCAGGTAACGACAAATTCGCCATAATACGCGGCCATTACCAGCCTGAAATTCTCCACAACGCCGAAACTCGTCCTATGTGCGTCATCCACAAAAGGACGCAATCTTTCTAAAACGTAATTCGCAGCCCGCTCTTCCTGTTCCGTGGCGGACTGCCGGTGTTCCAGGCTTTCCGTTAAAAATTGAATGTCCTTTTTGATGTTTTCCATGTGACCCCAGGTTCCCGCGCACTGCCCCGCGCGTACTTCCCTGATTTCCTTGTGTTTCAGCCCGATAAACTGTCAACGCCCTGTATCCTATCAGCCGGTTACATTATACGTTTTCGAGAGGATATACCCCAAGAACAGGTACTATCCTGAACGGAAGTAATTCGCTATCAGGGGAATACCTTCTCTGCACCGTTTGTAAGGATTTCACTTCGAGGGAAAGATTCACTGGAGCAGGTCCAATACATCTTTTCGCCCCGGCAGACGCCGAAATTCCATTTCGATGGTATGGGCGGCCAATTCCCTGTTCAGGCCTTTGTAGTGAAGAAAGCTGAACAAGAGTTTCGCCAACTGAGCCAGTGGCAGGCCATGGGTGCGTTTTTCTTTTTGCCAGATATAGGAAGCAAATTCTTCAAAGGCATGAAAGGGGGACGGATTGGTCTGCCACAGTAATTCCAGACTTTTTGAAAAATTGCCGTGGTTATAATACAGATCGAAGTACCTTGCAAAGCGCTTCATGCCTTGTATGTCGCTGAACGAGAGATGTTGCGTCTGCAATACCTCGTAGGGTGGAGTGGCGTCAAACGCCGATCCTGCATCGCTTTCATCTGCCAAGGGTGTTCCTTTCAAGCGTTTCAGCAAACCGACCTGAATTTCCTGCACCCCTGAGTTTACCAGGGCGTCAAAGCCTATGGCGACACTAGTAGTGTCCTCTCCGGGAAGCCCGACAATCAAATCGGCATGCAGAGCGGCCCCCGTGTTATTGCGGAGGAAATCTATCGTTTCCATGGTCCGCTCTATATTCTGATTGCGCCTGATCCGCCTTTGCACCTCCTGGCTGAAACTCTGTACACCCAGTTCCAGGTGTAGGGCCTTGCCGGGAAAGGCCTCGATTTTCTCCAGAACCGCCGGTGAAATCCGGTCCGGCATGATTTCAAAATGCAGTTGGGTGTCTCCAGAAGACTGTTCCAGAAAGAAATCCATAATTTCCAGGACCCGTCTTTCATCGGTGTTAAAAGTCCTGTCCGTAAACTTGAATAACCGCACTCCCCGGTCCAGAAGAACTCGCATCGCGGCCAGGAAACTATCGAGGGAGAAATAGCGTACTCTTTCATCCCGTGACGACAGGCAGAAGGTGCAGCGATAGGGGCAGCCCCGGGAGCTTTCCACGTATACGATCCGGTTTCGTATATCTTCATCCGTGTATAAGTCATAAGGGCTGGGAAGTTCTTCGAGGTCGGGCGGAGACGCGTCGATAATCCCTTTCTTCGGTTTTGAGCCCGCATCCAGCTGCCGGATCAATTCCGTCAGCGCTCTTTCGCCCTCACCGCGGATGACGTAATCCACTACGTTGAGGTATAGGCTCTCTTCCGTTTCTCCGAGCATTTCCGGTCCACCGAATATCAGGACGATACCGGGAGATACGGCATGCAGGATCTCCGCGACATGATTGAGTAGTTCAACGTTCCAGATGTAGACCCCGAAGCCTATAACTTGCGGCTGCAAGGCAAGGAGTGCTTCGGCAATCTCGAAGGGTGACTGCTGAATCGTAAATTCATGAACGTGGGGATGGTAGCCCGCAACACGCAGGGAAGCTTCCAGACGCCTCAAACCAAAGGCGCAATGGAAATAGCGCGCATTCGCGGTTGTCAAAAGGATTTCCACCGGAAAAGTTCTTTCCTCGCCTTTCCTTCAGGGGTCCCAGGTGTCTTGAGATACCTCGTCCCCGGGTGAATTCGGCGAGTATTCGCAACCTATACAATCGGGTTTAAACCCCGACGGTAACAGACCGCCGGCGCTGCCGGAGGGTCGGCCTTAGTTGATACCCGTATTGAGATTGATATTCACCACGCCATTTTCAAGGGCGACCAGTACCATGAGCGTCCGTTCCTCCTTTTCAAAAGTCAACATGGAGGCGTCTCCGGCCTGTGCCGCGGACAGGGTTTGATTCCATCCCTTTTCCGGGCAGGTCTTTTTGTAAAACGCGGCGACATCGTCAATGGTATCTGTCGTAGTACCCACCACCGAGAAAGCCGGTCCCGTATTTTCCATCACCATCTGGATCGTCATCCCCGGGTAAAGCAACACATCTTTCGGGAAATTTTCCGGTACTTTGGTGCCCGTGCCGGATTGCATGGTCAGGGTGCCGTCCGGGCCGGACATGTTCATTTGCGACGAATCATCTGTCGCACTTACCGTCATTGTGGATTGTTTGTTGTTTTCATCCGTAACCGTCATAGAAAAAGACTTGTCATTCTCGTCGATCTTGACATCCACATCCTCCCCCCCGCTTCCCACCGCCTGTTCCACGAGCTTTTCCGCCACTTTTTCGGCGGCTGTGCTGGAGGTATCGACTTCTTTTACCTCCGTCTGCGATTCAACAGCCTGTGCCGCCGGTTCATTTGCGCTTGAATCTTCGGCCTTCTTGCCGCCGCACCCGAAAACCATTAGCAACAAGGCAACAGTAAACAAAGTCGTTTGTAAAGCAACGCTAAATTTTTTCATGGGTTGTTCCTTTTTGTCTGGCGCATTGTCAAAGAGATGAACATTATCATACCACAATTGCCTATATTTTCTTACCGAAGACACGGTGATTCTGGTTACCCGTGGATTCATAGGAACGGAAGAGTCGGATACCAGGAGCGACCGAATACGCTTTCTTGTCATTAGTCATCTTTCACATCTTCACTGATGCCGGGTTCGGATACACGCATATCTGAGAAACTGGCAAGGGAGCGAAACCTCGGCAAGACGCCAGCGACTATTGTTCAGGATGTCCCAAAAGTGTACGGGAGCAATTGCTTTTCTTTCTTCTTCTGTTCTACCATGAGTCCAGAAGGGTAAGACAGGTCGATCGGAGGAGAAAAGAAAATCTCTTGTCAACCATATCAATAACCATGGAAAGGGTATTACGCGACAGTGGAAGTGACAATGAACAGCTTTGGTGCGGTAACGGCTGCGGCGATCATCATCGCTTTGCTCATACTGGCGGCAAAAGGATTGCGGCTATGGGTGCGTGTTTTTGACCGTTTTTTCCTGCCGACTTCCGTGATTGCGGGTCTGCTGGGCTTATGCCTGGGTCCGCAGATCGTGGGACGTCTTTACGAGGAAGGAACCTACCTGAGCCAGGGCATCTTTCCCTCACCAATAGTGGACGTATGGCGTCAAATGCCCGGTATTCTGATCAGTTTCGTTTTTGCGGGTCTGTTCCTGGGAAAACAACTGCCGCCCGCCCGAAAGATATGGCGCCTGGGCGGGCCACAGGTATTGCTGGGCTGTACCATATCCTTTGGCCAGTACGCTTTCGGATTGCTCGCTGCGGTACTGATACTGACCCCGTTCATGGAGGTGAATCCCCTGAGCGGTCTGCTCCTGGAGATTTCCATGTCCGGCGGCCATGGCACCGCGGCGGGGCTTGCCGGCACCTTTGCTGAACTCGGGTTCGCGGAAGGCCAGGACCTTGCCCTGGGATTGGCCACGATTGGGCTTATTTCCGGTGTTGTATTCGGTACGCTATTCATCAACCACGCCGTGCGCAGTGATGCCATTACCATTGCCCGGGAAGAACCGGCTTCCGATGACGAGCATTACGACCTTACCTCTATTCAGGACAACGAAAAAACGAACCGCAAGCCGGCATCCGACACCACCTCCGATCCCCTGACCCTGCATTTTGCCCTTTTGTCCCTGTCCCTTATTATCGGCGAATTGTTGCGCCGCGGCCTGGTGCTTTTTGAACGCCTCACGTATGGACCGCTGACGGGCGACATCATGTCGCATGTTCCTCTTTTTCCCATGGCGATGATCGGCGGCGCCATCCTGCAGGCCATACTGACCTCCAGCGGCAAGTCGAAGTATGTGTCCCGCGAATTGGTTAACCGTATTTCGGGACTTTGCCTGGACTTCATCATTGTGGCCTCGCTCGCGACAATGTCGCTGTCGAGCATCGGGGAAAACTGGATGGCCTTTGTCATTCTAGCCGCTACGGGCATGGGATGGACGGTGTTCTGCTTCTGGGTGCTGGCACCGCGCATGCTGCCTGACCGCTGGTTTGAAAGGGCCATCGGTGATTTCGGCCAGGGCACAGGCATGGTGGTAAGCGGGCTTTTGTTAATGCGGATCGCCGACCCGAAAAATAAAAGCGGCGCCTTGGAGGCATTCGGGTGCAAACAACTCGCCTTTGAACCCTTCTTGGGCGGAGGTATAATTACCGCCATAGCATTACCCCTCTGCGCCCGTTTGGGCGCTATGACGATGCTTGTTTTCTTCGCTGTTGCGACTTTGACGGTCATTGTGCTCGGAATCACCGTTTTCGGCCCATCCTCGAGCAACCCGCGAGACTAAGCCGCAAGTCGCTGGAAGGCTACGTAAACGCTATAAGCAGCCGGGTTGTTGTGTCTCATTAAGCAATACCCCCCATAGCGACTGGCACGCTTTTCCCCTGTAGCGTCCTATTTTTGGACGTCCACCTCGAAAATGTGCATGAAGGAATTATTGTCCTCAGGAATGAAAAAGAAGCGCAGGCCCTGGTCGAACGATTCCACGAAGAAAGGGTTCTGCGTCCAGGCGCGTCGTCCCGACGGACGCAGTGGCATGGGTAATTGATACTGTGCCCGAAGTTCGCTTATATGTACAAGGTCGATACCTCCCAGATGCAGGGAGGGAAGTTGTCGTCCCGGCTCGTTGTAGGTCCGCAACCCGGCACACAGCAGAAATGAAGTTCCGGGAACCCGCTGCATATCCTGGTAATCAATATAGTGGTTCCCGTTGATCTGTGTGTCCGGGTGAGCAGGGTCTGGAACAATCCATTCCCCATCGCGCTGTTCTGTTTTCCAACGATAGAAGCGGCGGGAGCCCCAGTTTACTCCTATAAGCAGGCGTTGCTCCGGAAAATGGGATACTGCCCCGAGGTGGTCGTCAAAGCGAAACACTTCCCTGCTCTCCATTGTCTCAGGATTTACCGCATACACAATAGCGGCGCTGTTTGGGCGATAGGCGGCAACTGAGACCCAGATATTCGTACCGTCAAAATCAATGCCACCAGGATGATATAGAGGGCCTTCGCCCAGTGTGATGCTTCGCAACAGAGAACCATGGCGGTCCATTTCAAACAGGTGTCCCGTGCCCTTTTCCGCCGCACGATCTATGACTTCCACGGAAGACAGGAAGAAACGATCACCCACAGCGGTCATACCCTGAGGATGGTGCGTGGGGAAGTTGAGTTCTCTCGTTTCCACGGGTATTCCCAGTGCACCGGGGCCCAGACTTCGAAACGCGGTTTCAAGGTTAATTTCTGCGGTTGTTGTACTGACAGCCGTCAAGAGGACCGGCAAAAGGATACGGTGAACGGCCGTGACCATGAAGGGCCTCTCCTGCTATTGTTGGACGTGCTGCCGAGCATTGTTGACGTTGCGCTGTTGGGCGGACGGAATTGGCGGCGCATGGGGCCGGTCGAGGTCCACAATACGGATATTTCGCCAGAATACCTTGCGCGCCACCGGGTCTTTGCTGCCATGTACCTGAAGGGCGATGAATCCGGACGCGGTCATGGAATCTTTTAAGTCTGCGGCAGGAACCCCGTTGAGCCAGGTTTTGATGGAATCGCCACGTGCTTCGATACGAAAATGATTCCATTCGTTTTGTTTGAAGGCCCTTTGCGCTTCCGGTTTATCCTTAACGTCCTGTAGCCAGCCACGGCGTCCCTCGTCATAAATGCCGCCGCTCCAGGCACGATCGGAAGGATCAATCTCCACCTGGTAACCGTGTACCCGGCCGTTGTCATATTCTGGATAGCTGTTGCTGCGGATTTGTACGCCGGAATTCATCTGCGGGTCCACCTTGAATTCCAGTTCGAGGATAAAGTCGCCATATAGCGTATCCGTGCAAAGGAATGAGTTAGGCGTACCGCTGACGGGCTTACCATTTACCACGCGTCCGGGCACGGTGATGCCCACGATGACTCCGTCTTCTACTTGGTATTCGGCCTTGCCGCCCCGTTGCGTCCAGCCGTCCAGCGATTTACCGTCAAAAAGGGAAACCCAGTTTTCATCCGTATCCGTATCCGCCACCGCTACAACACCCGCTGACAATACAAGCACCACCACGGTAGCCATAATGCATTTAAAATTGTTCATCCTATGGTATCCTTGTGCTAATTTACGATTTATCCTTCGAGCGACCATTCGCCACGCATTTCGCGGGCGAGCATACCGTTGGCCTCCGCATCCTCCTTAAACTGCTCGGCCTTGGGATCCCAGACAAGCCGGCGGCCCAGCAACATGCTTATATTTCCCAGATTGCAGAGCGAGGAAGAGCGATGACCAACCTCCGCGTTACAGATGGGCTGTTCGCGCGATACGACGCAATCCAGGAAATTCCTGAAATGATCGCGGCTTTCATACAGATGAATCTCGTTTTCTCCAATTTCCTCTTTCAGGATGGTATCCGGCACCGACCGTATTTCCTTGCGGTCCACATAAATGGTGCCCTCGCTTCCCTCAAACTGCATGCCAAACTTTCCGGTCTTGCAGGTCAACCGCACCCCATTTTCATAAATACATTCAAAAAACACCCGGGTCGCCGTGGTAAAAATTCCGGAAGCCGGAAAAATGCCGTTGCCGCTGATCTCCACCGGACCGGAGTCGTCCATGTCCAACGCCCATTGGGCAATGTCAAGGTTATGGGCGCCAAAATTGGTGACTTGTCCACCGCTGTAATCCAGGATAAAACGAAAATTATAGTGGCAGCGATCGGAATGATATTCCGCATAGGGCGCCGGTCCCAGCCACAAATCATAGTCTAAACCTTCGGGTACAGGCTCCGGCACCCACGTGGGTGAACACTGCCGATTGTTGTCCGGAATACCTATATGCACGCTATGCAACTTACCTATACGGCCGTTGCGAACCAGTTCACAGGCTTGACGGAAACGCTTATCGGAACGCTGCTGGCTGCCGGTCTGAAGAATACGCCCGGCCTCCTTCACCACGTCGCTGAGCACGCGTCCTTCGCGAATAGTCAAGGCCAGGGGTTTTTGCACATACATGTCTTTGCCGTGCCGGGCTGCATCCAGGGCGGGAAGCACATGCCAGTGATCCGGCGTAGCGATACACACAGCGTCAATGTCGTCCCGGCGTGTGATTTCGCTGAAATCGTTGCAGGCGGCGCAATCGGTATTGCCGTAAAACTTGTTCACTAACTGCCGGGCCTCTTCCCGGTGGGCTGCGTCCACATCACACACAGCCAGCACCTGTACATTCCTGTTGCGCATGAAATTCTTCATGTTGTCGATGCCCTGGCCACCCGTGCCGATGATGCCCATCGTGATGCGGTCGGACGGCAGGGCGCGTTCCCGCGCGCTAAAAGCCGATGCAGGAATGATGGCAGGGAATAAAGACGCCGCCGCTGCAGATTTCAAAAACGTTCGTCGATTACAGGGTTTCGATTTGTTCATTACACTCTCACTTCCATTCGTAAACTATCCAGCCTGACATTTTCCGCAATTCGCAATAATTCCCGGTTAACCCGTAAGGCCGCCAATCGCGTCAACCTTGCCCTGAAGCATACCTGACACCGATGCAGGCAGTAAAGGAATCACAATCACCGGGACGGCATATCACGTACCTTTTTAAGACCGAAGTATCCATGATTATGTTTCATTTCACCCGGCGGAATCCGGCACACGGGGCCGTCATTGCGGGGAATGCCAGGATGAAGAAGCCTAAAGCAACAGTTGTTCATCCTTCGTTGCCCGGTGGTATACTTCATGACACACAATGCGGGATATCACAATGACCACACGAAGAGACTTTCTTAAAACCGTTGCGGGTACGCTGGGCATGGCTGCCTCGACCTCCCCGATAACCGCCTTAGCCCAAGACATAACCGGCGTGGAAGAAAAGCGCCCGAATTTCATCCTGATCATGGCCGATGACCTGGGCTATGGCGACCTTGGCTGCTATGGCCACCCCAGCAACAAAACTCCTCATCTGGATCAATTGGCTGAAGAGGGCCTTCGGTTCACCGATTTCCATGCCAATGGCCCCATGTGCTCGCCGACCCGGGCAGCGCTGCTGACCGGGCGCTACCAGCACCGGCTGGGCCGGGAATTCGAGGGCGCTCTGTCCGCCAAGTCGCCCCATATCGGCCTGCCTCTGGAGGCAACAACCCTGCCGCAGATGTTGAAACGGGCCGGTTATGCCACCGGGATGTACGGGAAATGGCACCTGGGATATCATGCCCCCAGCCTGCCGAATTATTTCGGCTTCGACGACTTCCGGGGGCTGCTGACCGGAGACGGAGACCATGTTTCCCACGTCAGCCGTTCGGGCGAAGAAGACTGGTATCACAATGAAAACATTGAAATGGAGGAAGGCTACAGTTCAGAGCTGATTACCAGGCACAGCATTGATTTTATGCGAAAAAACAAGGATAAGCCCTTCTTGCTGTACGTGGCCCACCTGGTGATTCATTTCCCCTGGCAGGCGCCCGGCGAAAACGCCCATCGCAAGGTCGGCATGGATTACTGGAGCCTGGAAAAGCTGGGCCCCCATCCCGAAGGAAGTGTGAAACCTGTGGTTCGGGAAATGGTGGAGAGTCTGGATCAGAGCATCGGCGCAATTATGGCAGCCCTTCGGGAACTGAAGTTGGACGACAACACTTTTGTGTTGTTCATGTCCGACAACGGGGGCTATCTAAACTATGACGGCCTGTTCAAAGGCGAAATATCCAGCAATGCCCCGTGCCGAGGGCAGAAAACGGACGTCTGGGAAGGGGGGCACCGGGTGCCAGCCATTGCCTGGTGGCCGGGCAGAATTGCACCGGGGGCGGTATCTCATGAAACCGCCATAACTATGGACATCCTGCCAACCTGCGCCACCCTGGCATCGATTCCCGCACCGCCGAACCTGGACGGCACAACACTTGTTCCGCACTTGTTCGAAGGAAAGGGCCTCCCGGAACGGGATCTTTTCTGGCGTATTGACGACGCAAAGGCCGTTCGTCGGGGTCCCTGGAAACTCATCGCGGAAGGGGATCAGGTATTTCTATTTAATCTTGAAACGGATATCGGCGAGCGGGAAGACATATCCGCCCGGCACCCGGAAGTGGTAAAGCAACTGCTCGCCTCCTTACAGGCCTGGGAGCGTGATGTGGACAGCCCTACATAAATCGCCTGATTAGCCTGACGCATCTTCCTATTCCTGACGGTCTGCTGAAAGCGCTTTACCAGGCAATATTCACGTTTCCCGTCACGTTCTCAACGACAAAATGCCTGCCGTACTTCGGGTCCCCTTCCTTGAGTTCAATTTTTCCCACATGGTACGGATAACTCGAATTGATGGCAATACGCACATTGCCTGCATCGCAGGAGGTATCCGGATAGAACCGCAACGTCGCGTTATCAAGCCCATTGACCTGCAACCTTCTGCGAACGCCATAATGTCCCGAGTGCGCTTCCCTGCAGGATAATAAGCCTTCTTGTTGCCCGTCAATAAACACGCGGCATTCCCGGTGCCACGCGCGGGGCATGACATAGGATGCGCGGCCCTCATCAAGCCAAGTCTCATAGCCGATGAGCAAGGGCGCGCCCTGGGGAAAGCGGAACTGTTCCGTTACAGTAGCGTCGGGACTATATCCCGACAGAAAGAAGCCATTATGCTTCCGTGCAACGCATACCAGGGGATTGGGCTGTTCCGGCAGTTTTTTTCTGACGGAAAAGTCATAGCCGAAAGACTGCAGCGCATAACGCATCAAAAGTTCGCCCTGAAACCATGCTCTTGGGTCATCGACCGGCAACAGGCGCGCCCCGTTTCGATAGTAATTTGCGTTCACACCCCGGACCCAGACCAGCCCGCCCCCATTCCATTCCGGCACTACCCTGGACACACCCACCACACGGCTTTGCCCATCTCTTGATACCGAGGCCAGGACCTCGGTATCCGAAGCATGTTGCACCGCGCGCAGCGGGCCGCCTCCCGTCAGCGAACGGTGTTGAATTTTCATCGGCCAGTTCCCTGTTTCCAGGCGGTCCGGGTTCTTTGCCAAGGCCAGGGTAAATTCCCCTTCCAGCGGTTCGGCCAGACGCACTCCGAGCAATTCCCGCATACCCTCGCCGGCATGATCCAGGGGACCATAAAGAATTACATGCCCCCCCTTCCTGACCGTATCCAACAGGCCTTCCTCCAGTGCAGTACCTCCATCGGGCACGATGGACACCAGTATGGATTCGGCATAGAGCCCCGGCTGCGTCGTTCTCGATGTCAGAAAATTGCGCGTGGATACCACTGTATTCACCGGGAAGCCGGTATTCACCGCCCTGCACATGAACCAATCACCGAACAGCACCTCCTGAACCCTCGGGTTCGCCGAAAAGGTCATCTCATGGTATTCCTCAAAGGGATATATCCATACCACGGGACCCGGCTGATCGGGACTGTCGGCCCGCCCACGCAGGATATGGGGAATCACTTCGTTCGGCACTTCCACCGGCATTTCCCCAAAGGAGTTATCAACCGTCAGGAACAAGATGGATGATGGCACCTGCATGGTACCGGTCGAATCGATACGGGCGACCGACATGGGCAGATAAATGTCATGCGGCTCCCGCCCGTACCGGTCCAGCCAAGGACTATTCAGCCACCATGGGTCATGGGTGTAATACCGGAACGGATAATCCTCCCCCGGGATTTCCGCGATGTGCGACATATACCCTACCAATTCCAGCCCGAAGTTGCCGTCCAGCGCGGCCCAGGGGGAATTCGGCGGGGGCGCCATATTGAAACCGCCCTGGTATATCTCCCGCAGCGGAACGCCGTCCGAGGCGAGGTCCATGCCCGTGGACAGATTTGTGCCCCGCGTCTCTATCAGAAATTCGGGGCATTCCCTACGGAATAACCGCCAGAAATCCAGGATCTTTTCCCGAACAGCGGGCAACCCCGCCGTGTCAAAACGCTCGCCGTCGAAGACGGCCCCGGTGCATCCCCAGGTTTCCAGTCCGAACCCGAAGCCGTTCGATAACCACAAATAGTCAAAGGACAAATCCTGCAGGAAATGTTGGCACTGCTTCCCGAAGAAAGTACCAAAGGGCGTTCCTTCGGGAATGCCTTCCGGGAAACCGGCATAACGTTCCTGGTCTTCTTTTAACACGGAATAACTGCACACCATGGTGCCCTTCCCCATGGTGTCGCCCAGACAGATCTCCGGATGCCGTTCATATTTGAAAGGAGAATTCGCGAATTCAGGACCGGGATCGAAGGTGGCCCCCACGCGCACGGGCTTACCGGTCACTTGAACGCCCACGCTTTTAAGAACCGCCACAATGTGCTTCAAATCAGCGTACGTAATTTTTGGAGGCTGCTCCATATACAGGAAGGCCCGCTGATGCAGCGAGAGATGCTCGGGGCCTGATCCGACTTCCACCTTGGAATTTGCGCCGCCGATGTACTTTGCCCATTCCATCTGTTCCGTGAGATCGCCTTTGTAAGCCAGAATTTCCGAGCCGTCAGCGGTCCATAACAACACGGAAACGCCCTCCGCATGCCGGGTCAACGGCCACCACTGGCGAAATAGTTCTTCACACGTTTCCCTGACGTACGCCTCCTCCAGGCTTTTAAAAGGCTTAAGGCTCATTTCCAGGGTAACGTTCTTGATCCCCGGATAGTCCAGCACCTGGTCCATGGGCCGCTCCCCGTAGACACCAAAAGCCGCGAGACACGCCAGTGACAACACTACCTGCATTCGAAACAAGCGCCTTTCATTCATCACCACAAGACCTCCGGTTTGATTAACTCGCTTTCTGTCACCCTCTTTTCTCAAGGCAATGCATACAGACGTATCCGTGCGTCCCATGAAATCATTTCACACCTGCAGTGGGATATTGCTTGTCGGGTTGCCAGATGGCTTTCCCTTTGTATACCGAGCCGACGGGATAGCGGGAGTCGGGCCGGACGGCCTCTTCCATTATGGATTCCATTTTCTCCACGATGTCCGGGTGATGTTCCGCCACATCGGTCGTTTCGCCGATGTCCCTTTCGAGGTTATACAGTTCGATGCGCGAATCCCGTCCCAGGCGGACCCCCTTCCAGTCGCCCATGCGCACGGCCTGGTCATAGCGGTCGCGGCAGTGCCCGTAGTCCCAATACAGGTAGTTGTGGGGTTCCGCTACCCGGCCGCCGGTGAGGGCATCCACAATGGAAATGCCGTCGATGCCGGGCGGCGCTTCCGTACCGGCCAATTCGGCAAAGGTCGGCAGCATGTCCCAGAACGCGATCATCTCGTCACTGGAAACATCCGCAGGTATTCTGCCTGGCCAGCGCGCTATCATGGGCACGCGGATACCGCCTTCCGTCAGATCCCGTTTAAAGCCATGCAAAGGCCCACTCGTATTCAAATGTTCCGGCGTGCCTTCATGGCCCCCATTGTCGCTGGTAAAGATAACAAGCGTAGTGTCGGCTAGACACAGTGCTTCAAGCAGCGACAGGATGCGTCCCACATCCCTGTCCAGCCTATGGATCATGGCGGCGTATTTTTTCGCTTTTGCGCTCCAGTCTTTTTCGGTATACGGGTCCGTGGAAGGCACCGCCAACCCGTCGGGGTCTTCACTTTCCGCTGAGAAGTGGGGAAGTGTGAAGGCACCGTAAAGGAAGAAAGGACGATCCTTGTTCTCCTTGATAAAGCCCAAGGCCCGTTCCACAATCAGGTCATGGCTGTAATGGACTTTTGACAGGCTGTTTCCGGTCAGTTCGAGGCGGCCTTCATCGTCGTCAAGATACTCGGTGTAGTAGTAGTGAGCGTGGTCCTGGTTAAGATAGCCGAACCAAGTGTCAAAGCCCTGGTTCGTAGCCCGGCCCGCCGTGCCGGCATCCCCGAGGGACCACTTGCCGAAACCGCCGCAGCGATACCCGGCCTGCTTAAGAACTTCGGCCATGGTAGTGTCCTTCTCTTCAAGGTACGTGCAGTAATGGGGAACATTGTCCCGGGCCGGTGTATGGCCATTGTGCTTCCCTGTCATAAGCACGCTCCGCGACGGCGTGCAAACGGGTCCACCCGCGTAGGCCTGTGTAAAGCGCACCCCCTGGGCGGCCAAGCGGTCGATATTCGGAGTCTGAATTAACTTCTGCCCGTAACAGCCTAGATCACCGTAACCGAGGTCATCCGCCATGATGAAGACAATATTCGGCCGCCGGCCTGTCAATAACGCCGACGCTCTCACCGTCGATGATGCCATTGGAATGACGGCGGCTCCGGCCATACATGCGGTTTTCAAAAAACTTCTTCTTTTCATTTCGATCCTCTTTATTCCCACAGGCACGGCAGTAGAACCGGAGATTACTATCGGACGGCCCGGCTGCCCATCAGCGCGATCTTGCCCTTGCCGTTATTCGGCCTATGGTAACGGTTTGTTCTCCGCCGTGTAAAGAGGTCACCCCCGCCCAGGGTCCAAGTGGACTGGGAAGCCCGGCCGTTGCTTGTTGAACTGGAAAGGTTCAAGGGGGTATGGTGTCCTTTCAGCCTCTTCGAGTTTGCCTTAACTTTTTCTGCGCTCGGATATGGATCACGCAAAGGAGCAGTCCCATGAACAACACGTTCTTTTCTGCGGAGTGGAAAACAAGATTACGAAACGCTTTTTGGGCGCCTGCCTTTTGGATTTTTACGCTGGTATTCGCCCTCATCATGACCTGCATCAGCATGTGCGCACTGGCAGCGGATCAGGCTGGGGTGGAAGGAATCAGGTGCGTATTGAATCCCTATGACCCTATAGAGTGGGAAAAAGTAAATCACTATAAATTGAACCTACATACCCACACCAAGGAAAGCGATGGCCGTATGGCGCCATCCACGGTGATTGATGAATACCATGCCAGGGGCTATCACGGGTTGGCCATTACGGACCACAACCGCGCTACCTGGCCGTGGACCGACTATGACCGGGACCCAAAGGCCTTGGAAATGCTGGCGATTCCCGGGAACGAACTATCGCGGCATCATCACACCCTGAGCCTCTTCACAACCTATCAAACCGAGGAAACCGACCAGGACAAGGCGTTGGAAGGCGTCGCCACTGCCGGAGGACTGGCGGTTCTGTGTCACCCCGCCATGCATTGGCTCCGGGAATATAATGTGGCCCCCGCGCTGGAGATTCCCCTGCAGCCGCCCCTCCGTGAGATTACACAAGGCAACTTTACGATTGACACCTGGTTCCGTACCCTTGACACAGGCAGAAACATTCTGATGGGGAATTTTTCACCCCGTTATGAAGGTGCCCTGAACCTGGAATTGCACACTCTTAACCGGGTGCGCCTGTTTTTGCAGCCCCAGGGCGGCGGCGCGACCGTCGACCTTAATGTCGAGGCGGACACGCTCGGAATTAATACCCGTGACGGGCAGTGGCACCACCTCGCCGGGATCCGGCGCAACGGCGATATCTTCCTGTACCTGGACGGCCGCCTGGCGGGACAAAGCCCCGATCGCGCCGGCGCTTTTAATCTGCAAGGGAACTGCTATTATGTCGGCCGCGACACGCGCACCAGTGATGTCATTTTCAAGGGTGATCTCTCCCGCGCACGATTGTGGTCCAGGGCATTCACCGATGCCGAGGCATTGGTGTGCGGCACCGGCGCGCCCGCTGATGGACCACTCGCTGAATATGCTTTCCTGAAAGGGGACGGCACGGATACGGCAGGCAGTTCTGCCGGCCCTATGCATGGGAAAGTCGTCGGAGAAGTGAACGCATCCGTCGTAACGAACGCGCCTGAAGCTTTGCTTCGCAACTCGGACACCGTGTACGCCATGACTTTTGGGAAGGATCAGTTTCCCACATCGATTCCGGACGCCGCGGTGGAACACTTTGCCGCGCTTTTTAACCGACATTCCTGCTTGAAAGGCATCGAGATTCATAATCGCACCCGCCCGGTCAGCGAACATCCCCTTGACCGGGAATTATGGGACAGGCTGCTGGCGTTGACGATGCCTGAGCGTCCGATATGGGGGGCCGCCGTGGATGATATGCACGCCATGGAACACCTGGGCGGTAACTGGATTGTGATTTTGAGCAAGAGTTTGAACGAACAGGATGCCCGCGCGGCCTTAGCGGAGGGGCGTTATTATTTCGCCTCAACGCGCCTGCATGAACCGGACCATAACGACGTGGAAGGCACGCCGCGCATTGAAAACATCCGCCATGACCCTGATGAAGGCGTCATTACGATCACCGCAACAGCGTCGGGAAAAGCCGTCCAGGAAAACCAATTTGTATGGGTATCAAACGGCAAGCCCGTGCACACCGGGTCTATGTTGCGATATCGTGAGGTGGAAGGATTGGGCGCATATGCGCGCGTCGAAATCACCGGCGAGGGTGGCACGACATACACGAATCCCCTGGGTTTCCTCCGATAGCGACAGAAACAGAATCTCCGGTGCGCCTGTCTTTCTGGCACCACGGTACAGGCAGCCGATTCCGGTTGTGGGCCGTATTTGCGATAGTGTATAGTGCATCAAAATTCACGGTAATCCCCGGTGTCAATCCGACAAGGTTCTCTGTTATTTTTCCGGATTTTGCCCATAATAACAACGGAACTGAAGAGACGTTTTCCTGATATACTGTCCCTCCCGCTGAATCCAAAGTGAGGTCGCCAAAGGAAATGAAACTACTTGTTGCCCCGGATTCCTTCAAGGAATGCATGGACGCCTTCAGCGTGGCCGATGCCATCGCCCGGGGGCTGCGCCTCGGCATTCACGGCCCCCTCGAAGTGATCTGCCGTCCGCTGGCGGATGGGGGTGAAGGCCTGATGCGGGTATTGTTGCACGCCCTTGGCGGCGAAACAAGCGCCCAAACCGTCACCGGCCCCATGGGGATTTCCGTGGAAGCATCTCTCGGCCTGCTGGACAACGGCAGAACCGCTGCCATAGAGATGGCCGCCGCTGCGGGACTGCATCTCGTCCCGGCGGCTGAACGTGATCCGCTCACCGCAACCACCCGCGGCGTAGGTGAACTGATACGGCACGCGCTGGACCTCGGCGTGCAACGCGTCATTGTGGGCCTCGGCGGCAGCGCCACCAACGACGGCGGCGCGGGCATGGCCCAAGCCTTGGGGGCCTCCCTGCGGGATGCCGCTGGAAATGAACTGCCCCCGGGCGGCGCTGCCCTGGCCCGGCTGAAGACTGTCGACCTGTCCCATTTGGACAAACGCCTCGCCGCCGTGGAAATCATCGGGGCCTGTGATGTCGAAAATACCCTGTGCGGTGCCTGCGGGGCTTCCGCGGTTTACGGTCCCCAGAAAGGGGCCACCCCCGAAAACGTGGCGTTGCTGGATTCGGCGCTGCGGCACTATGGTGGCATAGTGACAAAAGAAACCGGGTTGGACCTGTTCTCCCTGCTGGGCGGTGGCGCCGCGGGGGGTCTGGGCGCCGGGCTTGCCGCTTTCACGGGTGCACGCCTGCGTTCAGGGGTCAGCCTGGTGTTCGACGCCTATGGTGACATGGACCGGCAGGCGCAGGACGCAGATGCCTTTTTTTCTGGTGAGGGTTCTGTGGACGGCCAGACCCTCCACGGCAAAGTGGTTGCCGGCGTAGCCGGCCTGGCGCGAAAACACCACAAACCGCTCATCGTGTTTGCCGGCCGGTTGCGCGGACACCCCGAATCCCTCTACCAAGCGGGTGTCACGGCTGTCTTCCCCATCGCGCCGGAGCCCATGTCGACCGCCGATGCCTTGGCCAATGCCGACACTTACCTGGCTCAGAGCGCGGAAAATGTTGGACGACTTTTGGAACAAAGGCTGGAGACGACCGGCCATGTTTAAAAAGTTGTTTTTATACTGGCACACGCTTCGTTTCCTGCGTACATCGCAGCTATTCTGGCGTATTTTCTATAGCATCCGCCGTCAGTGTCGCCTGTACCGTGTCCCCCAAGTCTCCGATCCCCCGCCCTCCTTTAATCCGGAAGCGCTGAGGCGACTCTCCGAATTTCTTGAAAAATGCAGCCGTTTCGATCTGCACCGCATGGCGGATATCGTTGCCTTGCGCAATCAGTCCTTTTGCTTTCTAAACAGGCCGGCGGAAAATACCGGCGAAATACCGTGGCGCGACAGGCACTACCCGAAATTATGGCTCTATCAGTTGCATAGTTTTTCCTTCGGACGGGATTTTGCCATAAACGCCGCCGGAGACGATTATCTTGGCGACCGGGACCGCGCATTAGGTTGGATCCGCGACTGGACACACAAAAACCCTCCCGGGTCCCGCCCGGCATGGGACGCGGGGCCCGTATCCGACCGGCTGCTGAACTGGGCACTTCTGGCCGCGGCTTTTAAACTGAACGACGCGGTTGTGCGCGGATCTTATTACTGTCAGACGAGGTGGCTGGAACATTGGCTGGAATACGACCTGCGCGCAAACCACCTGCTTAAAAACGCCTGCGCGCTAACTCTGGCCGGGGAAGTGTTGAACGATCAGCACACACTTGGCAAGGGCATGCGCCTCCTTGAAGAACAAATTAAAGAACAATTCTTGCCGGATGGGGGCCACTTCGAACGCAGTCCGATGTACCACATCCAGGCGCTTTGGGATGCCCTTCTGGTATATGCCGTTCTCAAAGAAAAACCGGATTTTCTACAAAGCGCCCTGATACACATGACCTCTTTTCTCGAAGCGATCCTCCATCCGGACGGGGACATTCCGCTTTTCGGGGATTCCGTTCTACGTGCGGGCCCGCCGACGCCGGCGTTATTGCGGCTCGCACGACACACACTAGCCATGGCGTCGACCTTATCCTCCGGCCGCAAGGCGGGCCATGCCCTGGAGAGTTCCGGTTTTTATGTGCTAGGCGATCCTGACAAGAACCATTGCATGATCGTAAAAACAGCGCCACCCTCTCCCCCCTTTCAGCCGGGCCACAGTCACGCAGACCTCTTCTCCTACGAACTAAGTCTTGCCGGCCAGCGTTTTATTGTGGACAGCGGCGTTCACGGCTACGCGGAAAGCCCTTTGCGGGATTACTGCCGCAGCACACGCGCCCACAACACGGCACAATTGGACGATTTGGAACAGTGCGAAACATGGCACACCTTCCGGATCGCCCGCCGGCCGCACTCCATTTCAGCCCAATTCCATGCATCTGATGACTGTAGCACCTTGGAGGCTGTCTTTGCGCATTACGCCGGATTCCAATATCGCCGTGTCATTCACTTTGACCGTGAAACCTGTACCTGGGAAATCCATGACACCATGCAAGCAGCACCCGGTAAGCACGAACTTAAAAGTTTTGTTCATTTTCATCCCGCGTGGGAAGTCGCTCTCAGCAATAACACGATTACGGCGTCTTCAGGAACTATGCGGGGAAGAATAGTCGTTGAGCTTTCCGAATCACATAAAATAAAGTATGCACTGGACAAATCCTCCTGCCAGTATTGCCCAGAGTTTGGTGTCGCCAGCCCTTCCCCGACCGTGATTCTGCACTGTTATGGGTCCGCCCCATTACATTTAGTCTATAAAATATCCGTATCATAGAACTGCCTCCAGAACGGTATTCAATATAGTAAGATAAGAATTAATTATTCTTGACTCTCTGGATGTTTTTCAGTACACTTAAGATGTATTGGTTTGTTTTTTTGTAATTTATAAGGTAAGAAATATACCGCACCTGAGGCATGCCAACGTGTCATCACCTCATTTATAAAAAATTTTATGTATTTCGTATTTAATCACTTACACACAAGTGTGCCGCCTTGCACGGCGTCACCGGGGAAGGTATGGTCATGACCTATTTTATTCACACCCGTATTATGCTTATAGCCGTCATTTTGTCCGCTATGCCCATTATGGCGGATGTAACGGTGGTAGGCTCGGGCTCAGGTATCGATGAAGCCAATGACAACGCGTTTTCGTTTACCGTAACCGTGCCAACGGGGACGCAACTGGCTGTTGTGGGAGTCACGAATCGCGATGCCCGCAACGCGACTGCAGTATCACTGGGCAGTTCAACCATGACTTTTGCCATCAATTCCACTTCCAGTCCCAACAGCGACATGGATGAACGGGCGCAACTGTATTTTCTCGCCAATCCGCCCGCAGGAAGTCAAACCGTTTCGGTGACCCTGTCCGGTAATTCACGCCACAAAGCGGCCGGATGCATCTTGCTTACGGGTGTAAATACTGCCGCGATGGCAACAACAACCAAAAAGGCGGATGAAAATCAATTTGACAACGATCCCACCCCGAGCATCAGTTTTACCGCAGCAGAAGCGCCTGCAGGTTCCATGGCAGTTTCAGTGATTAACAGTCGCGGCGCTAACCTTGCCATCGCCGGGATCGGTCATACCGAAAGGTGGAACCTGGAAACCTATTATTTCTGGGACGCTCCGCAACGGTCCAGACACGGCGGGGGCACATCCCCCGGGTCCAGTGCCAGCGGCGCCACCGTAGCCTGGACCCCAGACGGAGGAGCGTACGACGCCAACTGGGGTATGGTGGCCATGGTGATTCCAGCGAGCTATACCGGGATTACCAACATAGCACCGGACACGCTCAGTGTAAACGACAATGATCCCAATAACACGGTTTTCGGAACCTTGACCGCCACGGACGCTGATAATAAGCCGCCCTACACCTGGTCGCTGATCAATAATGCAGGCGGGCGCTTTGCATTGAATGCCAGCGACACTCTGGATGTCGATGTGCGCATCGCGAACGCCGCGCTTATTGATTACGGCCAGAATACCTCCCACACCATCCGGGTCGGTGTCCGAAATAACGAATATCCCATTGTTTTTGAAAAAGATATTACCATCAATGTGGTGGATACCACAGACCCGGTAATCGGCCCTGTCACAGCCTCACAAACTTTCGCCCTGTCGGGAGAGTTTGTCACGTTCAGCGCCACCATCACGGATAACGACGCAATAGCCGGCATCCCGACGATGACCCTGGGCGGTTCGCCGCTCATGTTCAGCAATCAGAGCGGCGATGTGTATACCTGGGGCTGGAATGTGCCTCTTGGATCTCCTGACGGTGCAGTTTCCGTTACGGTAACTGCAGAAGATGTAGCCGGCAATGAAACCACCCTGGTTGCGGACGATGTTATTATCGTGGACAACACGAAACCGTATATTACCGGGCTAACTGTTTCCCAAATGTATGCCAAAGAGGGGGATACGGTCACCATCCAGGTGGAAGTGCAGGATTTTTACGGTGTTGCAGAATTTCCGACCGTTACCCTTGCCGGAATAGACTGTGGCATTCCTTCCGTCAGCGGCTTTACCTATACCTGGCTGGTTGGCATTACATCCGCTTTTCCTGAAGGCCCGGCCGATGTTCTGGTCACCGCTCTAGATTTGGCGGGCAACCAGTCCCAGGGCAGCGGACCCGCCCTGTTGATCATTGACCGTACGGCCCCCACCATTTCCGCCTTTGCGTCCACCCATGAGTACGCCACGCTCAACAATATCGTAACGCTGGAGGCGGCGGTTCTCGATAATTTCGGGTTGAACGGCGCACCCAATATGTACCTGAACGGTACTATGCTGAATACACCGACCGTATCCGGAAGCACCTACTACTGGCAGTTCCCGATTACCACGGCTATCACCCAGGGCGCCGCCGTCATAGAGGTTGAGGCTACAGACCAGGCGGGGAATGAATCGTCGGCAGGTCCCGCCTCAACCATTCTGGTCATTGATTATACGCAACCCAGTATTTCCGCGCTGACGGTCAATCCGTCCCGCGCCAAAGGCGGCACCGCGCTTACCCTCACCGCGCAGGTGGTTGAGAATTACGGCCTCAATGGAACGCCCACAATGAATATCAATGGGTTGCCCGTGCCGGCGCCCTCACACTCGGGCTCCACGTATACCTGGAATTACATTGTCCCAACCACGCCTCCGCCTGTGGAAGGGCCGGCGCAGATTGAAATCCTTGCCGTTGACCTGGCAGGCAATATAAACAATCTCCTGAACACCTCCCAGTTAACCTATGATCCGACTGCGCCCATTTTCAGCAATGCCGCAGCCGATCCCGATCTGGTGCGATTGGGACAAACAACTACAATCAGCGTCAATATGTACGATATCAGTCCGTTAACCGGGACGCCTGTGCTCACAGTTAACGGCGTTTCGGCCACGTATGTCGGCATTGAGGACCTTGGCGACAACAATAAGATCCTTAGGTTTAGTTTTACCATTGCAGCCGGAACCCCCGAGGGCAATGCGTCACTTCAATTCTACGCAAGGGACGTTCTTGGCAATGCGCGCTTCACGGATTTTACAAACGTCCTGATGGTGGATAAAACAGCACCCGTGATCAGCAATGTCTCCGCCAGCCCAAGCGTCAGCAGGGCCGGTGCCACGGTTAATATCACCTTTGATGCTATTGACGCCCTTTCTGAAATTTACGGAACTCCCACAGTAACCGTGAATGGCGCCAGCGCGTCGTACCAGTCGGTGTCAGGCGGCCATTACACCTACCGCTACACGGTGCGCGACGCCAGCCTGGATCCGGACGGACCGGCCACGATCTTCATTACCTGCCGTGACACGGTGGGCAATTCCGGCTCAGCGCAACATGAAGACAAACTCATGATTGACAACTCTCTGCCCATGATATCCGATTTGATCGTTTTCCCGAATATCGCGGCGGAAGGTACCGGTATCACCATCGGGTTCACCGCCACTGACGACAGCGGACTGGGCAGCCTGCCTGTAGTAAAGGTCAACGGCAACAATGCCTCTTTCGTTGCCGCCCAGGGCAGCACCTTCGAGTACGGTTATACCGTGCGCGGCGCCTATGACGATGAAGGGTATGCGTTGCTCTCAATCCGTGTCGAGGATTCCATCGGGAATGTGCTGACCAGTGAGAGCACAGGTCTCCTTCTCGTTGATTTTACGCCGCCTGCCGGCGCACTTGTCATCAATGACAACGCCCTGTTCACGCGGACAACGGATGTTACGCTGGGCATCACCGCTTCCGATGGTGAGTTCGGCAGTGGTGCCCAGAGCATGTGTTTCAGCGACGATGGCATCAGCTGGAGCGTCTGGGAGCCGATAGCGGCAAGCCGGGAATGGCAGTTGAAAAGCGGCCAGGGGTACAAAACGATCTACCTGCGCTTGCGTGACCGTGCCGGGAACGTCTCCATGCTGCCCATCACGGATACCATTGCGCTGAAACCCAACACCCTCGTGGTGGACCGCGAAGGTTCGGGGGAGGTGAAAGGCCTGCCTGGAGATGCCATCGTACTGGAGGTGACACCGCGCAACGTATTCGGCGCCATTCAGTCCTATGAGTGGTTCAAGGACGGCAGCCCCATAGAAGGCTACGGGCCGGTGCTGGTTATAGAGAATTTTGAGGAATACGATATGGGCAGTTATGTTTGCAGAGTCGCTGATGAAATGGAAACGGCGGAATCCCTGCCTTTCACAATCGGGATCTCCGAAGAAACACCGGTGCCGGCCGCTTCCTGGAAGGGCATGGCCCTGTTGCTCTCCTGCATACTGCTCTTCGCCATTGCTCTACTGCGGCGGCGCAGCCATTCTTCAGCAACTATCGTGTTATTTGTTGGAATCGGACTGTGCTTATCCGGTCTTGCCGGCGCCGAAGTTACCGTGGTCTATTCCGCACAGGCGGAGCAGCCCATGGATCTCAGCGATGCGGCCATGACTGACTTGGCCCTGCAAAAGGGCTCCATTGAAATCTGGACCAAAAACGAGGACGGAACCGTTAAGCGTCAGTTATCCCGTTTGGGCGATCCCGGGGTGGCCAATCCCGGCTTTTCCTCCCACCAGCGTGAAGGGTTTGCAGAACAGATGGGCAAGGGGCTTCCCATTACCGTCCTGAAAGACGGCACCGAGGAACTTCACATTCCCTTGTCGGACGAGGCCGTTCGCGTATATTCCCAGAATCTGAATAAAGGAATGGGTGAACCCTCCTTTGAAATGAAGATCGTGGTGAACAGCAAAACGCTCGTTTCCGAAAAACGGTACGAAACGTTTGTGGATGGCGTCATGCGCCCGAATATGCTGCGCCTGGATTATCCCGGCGGCGCGATTATCCAGGTCTTTGAGTACACGAACACGCCTCCCGCGCCACTGCCCCCGGTATATTTGCGGAAAGAAGGCGTGGGAGACGATAAAGAATCGGACGTCTATCCCAAATCATGGGTGACGAAAGCGGATGGCGAGACCCAGACACGGGACGTCCAGTTTATTGTGCCCCAGCAGGGACTGGGCAACCTGGGATTTGACTCCGGCTGGGTACCGGGAGGTTCAGGTCCGGACCCGGGCGGGTTCATCATCCAGGTGCGCATCAATGCCGAAGCGGGGTATACCTATGACGCGGCGGTAAACGGCGCTTTCAATCTTACGCCGGACAACCTGCTGGGGCTGGGCCCCGCCGCGGGCAACTGGGGATTTTATTTCGGCGCCGAATTCTTCATGAAGGCGGCCTTTGATATTCCCCCAATCCTGGGCTACGATATCGAACCCTTCATCGTGGATATCCCGTACGTGCCGGATTTCAACATGGTCGCCTCGGACCGGGACACCTTCAACAACTGGCTGTTGGATTCGGTGTCCACCGTGCGCGATGACGCTGGACGCACCAATGTGGTCAACCTGGACATCGTTTCGCTGCTGATCACGCAGGGGGTGCTTCCCGAACTGCCGGACTGGGTTCCCCTGCCGAGAGTGGGCGTATCCCTGGATGTCGGCGCCATAGCGGACGGCAGCCTGACCTGCGACAGCATCCTGCTGAGCGATGGCACCCAATATGTTCAGGAAGGGCAGGAGCTCGGTGTTTATGTCCCCCCGACGGGGTATCATGCGATCGCCGAATACCTTGAAAATGCCCATTTAAACCTGGGTGTAAAATTTTATCCCTTTGTCTTTTTTTCCTGGGACCTGTATGTGTTTGATTTCAGTTATGCGTGGCCGACGGATTTTAATGATCCGGACAACCTGCTGGCCCGACTTGAATGGCTGCCCATTGCACATACCAATTTCCCCTTCACCAACGCGGAACTGAATTTTACGGGACAGCCCAGCACCCTTCCGGCGACTGACTGGTTCACGGAACTGTTCGTACCTGTGCTGCGAACGAATGACATAAGCCTTCATCAAGTCCGGTTCACACCCAACCTGTCCAATAATTTCTACAGCGCATGCATGGGCGCCGCTACGGCCTATCGGACAGATCCCACCGGCGGTATTCCTGTAACCCTGGGAGACGATGCCTTTGTCGAGGTCACACTTACCGAAGGCAAACAGATACCGTTATACGGCGTCTATTATGATTCTTTCTTCATTGGGAGCAACGGTTACATAACGTTTAATGAAGGGGATGCTACAAACGAGGCCAACCTCGAAAACCACTTCAACCAACCCCGTATTTCAGGACTGTTTCTGAACATGAATCCCGCCGAAGGCGGTACGATTTCCTATAAACAACTGCCCAACCGCGTTGTGGTAACCTATGACCATGTCCGCCTCGCCAATATCATCACAGAGCAGACGGCCAACTTTCAGATTGAAATGTTCTTTGATGGGCGCATTGTCATTACCTGGTTGCAGGAAGACACCTATGTCGGGCTTATCGGGTTATCACAAGGCAACGGCGTGCCCGAAGAATTTGAAAACAGTGACTTTACCCAGTATCCGGGTTGTCTGACGGACATCGCGCCGGAATACGGTATACGCGTCAATTTCACACCCCCCGAGGTATTGCCCTATGAACCGCGCTGGCGCGCGGGTTCGGGCGACTGGAAAGCTACCGGTACCTATACCTCCGTTCCCCTGGGTGAAAACTGGGTGTACTTCAATTACATTCCCTTGTATTGGACGGCGCCGGGCGCCATGCTAACCCAGGTGAACACCCCCGACGTGTTTGTTGATTTGTACCCGGAATGGATCCGCTCCACGGGAACGGTGACAGTTTCCACACAGCCGGAAACAGCCTCCTGGGTAGTGACGGACATCGAAGGTGGTATTCATTCGGGAACGGGGCCCGCGGTACTTACGAACATCCCGACCGGCATGACAACTATCGAATGGCAGCCTTTGGCCACCTATCAAACACCCGATCCCGCAACCCAGGAGGCCATGTTATATTCCGGTATGACCGTTGGCTTTTCAGCGAATTACGCACCCATTGTCGGTCAGGGCGAAGCCACCCTGATTGTTAATATCCAGCCGGAAGCCGCCCTGGCTGCAGGCGCGCAATGGCGGGTGAACGGCGGCGCCTGGTTTGACAGCGGGTATGTGGCCACCGTTCCGGATGGTGATACTACCATTGAATTCAAGGAACTACCGGGCTGGACGCGCCCCGTGGCGATATCCTTGTTCCTCAACCGCAACACCACCACTGAATTTAACCGGGGATACGGACGCCATAAAGGAACGGTCTGGGTGGTTACTGAACCGCCAAACGCGCCCTGGGAACTGACAGACGGCGACGGCATTATGCATTTCGGTATCGGCGAGCAGGTGCTGCAGAACCTTCCGACCGGCGATAACCTCCAGATCAGCTGGGGCGGCGTGCTTACCTATACGCCCCCGGTTCCCAATCCGACGGTATTTGCCCTGGCGCAAAACGAGGTTAAACGCATCGTAGGCGCTTATGTGCCTGTTATCGGTGTCGGCGAGGGCATTGTCAGCGTAACCCTGTATCCGCCCGCGGCCGCCAATGCTGGCGCGCAGTGGCGCCTGTTCGGGGATGAATGGCGCGTCAGCGGCGGTATGGTCGCTTCAAGGGACGGCGAACAGACCCTCCTGTTCAGCGACGTACCCGGCTGGATTACACCTCCGCAAATGACGGTCAATGTGGTACGGGATATCACCAACTATTTCGAAGCCACCTATGAACGGCTCTCGGGAACGGTAGTCGTGGATGTGACGCCTGCCAACGCCTATTGGACGTTGACCGATGCGGATGGCGGCTCCTATACGCGCATCGGCGATGCCACCTTGACCGGAGTCCCTTCGGGCGAAGTATCCATCGCGTGGGGTGAACTGGAAGGCTATGAGCCGCCACAACCCAATCCAGCCTCCTATACCCTGGAAGCGGATGCCACCCTCACCATCAGTGGTGAATATGTTGAATCCATTCTCACCGCCGATTTCAGCGCCTTCCCCCTGACGGGGTTGCCACCGCTGGAAGTCACTTTCCACGACGAAAGTGAGTCAACCACCAAGGAGATCATCGAGTGGCGCTGGTATTTCGGTGACGGTAAAGTAAGCACGGAACAGCATCCCACCCATGTCTATCGCGAACCGGGCACGTACACGGTTACACTAACGGTCGTAACTTTTGACAAAATGGATGTTATCTCCAAGAAACAATACATTGTCGTGACCCAGGGGATGCCGGCGGCCGGCCTGGCAGGCTTGGCGGCTGTCGCAGGACTGCTCGGTCTAGGCGGCATTTTCACCATAAAACGCAAGCGGCGGGTGTAATCCGATCCATGACGCCACAGGCGCGGCAGAAATCATTTTCTGCCGCGCTTTTCTTTGGGCATACCGCTTCGTGCGCATAGTGAACTCACCTGTCCTGTGTGTTAAAATGGCCGCGATAGTAAGCGAGACAAGGCGGGGATTATCAGGAGCATAAGCGTTTGGCCTCTCCCGACGGCAGATACGAATGTCGGCAAGAGCCTCTTAAACAAAGAAAGACTCATGGAATTTACTAATGATTTGAAGCAGGCCCTGACCTGCCTGGACAAAACCATTTATGTGGTTGAAGAAGAGGGGCGCCGGCAATACGTCCGGCGTAGTGGAACCGGCGATTTCCCTGTTGGGGAACATGTCCTGGCCCTGGCGCCACCCTGCCTGCCCGACCGTCTGGGAGATCCTTCTTTTTGTCGCGACCATCACCTGCTCTATCCCTGTTACGCGGGCAGCATGGCCCACGGCATCGCGTCGGAAGCCCTGGTCGCCGCCATGGGTGAAGCCGGCATGCTGGGCTTTTTCGGCTCGGCAGGCATGTCGCTGGAGGAACTTGAAGGGGTCATCAGGCGGCTTTCCGGGCGCATGGGTACGCTGCCTTTCGGCATGAACCTGATCAACAGCCCGGGTGACACCGACTGGGAACAGGGCGCCGTGGACTTGTTCCTCAAACACGGCGTCACCCTTATTGAGGCTTCCGCGTATTTGATGCCCACGCCCGCGCTGGTGAAATTCCGCGTCAAGGGACTGACCCGGGATGCCTGCGGAAATATTGTCGCGCCAAACCGTATCATCGCGAAAGTGTCCAGAGTGGAAGTGGCGAAACGCATGCTGGCCCCCCCCCCTGCCAAAATGGTTGAAAAACTGCTGAACTCGGGTGAGATCAGCGACGACGAGGCCAGGGTCGCCGCCTTGATTCCCCTGGCGCAGGACATTACGGCGGAGGCTGATTCCGGCGGCCACACGGACCACCGTGCCGCCTTGCCTCTACTGCCTTCGATGCTGAGGCTGGCGGCGGACATACAGGCGGAACGGCGTTATACCTCTCCCCCGCGTGTCGGCCTCGCAGGCGGGATGGGAACGCCCGCAGCCGTAGCGGCCGCTTTCGCCATGGGCGCCGCGTACATTGTGACCGGATCCATCAACCAGGCGTGCCTCGAATCTGGATCTTCCGCGAAAGTCAGGGAAATGCTCGCTTGCGCGGTACAAACCGATGTCGCGGACGCTCCCGCCGCGGACATGTTTGAAATGGGCATCAAGGTGCAGGTGCTTAAAAAGGGCACCCGCTTCGCCGAACGCGCCTCCAGGTTGTATGAACTCTACCGTCTTTATGGCGGTATTGAGGATATTCCCGAAACACAGCGCGCGAAAATTGAGGAAACAATCTTTCGGAAGCCGTTGCAGGATATCTGGAAGGAAACAGAACAATTCTTTAAAACACGGAACCCCCGGCAATTGGAGCGGGCGGACAAAGACCCAAAATACAAAATGGCCCTGGTGTTCAGGTGGTATCTCGGCCACGCCTCCCACTGGGCGAATGCGGGAACGGAAGATCGCACCGAAGATTATCAGGTATGGTGCGGTCCTTCCATGGGCGCCTTCAACGACTGGACACGAGATTCTTTCATGGAAGACCCTGCCAGACGCAGCGCGCCATTGGCGGCCCTGAATCTGCTTTACGGCGCGGCGCTGCTCCTGCGCGTACAAACCCTGCGCACCCAAGGCGTCCGTATCGAAGTGCCGGCGCAATTCCCCCCGCCTGTGGACACCTTACCGGAATTTATGGTTACTACACGGAAAGCATTTCCATGAAACAACGCAACAAAATCATCCTTATCCTTTCCATCCTGCTTTCCCTGATTGTCCTTGACCACCTGACTAAATGGGTTGCCATTCATTATCTCAAGGATTCGGGAATGAGTTATCACTTTCTGGGCGATTTATTCAGACTGCAATATGCGGAAAATACCGGCGCGTTTCTAAGTCTCGGCGCTTCTTTGCCGGACGGCGTGCGGTCCGTGGTCATGACCGGATTGAATACTGTCATCCTGGGTGGATTGCTGCTGTACATGTTCCTGAGCCGGAATATTCAGCGTCTCCCGCTGTGCGCGTTCAGCCTGGTCGCCGCAGGCGGTATTGGAAATCTCATAGACAGGATATTCCGTGACGGACGTGTGGTGGATTTTATGAATATGGGGATAACATCCAGCGGCTTCACATTGAGAACCGGCATATTCAATGTGGCGGATGTGGCCATCATGGCAGGATTATTTCTTGTGCTTCTGAATGAGGCCTTTATCATATCCAGAAAAAAGTCGGATAACAAGGACATCACAAAAGAAAAGAAGTAGCAGACAAAGCCGAAATTGAAGATGTGCAAAAGAAACTGCGGAGGGTAAATAAAAGAGGCCTGACACGAATCTTCGCACCAGGCCTCCGCGGAAGGAGAAACGCCATATATGGCACTGACCACATTTATTGTAACATTTTTCGGTCCAATCCTCAAGTAAAATTTTTCGGCACCGACCTGCTCCCCCTCAGATTCGAAAGGAATAACATCACACATAGATAATAGTCCGTTCATAAAAATTATTCAATAAATATAAGTGGTTGCGTAAACAATTAATTTATCTTGCAATTCGTCACTTTTCTATAAATAATAATACTAAATAATTAAAAATATAACTTGATTAGAAAGATTATAATGATTATTTCGTTTATTTTACTTGCTCTACTTCCTGCTATTTCAGAAGGGGCACTTCACCAAGATACCAGCGAAAACCTGTTGGTTTATAGTGACATGGCCAACGTCTTTTCAAACATGCCGCAAGATTCCGTCTTACAGTATGATACTCTGAAACTGGTAAGCGCTTTGCAAGGGCTTGTCAACAGGGGAAAACCCCGTCTCTTTATCCGTTTCCTTGAAGGGGAAGGACCGGACAAGCCTATTAACATCGACGATTACTGGTTCGAAAAAATACGCGACGGCCTGTTTCGGGATCATACCATCCGAAAAATAAATACGCTGGAAGAATTGTTGACGGCGTTTTCCCGGGAGATACAGGGATATATTGCCTGGGACCCGGCGGTAGCGGCAACGGCCAACGTCGCATCTACCGCGTGCGGCGTTGACGGACTGTTGCCGGTGCGTGCGGGCAGTCCGTTGCTGGAATATTTACGGGCTCGTGGCGTCGGGGTGAAGATAAAGGAAGACTTGACGGGCCTTTTTACCGGAAGTGAAACAGGCAGCGCGAAATGTGACGCCTATCTTTGGGCAAAACGCCGGTATTTAGATACGGGCAAGTGTAACCCCGCCTTGATGGCGTTTTATATCGACGCTTATACCCAGCGTCCCGGCGAACCCGGTTATCACTATATCGACCTGCCGAATAGCACCCTCGCCAATCATGATTACTATATAGCGCGTAAAGCCTTTTTCTTCGACCTGCTGGTCTGGCCCGATGAATGCCCGGTGGACGACCCCGACCAACCGCTTGGCACGGATCGACAAACCCTGATCAGCCTTCTGGAAACGCAATACAAGAACAATGGCGGGAAGGCATTCACCTCCATAGGCGGGTTTGTTTCCTGGGACTTAAAATATACCAATCACGGGGCGGCCGGGGGCAAGCACGAGCCGGTGCCCACGGAGTGGGAATATGTGGCGTTGTTCAGTGCTTATAATGCGTTCCTTGACGCGGATGCCTTGGGACTGGTCTGCCTCCCCAATGCCTCGGTCTACAGCCACTTTCCAGTGAAAGACTCCTATCGGCAACATCCCAAACCGACGGTGCCGCCGCTGGAAGACAAGACCTACGTGCTGATCTATATGGGGGATTATGATTCCGCCGCCTGGATGTCCAGAAATATCCCGCGCGTCTGGGATGATCCAGAGCGCGGCCGCCTGCCCATTGCCTGGGCATTCAACCCGAATCTTTCGGATCGTATCCCTCAGGCATTTGACTATACGTACGCAACGGCCACCCCGAATGACTGGTTTATCGGGGGGGATTCCGGCGCAGGCTACCTGAATCCTAACCTGCTGACAGGAAAGCGGCTGAACAGCGGGCTCCCGGATGCGTTGGAAATGTGGGTGGAACACAACATCCGCTATTACAAGAAATTTGACTACTCCATTACGGGGTTTGTCATTAACGGCTTCCATGGCGGTATGCCCTTAAAAGTGCAGGAAGCCTATACGCGGTTTTCGCCGGATGGTGTCGGGATGCAACTTGGCTTTCAACGCGCGCTTGTGGGTGAAACACCGTTCATAAGGCATGCGTCGGATATTTACCCCAAAGCTGAAAATATTTCGGGCACTGCGGACGAAATGGCCGCCTTTAGCCGTGATCCGAAACCGCAATTTCTGGTTTTTCGCTGGATATTACAAAACCCGACGACCATGAAGCAGGTCTATGAAAATCTGCAGGCGCGCCACGGGGCGCATAACTGGGTCTTCTGCGACCCCTACACATTTTTTGCCTTGTACCGGGAAAACCTGAAGAAGGCGAAGTGAAACAGCGCCCCCTTTCCGTGCAGTGCCTTCGATGAAACCGTATCCCTTGTGGCGGGGTCAAATGTTTTGTAGACGGAAGATCGGGCTCAACACGATACCAAAGGTGGATTATCGTGTTTCCCCGTTAACAGGTTAAAGACTAAGGAGAAGACAGGATGAAGAACAGTCTGGTCGTATTGTTGGCCGCCACGCTGGCCTTTTCGGGAATTGCGCTTGCGGAATCCACGTCATCGGATGCCGCGCTGGAAATGACAATGCTGATGCAGTTTGCCGAAGAAGTGGGCCTGGGCGACTATGAGCTTATCGATGTGCTGGCCGGTTACCGGGAATATCGCAGTATGATGGACGGCTACACCAAGCAACGTGATGAAAAGGAAGCCGCCCTCAATGCGGCGATAGCGAATAATGAGAGTGGTGTAATCGCCGGACTCACCCGCGAACTTATGGACGTGGACATGAACATTATGCGCCTGCAACAAAGCAGCGTCAACCAGGCGTCCGCCTTGATGGATGCCACGTCTGTGGCGAAGTTGTACCTGATGGTTCGGGATATGGATGCCGCCAAGGAGGCCTTTTTGAAGACACTTGCCGGCCCGCCCGCAATTGATCCCTGCACCGGGGTCGTGGCGCCGGAACAGGCTGAAATCGCCGAGACAGCGCCTGCCGAAGCCGCACCTGTCGCGGCTGCGCCGGTTGAAGCCGCGCCCGTTGCCGCTGCGCCGGTTGAAGCCGCGCCCGTTGCCGCTGCGCCGGTTGAAACCGCACCGGTCGCCGCTGAGAATACCACGGAAGTTCTGATGAACCAGGCGAAGGAATTCCTGGGCAAAGTGGCCGCCAAAGATCTGGACGGCGCCATGGTGGCTGTTTCGGATAACTTTGAACACTACGAGTATGGCAGCAAGGAAGAACTCAAGTCCTTCCTGGATGAAGCGAAACAGTCCGGCTTCCTCGATGAGCTTAAAATCATCACGGATGATACGGAAGTAAAAATCGAGGGGGATAAAGCGGTCATTTATCCCGTGGACGTGGAAGGTTTCTTTGGAAGTTTCACCCTGGAACTCACCTGTCAGAAAGAGGGCGACAAGTGGATGGTGACCACCATGGACATCTTCGGCATCTAATTACACGAATTACGTTTTAAGCAACAGTGCGCCGGCTTCTGAAAAGAGGCCGGCGCACTTTTTTGATACATGCTGGAGGCAAAGGCGGGCGCTTCACGCCGCATCCCTTACTCCTTGGTCTTTTCCAATAAGAGGATATCCCCCATGACCATCTGCTTGTCCACGGCCTTGCACATGTCATACACCGTCAACAACGCCGCGCTGACCGCCGTAAGGGCCTCCATTTCAACGCCCGTCCTGCCGCAACTCGTCACTTCACTCGTGACGACAATGCCCTCCGGGTCCAGGGCGGCCTTGACGACAATCCCGGTCAACAGGATAGTGTGGCATAAGGGGATCCATTCCCAGGTACGTTTCGCGGCCTGGACGCCCGCAATTTCGGCAACCGTCAATACATCACCTTTTTTAAGCAGATTGCCCGCAACCAGTTCCAGGGTTTTGGGCGCCAGTTTGATAAGGCCCCGGGCGCGGGCAACCCGGCGCTGGTCGGGCTTGGCGCCCACGTCCACCATGCGAGCGCGGCCTTCGGCATCCACATGGGACATACGAGGCAGGCCGTCGTTCTTCTTGTTCACACGATTTTTTGCTGCGGGCCGAACTTTGCCGGACTCCTGATTCCTGGACATGTTTAGCCTCCTATAATGTTAAATGCGGTGGTGCAGCAATCGCCCCGCTCGGGTTTCGCGCCGACCGCCGCTTCAATCGCCCTTGCGGCGCCCAGTTCCCGGACGCTGAACCCCAAATTGCTGAAGAGGCAGGGGCGAATATTACCGTCGCAGGACAGCCTGAGCCGGTTGCAATGTGCACAATCCCCTCCCTCTCCGCCGATTACCTTGGAAAAAGTGCCTGCCGACAAATTCATCCTGCGGATGAAACGCACTTCCAACCCCTCCGCCCGGCCATAGGCGGCAACATCACGTGCGTCGGGCTCCTCCGGACTGTCCCCGATGACGCAGTTCAGTTTGATTGGCCCAAGCCCGGCATCCCTGGCCCTCTCGATCCCCGTCAGGACATTGCGGACATCGCCGCCGCGGGTAATCTCCGCGTAGCGTTCCGGAACCAGGGCGTCCAAGCTGACATTCACCCGCTGCAGTCCGGCATCAGCCAGGTCCCGCGCGAACCGGGCCAGTTGCTGACCATTCGTAGTCATCGCCAGGTCCCGGATGCCCTCTATCTTGGCCAGCATCGAAACCAGCGTCACGATACCGCGCCGCACCAGGGGCTCACCGCCCGTCAGACGGAGTTTGGTGATACCCATGGCGGCGGCAGCCCGCGCCACCTCCGTTATTTCCTCAAAGGACAACAGCTCCTCATGCTGCAACAAGGGTATGCCCTGCGCCGGCATGCAATACACACAGCGCAGGTCACACTTGTCCGTCACGGAAATGCGCAGATAGGTAATCGGCCTATGAAAAGAATCCAGCACAGCGTTCCATCAATCATCACAGGTTGTATTCAAGGGGAAAAGATAACCGAAGGCATAAGTATACCAGCAAGACGGCGTGCGGAGCATGTGAATTAAGAATTACGAATTGAAGGGCTTTTCGAATCGTTTCTGGTAGAATGGCTGCAACAATAGGAGGTCCCAGGTATGTACACACGGGTTTGTATTTTGTTGGCATGTGCCATTGTAACGGGCGCCCACGCGCAGAAAGAAGATGCCGTCCGCGCAAAAGAATTGTCGGACCTGCACATGGGCATGTTTGTATGCTGGTCGCTCAGCACCTTTTCCGGCTACGAGTGGACGAGGGGCGTTACCAGCCCGGAGTATTTCAAAGCCACCGGCTGCGACACGGATCAGTGGTGCAAGACGGCAAAAGAGGCCGGCATGGGCTACATCCTTTTTCTGACCAAGCACCACGACGGCTTCTGCCTGTGGGACACAAAAACCACGGAATTCAAGTCCACTAACAGCCCGCTGAAGATGGACGTGCTGGCGGCACTACGTAAGTCCTGCGACACGTACGGATTGAAACTCGCCCTGTATTTTTCTGAGGGGGACTGGACCTGGATTAAAGAACCGCTGCCTGAAGACGGGCTCATCCCCGGCAGCCCGGAATGGGGCAATCGCATCTGGTCCTCCGGGAAGAACCCGGAATTGAAAAAGGAGCAGCTGAAGGAACTGATGACCGGATATGGCCCGATTGCCTTCTTCTGGATGGACCATGCCCAGGGCGACGGCGGTCTGAACCATAGTGAAACTACGACCTGGATGAAAAGCCTGCAGCCGGACTGCTTTGTTGGCTTCAACCACGGCGTGCCCGCCGGCGATCTTTGCCTGCGCGAGATGGGCAGTCCCGGCCCCATCGGCGATGCCAATGCCTCAAAATATAACAAGGACGCCGAGACCGGATACAAAGGCTATCTCGTCGCCGAATTCACCTATCCCATACTGCCACCCCATGAAGGCGGCGCCCAATGGTTCTATTCCCTGCCGAAACACGACCCGTTGTGCCATCCGGCTGAAAAACTCTTCGAAGACTATAAAGGCGCCGTCAAATACGGAAACATTTTTTCCATTGACGTGGGACCGGATTACAAGGGACGACTGCGGGACATTGATGTCACCACGCTGAGGGCGTTGGGGAAATTAATAATTGAGAATTAAGAAATAAGAATTGGAAGGCGGAAATGAAGAAAATGTTGTCAGGGATAAGTGCTATACTTTTACGATTCGGATAGTGAAGTTGTATCAGCGTTTACCAATAAAGAAGAAAGCGTTTTTGTTTCCAAAGCAGATTTTGCGCTGTCAACCCTAGCATCGGTGCAAATGTGAAACAATCTTTTGGCGGGCAACCCCGAGCACATTTCGTCTCTAAAATGTCCGTTGCGCATAAAGAGTCGCGCGAAACGTGCTAGTGATTACGTCTGCTGAAAGACATGGAATACCTGACACGAGCCGAACTCGAAGACATATATACCAACGCCGAGAAACTCTGCCACCTTATCGCTTCTATCCTAAAAAGCACGCCAACCCGATTTCATTCCGCATTCGGCTGTTCCGCCCCCTGTTCCCCCTCCCCCATTCTCCTATGCTATAATCCAGTTTCGGGTGGATTCCCCTGGGAGTTATAGCCTTTTATCATGCCTCGAGTTGTATATACCCCTCAATCTGAATCTTTTACGCCTAAACGCGTCCTGCGCAACATGGCGCGTGGCGTCGTGCAGTCGCGCTACATGGCGCTGCGGTTGGTGGTCAAAGATATTAAATCCGACTATTCCAAGTCCCAATTCGGCCTGATCTGGGAACTTATCGATCCCCTGGTGCTGGGTTTTATTTTCTATTCGCTCATGCGTACCCGGGTCATTAATCCCGGTGAAACGCATATGCCCTATGCCATCTTCATCATTTACGGCCTGCTGATGTATGCCACCTTCACTGAATCCGTCATGCGCATGGTCAACCTGGTCAAAAGTTCCAAGTCCCTGCTCAGCCAGTTGAAACTGCCTCCGGAAGCGCTGATTCTGTCCGTGCTTTTCCGCATCGGGTTCAACTGCTTTTTCAGATTGCTGGTCATGTTGTTTTTCTCGCTGCTCTTGCGGAACAGCGCCCTGGCCATTGATCAGAGCGCCTTTAACTTGGTCGGTTTTCTCAAGTTCCTCCTGCTTTTCCCGTCCGTGATTCTGGTGGGCGCATCTATCGGCCTGTTTTTTGCCCCGCTGAATGCTATTTACAGCGATGTGGGCACGGCATTACGCATCGGTTTGGGACCGTATCGTTACCTCTCCCCCGTGCTCTGGCCGCTGCCGCTCACCGGGCTCTGGGCCTATGTACACGCCGTCAGCCCTATATCCCCCCTGTTTCTGGACCTGCGCACACTCGCTACCAACGACATCATGAACTATCCCGGCCATTTTGCGGCACGTATCTTTCTTTTCGGAGGCATGTTCCTCTTCGCCTGGTTTGTTTTCCACATTTCCATCGTTGTACTCTCGGAGAAGGCGTAATATGGCTCCTATCGTACAAGTGGAACATGTGTACAAAAAATACTCGCGTAACGCTAATGCCCACCTCAATTACGGAATGCGCGACCTATATAACCATCTGCTTGGACGTAAACCGTCCATGGAACTGCGCAAGGACGAATTCTTCGCCGTAAACGATGTATCCTTCAGTCTGGAGCGGGGCGACACCCTTGCCCTCATCGGCCGCAATGGTTCCGGGAAAAGCACCCTGCTTAAAATGCTGAACGGCCTTATCAAACTCGATGCAGGACGCATCGTTATGGATGGGCGTGTTCAGGCGCTGATCAATCTCGGCGCGGGATTTAACGGGGCGCTTTCCGGCATGGATAACATCTACAACAGCGCCGCCCTGTATGGGTTCAACCGGA
>JAAYBJ010000323.1 GCA_012730105.1 Candidatus Hydrogenedentota bacterium
GCGGTGTCGTCAATCTGACCAACTGTGTGTTCTGGAAAAATTCCTCTCAATACGAGGGCGGCGGAGCAAGCCTGTACGGCAGTACCGCGGAAATCATCAACTGCACCTTTTACGGGAACACAAGCCCCCAGGACGACCGCGGCGCGGGATTGTTTCTTTATGGCTCGAATCATAAGCATGTGGTAAATTCTATCCTCTGGGGAAACACGGCCGGCGGAAACCCGGCCCAATTGTACTATTATGTAGTCGGCTACAGTTGCTACCTCTATGTCGGGAATTCCTGTGTACAGGGCAGCCTGGACGGATTGAACGTGTCCGCATCGGAAAATATCATTTCGGCGGATCCCCTTGTTGTCAATGCCGACGCGGGTATTTTCCAACTGCAGCCAGCATCGCCCTGCGTGGATGCCGGAAGCACGAACCGCACGCCGCCGGCGGCGGACATTGAAAATACTCCGAGGCCCCAAGGTTTTGGATACGATATCGGCGCTTACGAGCTGACGCCCCCCATCCGACGTGTGGACTGTGGCGCCCCGGGCGATGCACCCGACGGGCTGACCTGGGCCACCGCCTACAAGGACATCCAGTCCGCCATCGACGCTCCTGGCTGCGCCGAAATCTGGGTGGCCGGCGGTGACTACACCTCCACCGCGGCGCAGGTAATCCAGTTAAGAAACACAATCGCCCTCTACGGAGGGTTCAGCGGTTCCGAGGAAACGCGGAACGAACGAAGCTGGTCGCAGAATCAAACCGTCATAGACGGCCAGAATGTGCGTATTTGCGTCAGAGGCGCCAATCAGTCCCTGGTGGATGGATTCATTCTTCAGAACGGATATTCCAGCGAATCCGGCGGAGGCATACTCAATAACGGCGTATCGCCCGCCGTATCCAACTGCCTGTTTCGAATGAACTGCGCCTTGCGCGGCGGGGGTATGTATAACGTCAACGCTTTGCCCGTCGTAACCAATTGTATTTTTGCCGACAATATTACCCTGGGCGAAGGGGCGGGCATGTTCAACACGGGCAGTTCACCGGTGCTGGTCAACTGCACCTTCACGAGGAACCTGACCCTGCTCGGAGGCGAGGACACGGGCGGCGCGATCTACAATGACAGCGCAACCACGGGCGCTCCGGTTGTGAAAAACTGCATTCTCTGGGATAACAGCGGGAACGATTACTGCAACAAGACAGACAGCCTGACCTATTCCTGTGTTGAAAACGCGGCAAGAATCTTTGACGAAGCGGAATTGGGTTCGCGTCATATTCTCATTCAGAATCCGCGCCTGGTAAACCCGGCCGGCGGGGATTACCGGCACGGCGGCGACTCCCCCTGCATAAACGCGGGGACCTCGGAGGGCGCGCCTGCCCGTGATTTCGCCGGCGTTTCCCGGCCAAGGGGCGCCGCTATCGACCTGGGCGCCTTCGAAATGGAGCCGTTTACGGTCACATTGGAACAGGCGGCAAGCCAGGCGGACCCGACAGAGGACGTGCCGGTTATGTTTACGGTTCACTTCAGTCAACCGGTTTTCAACTTTACGGCGGGCGACATCACCCTCATCGGCACCATAGGCCAGGCCGCGGACATTGAAATAACGGGCGACGGCACAAGCTACCTGCTTGCGATATCGGGCATACGCGGCCCCGGCACGATCATTCCCGTCATTATGCCCAATGTGTGCGAAGACGCGTCGGGCAATCTTAACGCCCCCTCCGTCAGCGTGGACAACCAGGTGAGGTACGGCAAAGTTCACCTGAACTATAGCGCGGACGCCAATGGGGCCGTGAGTGGCGAAGCGGAACAGGTCGTATTCTACGGGAATTCCGGCGCCCCGGTAACGGCCCTGGCCAATGAACACTACCACTTCACCGCATGGAGCGACGGGAGCACGGACAATCCGAGAACGGACGAACAGGTCACGGAAGATATACAAGTCACCGCTCTTTTCGCCCTCGACACCCATACGGTAAGCTATCTGGCCGATCCCAACGGGTCCATCAGCGGCCCGACCCCGCAGCAGGTGGACCACGGCTTCGACAGCACGCCGGTTACCGCCGTCGGCAATGAAGGGTACCACTTCGTCGCCTGGAGCGACGGGGCCACGGACAACCCCAGGACGGATGTCAATGTGACCGGCGATATCACCGTTACGGCAAACTTCGCGCGCAATCAGTACACATTGACTTATGAGGCCGCAGAGGGCGGCACAATAACAGGCATGGCGCAACAAACGATAAAACACGGCAACGACGGATCACCCGTAACGGCCGTATCCGCGTCCGGTCATCATTTTGTAGCGTGGGACGATGGCGTAACCATGAATCCACGTGTGGACAGGAATGTGACCGCTGACCGGACCCTTACGGCAATCTTTCTGTCAAATGCCATTTACCATGTCAAAACCGGCGGCTCGGGCGACGGGTCATCCTGGACGAAGGCGGGCAATCTACAGGCCATGGTCAATGCCGCTCAAGCGGGTGACGAGGTGTGGGTGGCCCGGGGAGCCTACAAAGCGACCACCGACCCTGTTTTGTCCCTGAAACCGGGCGTGGCCGTGTATGGCGGCTTCGCGGGTACGGAAATCCTCCGTGAAGAACGGGACTGCGAAGCGAACTATACCTCCATTGACGGGGAAGGCGCGCGCCGCTGTGTCCGGATCAGCCTGGAAAAGGAAGACAGCGCCCTCCCCGCTCTGCTTGACGGGTTTACCATTGCGCGGGGCGCAATTACAGATACCGGATCGATTGATGAAACCGGGGCCGGGCTCTATGTCAACCGGGCCTTTGTCCACATTGCCCGGTGCAGATTTACCAGGAACAAAGCCCCGCTTGGCGGCGCCGCCGCTGTCGTAAATGCGGGGTGTGTCCTATTCTCAAACTGCCAGGTCGACCTAAACGAAGCTGTTGGCCGTGGCGGAGCGGAGGGGTACGGCGGCGGCATAGTAACTGCCAACGCGTCATTCTCTGCCTACGCCTGCTCCTTTGTCGATAACACCGCAATAACATCCGGCGGTGGACTGGCCGTGGTGGACTATAGCCAGGCGACCCTGCATGCCTGCCGTTTCACGGAAAATGAAGCGGCCGTCGACGGGGGCGGATTGTATGTGGACTGTTCCGTGGCGCAGCTGGCCAATTGTATATTTCTTGGGAACAACGCGGACAATTTTGGGGGCGGATTGGCTGTGAATGATTATATAGTCACGTCAAATCCCTTAACCTTTTCGGCAACAAACTGCACATTCACCGGCAATAATGGAACAAATGCGGGTGGCGGAATTTCCCTGTCTTCCATGAAATTGAACGAAGTCACCCTGGTCAACAACATTCTGTGGGGGAATACCTCCAATCCGCCAGACCTGGCCAAGAACGTTCTTCAGTCAGGTTCAGGCTCACCCATATTGAACTTTAATTGTGTTGAATATCTTGCCGAAGCCGACGGGAATATCAATCAGAACCCGCTTTTCGTGGACGCCGAAGCCGGCAATGTCCGCCTGCAGGAATCCTCCCCCTGCATCGATGCCGGCACGGAATACGGTGCACCTTTCTTGGATGTTGATGGCATTGAACGTCCCCAGGGCGCAGGAATCGATATGGGCGCCCACGAGTTCGACAACACGCCGCCTGCGGTAACGATTGAACAAGCCCCCGGCCAGCCCGACCCGACCAATGATGCGCCCGTTCATTTTGTCGTGGAATTCAGCGAAACGGTCCTCGGCTTCACGGCGGAGGACGTAACAGTGACAGGATCCGCCGCGGATACGGCCACTGTGGAGTTAACAGGAGCGGGGAAATCTTTCAGCGTCCTGGTTTCCGGCATGTCCCACCCGGGAACCGTATCCGCCGTCATAGATGCTGATAGTTGCACGGATATTGCTGGAAACGGCAACACCGCTTCTTCCAGCAACGACAATGAAGTGGTCTATGGTTCCCATACCCTCACCTACACTGCGGGACCCGGCGGTTCCATTGTCGGGACCTCCCCGCAAACAGTGTTTTTCGGACACACGGGCGAGGCAGTCACTGCACAGGCGGATGACAGGTATCATTTTGAACGTTGGAGCGATGATTCCCTGCAAAACCCCAGAATTGACCAAACGGTAACGGCTGACATCGCTGTAACGGCTTACTTTGCGGTCAATCCTCCGGATCCGGAAGGCGAAGGTGAAGCGCCCTTGGAAGGCGAAGAGGAAGGTGAACTTCCCATAGAGGGCGAAATACCAGCCGAAGGTGAAGGCGAAGCATCCACCGAAGGCGAAGGTGAAACGCCCGCCGAAGGTGAAGTGCCCGCCGAAGGCGAAGGAGAAAGCGAAGGTGAGGGTGAAGATGAAGAAGGCGGTTGTTGCGCCGGAGGTTGTGGGTGCTCCCCCGAAGAAACTTCCTTGAAACGATGGCTGGGCGATTATCTTTTAATCGGAGTTGCTGTTATGATACTCACCGCATTCAGACGCAAGCCATAAGGAATTTATTATGAGGATGTCACCACGTTGTACACAGATCAACCGCCGGGCTTTTCTCCAAACAAGTGGAGCGCTGGGCGCGACGCTTCTCGCGGGGGGCACCTTCCCCTTTGCCAGCGCGGCGGAAACAACAAAACGCCAGTTTCACGCCAGCCTTTCCATAAAAGCCCTGGAAGAGAATCCCGAGCTACTGCCCATTGTCGCCAAAGCAGGTGTGGACGCCGTGTGGGTGGCCGCTTTTTTGCAGGGCAGCTGGCACTATCCACCGGAAACGGTGGCGCTCTGGAAACAGCGCATCGAAGCGGCCGGCATGGCCATGCATCATATCACCGTGCCGCTGGGCCATCCCTCTTTCACCGAGCAGACTCCTGATTATATGGACAGCGCCCAGTATCTGCCCTGGCAGGCGGGCGTGCGCCCGGACGGCCAGCGCTACCTGGGCGTGAGCGTGCATCCGCCGGCGGCGGAGGTTAATGCCGAAGGGGTCGGCAAACTGTACCAGGCCGCCCCGGGCACCATCTTTCTGGACGATGATTTCCGCCTCGCCCCTTCGCCCCATGACATCGGCGGCTGCTTTTGCGACAAACACCGCCAGGCCTTTCTTAAAAAACATTATTATTCCGACACGCAGTGGGACGAGATGATCAACGCAATTAATCAACGCTCCCTGACACCGATGCTACGGGCGTGGCTCAATGACGCCTGCGATGAATTGACGGCGTGCTTCCGCACGCAGCAGCAGGTGCTGCCCCCGGGCAGGCTGGGCATCATGGTCATGTATCTGGGCTCCGAAAAGGCGGGGATACGCCTGAGTGACTACAAGGACACGCCCATGCGCGTCGGGGAACTCATGTTCAACGATGCATCCTTCGCACCAGTCAAGGGAAAGACCGATGAACTGTTCAGCGCCCTGTTCCACAGGCGATTCGTGACGCCCGAAAACGCGTACAGCGAAACGACCGCCTGGCCACCCGACGGCCTGTCCGCCGCCAACCTCGCGGCAAAGTTCGCCGTGTCCACCCTTTCCGATGTGCGCAACAGCATGATGATGAGCGGGATAACCCCCTATCCGCTTTCGTATTGGGACACACTCGCCCCCGCCATGAAGACGCATCGCGCCCTCCACGAGCGCCTGGCGGGACATGTTCCGCGAGGCCCGTTCAAGCATTTCTGGGGCGAACACAGCCGGTGGGTGGGTGACGCCAACCCCTTCAGCCTCTTCCTGGCCTCAGGCATCCCCTTTGAGGTGATCGACACCCCGGCGGCAGACGGATACACCTTCCTGTCCGATGCCGATGCGCGGGCCCTGGACAAGAAAGTGTTCGAGATGTCGGGCGGTACGGCGGTCTATCGGGACACTGCGGGGTTGAACGTGGCAGGCGCCCGGCCGCTGCCGGAATCACTCGACGCCCTGTTCTCGCTGAAACATGAACTGTTGCCCTCGCTGAAAGACACCCCTTACGTGGTTGAGGATGTTCCCGTGGTCTGTGCCTGGTATCCCACGGCAAAAATTGCTGCCCTGTGGAATCTTTCTGAGCAGCGGCAGGCCCTCACCCTTGCGTTTCAAGGCGGAGAACATACGGTGACAGCCGGACCGCTGGAACTGGCGCTGATAGACCTGTAAAGTGGACGTTGCCATAACCCAGTTTTTGTTGATGGATAATTTTCCATAACGCACCAACGCGGGCATTGCCCGCAACCCAATGTTTTGCACCTTTTGGAGTGCGCAAGCCATGCTTGCGCTTTCGCTTTCTTGCTGGTATGCAACAAGACATGGGTTATTAATACTCAATTTTACAGCCTATGCGAAAGCGAAAGTAAAAGCGCAAGCATGGCTTGCGCACTCCAAAACAACATCCCTGCGACGATTCAATTTCTTGTTTTTTACCGCGGCTTCGAGTTGATAATCTACTTAATCGTTTTCGCCAATACAGATCAGCCGAAGTGTTTTTTCATGTACACCTTGAGCAAGGTCTGCGCCTCATCCTTGCATTTCCCGCAGACGGTGCTCATTTTGGTCTTTTCCTGGAGATCCAGGAAGGTGCGCGCCCCTTCCAGGACAGCTTCCTCAATCTCATGATCCGTCACGTTCATACACTTGCAGATGATGCGCGATTCCTCTTTGATCACCTTGTCCGGCCGTCCGGAACGGGTGTAGTAGTCGTTAATGGCGGCACGCAGCGCCTTGTCGCCCAGCACGGAACAATGAATTTTATTTTCCGGCAACTGGCCCAGCGCTGCGGCGATTTGTTTCGGCCCCACATTGAACGCCTCGTCCAGCGGCATGCCGGTGACGATTTCGGACATGGCCGACGTGCTGGCAATCGCGCTGGCACAGCCGTAAGTCTTCCACTTGCAGTCGGTGATAACGTCTTTTTCCTTGTCCACCTTGATCACGACAAGCATCTCGTCGCCGCACTGCACGTTGCCCACCATCCCCTTCCCGTCCTCCTGGTAGTCGTCATCCTTGAGTACGTTCCTCGGGTTCATGAAATGGTCTTTGACGATATCCGTATAAGCCCAGGATTGATGTGCGCTCATGCTCTATTTCCTCCCGTAAACTGTGGACATTTCCCGGATCCTGCTGATAATACCGGGCAGTTTGTCCAACACATATTCCACATCCTGCATCGTGTTGCCGCGGCCCAGGCTCATCCGGATTGATCCATGCGCCCGCTCCACGGGCATTCCCGTGGCCATCAGCACATGGGAAGGATCCAGGGAACCCGAAGCGCAGGCCGAACCGGTGGACACGGCGATGCCTTCCAGATCCAGATAGAGAAGAATACTTTCCCCTTCCGCGCCGGCAAAGGACACGTTCAGGGTGCTCTGCAGGGTATCCGTCGGGTGCCCGTTGAACCACACGTCGGGGATGCGTTCTTCAATCCCCGCCTTGAGCGTCTGCCTTAGCGAAGTGATACGGGCAGCCTCATCCGCCATTTCCAAGGACCGCATTTCCACGGACTTACCCATGCCCACAATACCGAGCGTGTTTTCCGTTCCCGCACGCCGGCCCCGTTCCTGATGGCCGCCGTGAATCAGCGGACAGAACTGAACGCCACGGCGCACATACAGGGCACCCACGCCCTTGGGCCCATAAATCTTATGCGCGGAGGCTGTCAGGAAATCCACGCCGAGATCATGCACATTGATGGGGATCTTACCGAAGGCCTGCACGGCATCCGTGTGAAAAAGAGCGCCCTTTTCATGGGCGATGCGGGCAGCCTCGCGAACGTCCTGCAGGGTGCCGATTTCATTGTTGGCCATCATCACGGAGACCACGCCGGTCTGCTCCGTGATGCTGTCCCGCAGTTCCTTCAGATCGATCTTGCCGTATTCGTCCACGCCCAGGTAGGTAACCTTGGATCCACGTCCCGTCAGGCACTTGGAAGTTTCAAGGATACAGGGGTGTTCGATTGCCGTGGTGACAATATGGGGCTTATGCACCCGGTCACAGCTACAACCTGTCGCGGCGCAACCGAGAATGGAGAGCACCGTGTTGTTGCCTTCCGAACCGCTGCCCACGAAAATGACTTCTTCCGGAAGGGCACCGATAAAGGAGGCCACCCGCTCCCGGGCCTCGTTGACCATCCCCTTGGCCTGGCGGCCGAAGGCGTGCATGCTCGAGGGGTTGCCGAAGACTGTCATCGCTTCCGTAAGCGTTTTTGCCACCTCTGGATGAAGCGGCGTCGTGGAATTATGGTCCAAATAAACCTGCCGTTGTGTCATGGGTATGATCCACCTTCTTTTACGGTTCTTGTTTGTACGTAACCATCCCTTATATTAGAACAACCTCAGGGCTTGCCGCTATTCCCGCCAGGCGAATACCCCGCAGGCAGGTACGGACGAGAAGGACCCGAACTAGCGGGGCTGATAGTGGTTCTCCACAAATTCTACCAGATGGCGCAGGTAGATATCCCGTGAACTGAACTTCCCGCCATGATGGGCGCCACTGATTTCAACGAATACCTTGGGCACGTTAGCTGTCTCAAACAATTTTCGGCCATGGCCAAAAGGAACCACCCTATCCTCCCTGCTGTGCACCACCATGACCGGACAACGCAGCTGCCCGATCCTGTCATGTTCCGGAACTGAATGCGGCATATCCAACGCGCGGGGATGAAGGGGTAGGCCTCAGACAGGACATCCGGCACTGAGGTAAAGGTGCTCTCCAGGATAAGCGCCGCCGGGGAAACCTGCACCGCCAAGCCCAGGGTCACCCCGCCGCCCATGGAACTGCCGGCCAGGACAATACGGTCCGCAGACATCTTCCGCACATCTACCAGATAGTCCCACATGGCGCGGGCGTCGGCATAGCAGCGCGCCTCGGAGGCCGCGCCGCCGCTTGCGCCATAGCCGCCGTAATCATACAGCAGCACGGAAAAGCCCGCTTCACGGTAGAGCGCGACGTCTTCCAGATACCCGCTGATATTGCGGCCGCTGCCGTGGGCAAACAGGATAGTGCCCCGCGCGTTTTCCAGGGGAATCCACCAGCCATGTGTTTTTTCGCCGTCAACGTCGCACCAGACATCTTCATATGTCCAGCCCCGGGCATCCGGCATTTCCCGAATCTCCGTGTCGGCCCGCCCGAACATAAGACGTTCCTGCATCGCCCATAAACCGGCCAGCAACACGAGGTAAAGAAGTACCGCAAGTGCGGGAATAACGATGAGCGTCCATTTAATAATTCTTTTCATGCCGTTTGACTCTTAAAACGTTTTGCTTTCTTTCCGTGTAGCGCAAAAGCGTCTGCCTGAAGTTTCACAACGCGGCGGGGACGCCGCGTCTACAAAAGCCACCTGCAGTCTTGTCTAACTCGCGAATGGAAAGACTCCTATGATTTTCCGACATTTTTCCAAATGGCAAAGACCTTTTCCTTATGCGGGTCTCCGGAGCCTTCGTAGGCGGTGACGGTTTGCACCAATCCGTCCGCCAGTTTGACCGCTGTTTCCACATAGCTCCGATCCGCCGCGTACTGCGAGACTTCAGGCAGCATATTGATTTTATCTTCGGACTTCATCTTCGCCCGCGTGTGTATGGCATTCATATACGCGCAGGCGAGTCGGGCATGCCGGGCTTCATAGCAGGAGGCCAGTCCCGCCTCCGCAAGTCGGTTATAGAACATGCCCAATTGCGCGAATGGCACCTGTAGCACGGGAAGATGCGTCTGTTTGCCCCCCTCTTCTCCGCTACAGCCGGAAGATGTTTCGGTAGTCGCGGCGATAAATGAGCTGATATCCCAGAAAGAATCTCCGGCTTCTGGGAAGGGTTCCTGCTGTTCTTCGACGTTCATCGCCTGTTCCGGCAATGCGGCGCCGCCCAGCGCGATTTGGATGACAGCCAGCTGCGGTACCCGGTCATAAGGCAGTGTAATCGACTCTCCGTCGAACCATTCCCAAGGCTCGTTGTTAACCCGCACCGCAGTAACCGGTCCGTTTCCGTGCGTTGACAGAAACAGCCGTTTCGTTCCGAAGCGGATCGGGAAACGCTGCTCCAGACGCGTAATTCCGGCCGGGATATGGGGCAGTAGCGTCAGCGCATCCGCCCGGTAGAGATACTCGAACAGGCCCCGTATCATGGCCGCCGGTGTACCCCAGTTGTCATATACGCAATTGATGGGCTCCTTGGGCTGATAGGGTTGGGCGCCGAACTCAACGAGGGGGTTGTCCATACGGAATTGTCTGGCAAAGCCCAGGATATGTTCCATGGAACGCCGGGCGTCATCATACTGGCCCAAACGGTAATACCCCAGGACCATGCGCGCCTCACAGGTGGTCCAATGCCCACCGTTGACCCAGGTACCGAAGGACCACAGCCACTCTTCCGTATTCGCGTAGGTGTCATCGAGTCCCGGGTAATTGGTGATAATGACACCATGGGGACGCAGCCCCGGCAGAGAGGCGATCTTCTCATAAATCCTGCGCGCCTGCGCATCATCAGCCACACGGAAGGCGATGGCGTCATGATTGCACACGGCATCAAAGTACCCGTGCTTTTCAGACCCGTAAACGCCGTGTTTTGTGCCGTCGGGATCCATGGACTTAATGAAATACCCTTCTTCCGTAGTCAGCAGGGGTAAGCCCTGTTTCGCTAATTCACGTCGTTCCGTATACAGGGCGGCCTTGTCCGTGTTGCCCGCCAGTTTCTCCAGCTCGATCAACCGGTCCAGGGCGGCGATATAGGTCACGGACAACCCGGTCAGGTAGGCCTTGTCATAAGTACCGTCCGGCTTATGCCACCCGGCATAACTGGGCGCAAGAAGGTTGCCCGCCGCACCTGCAAGGAACAGGTTGTTCGACGGGTCCCGTCGCGTTTCAATGAAGTTCGCGCTCCGTTCCAGCAGCGGCAGATAGTGCCGGATGGCGTCAGGATCCCGGCTGATCAGCAGGAGTTCCGACTGCATGACCACCCCGGCCGCTGTAAACTCCATGCCCCAGTCATGGATGTCTATCCGCCCGTCCCCCTGCTTGTAATACACCAGCGTGGGCGCGGCCGCGTCACACAGGCAGCCGTCCGGACCGACCCACCCCTTTTCACCGACAGTCTTCCCGTCGCCGATATGGGAGAACCACAAGTCCTGCGCGTTCTGCACAAAGGTGGTATAGGGTTCCACAAAGAAGGGCAGGGAACAGTAGGTGGGACCGTAACTGTTTTGAATCCACCAGGCGCCCCAGGTCGGCCCCTCCACAAATCCGTTCCACACCGGGGTGTACAGCATGGAAATGTTCTGGTATTCCGGATCCGGGTGGAACAGCCGGGCCGCCGTGTCCAGCAGTTGAAGGTACTCCGCATCCCCCTCTCCGGAGAAGTAACGTCCCTCAAAGGCCTGTGCGCCTGCCGGATGCGCATGCGCCAAGGCTGCAAGGAACAGCAGGATAACAAACGCGTATAGTGAACGCATAAAGGATTCTTCCAATCGTTCCGACAGATAGGTTCCCTGACAACCGTAAGACACATTATGAGGTATTCTTCCGACGGGTGCAATTCTATCGCTTTTTGATTTGCATTCCACATTCATGCGTCCATCCCAAACATCTTCAGAGGATGGATTTCGGTCTTTTCGCGGCACGGTCTTCTCTTCGATACCAACCCTTATTCCATCGCGAAAAACCGGAATGGCGTTGGAGTGAAGCATTGTAAATGAAGCAGGGTGATATCATTCCTTAACGCCTTGTACAAAGACTCGCTTCAAACAGGCGGAACAACGCGGATACGAGAAAAAGAGCCATACAAGCGGACTTTAAGCAAAGCACTCCATGTTATATTCCAAACAATCCCGACGACCGTCATTCCGGTTTTTTCGCGACCAGGAAATTGCATCAAAGAGTACGACCGAAACAACGCGAAAAAGACCGGAATCCAGATGGGAAACGCCTGAAGGAATGCCTATCGCCTCTATATGAAAACGATCGCCGCCGTTAATAACGTAGAAGTGGCTGCCGGCCGCTTTAGAACGCGGCAGGGATGCCGCGTCTACATTTTTACCACATATATGATTCCTTTTGAATCTTGCGCCATGAATATCGCCGCTCGAACACATCCTGTTTTATCCGGACCATCAGATAATAGGGTTGAATTACCTATCCGAAAAGTCTATTGTTAAGGTCAGACAATATTGAGTCCATAAAGGGAAATACCATGTCAACACAACCAAAACTCATGCTCTTTCTGGCCCTGATTTTCGCATCCAACGCCGTGGGACAATCCCCCGCATCCCCCTTCCCCGTGGAGGACAAGGCGCAGCTTTTCATCGACCAGGTCCTAGTGCGGAATGCCGAACATATTGCCTTCACGCTACACCCCGCACGAGAGCACCCGGAGAATCCGCTGGTCAAGGCGGACCTACCGTGGGAGGGTTGGCGCTTGGAGATTTATGGCAACGTGATTTACGATGCCGAGGAAAACCTGTTCAAACTGTGGTATCTCGGCGAGGAAACCGAGACCTTTCCGAACTATGCGGTATATTATGCCGTCAGCAAGGACGGTGTTCACTGGGAGAAGCCCCTGGTAGGAACCGTTCAGACGGCCACCTATCCGGAGCACAACATCGTGGCCGCGGAGATTATCCTGCCGTCCGTGATCAAGGACAATCAGGATTCTGATCCTGAGAAACGCTACAAAATGATCGGCTGGGACCAGAAACGGCACGGGTATCACACCTGGGTGTCCCCCGACGGGCTGCACTGGAACCCCTTCAGCCAGGAGCCGCTGTGCCGAGGCGGCGACGTCATCACCGGCTACTACGACGAACAGCGCGCGCTTTACGTGGCCTTCCCCAAGATCGGCCATGTTGTCCGGGGCCATGACCGGCGCGTGTTCTGGCTGATCACCAGTCCCGATTTCCTGACTTGGAGCGAACCTGAACTGGTCATCACCCCCGACCTCCGCGACGATGCCTCGTCCCTGGCGCGCATTGAGGAGGCGCGGCCTATCCTGGATGTGCCGGACGATCCCAATCTCATGCGTACCGAGTTCTACGGCGTGGGCGCCTACCCCGCCGAATCCTGCACCCTGGCCTTCCTGTGGATGCTGACCATCAACAACAACGCCCGCTATGGCAACCATGAAGGTCCGGGCGAACTGCAGCTGGCCGTTTCGCGCGACTTGCGGCACTGGGAGCGCCCCTTCCGCACCCCCTGCCTGACCCGGGGCAAGCCCGGCGAGTGGGACGGCGGTTTCTTCGTGACCCAGTCGCGGGCGCTCCAAGTCGAGGATGAGGTCTGGCTGTATTACAGCGCCTCCACCTATACCCACGGCACGCCCTGCCTGTACCGGGCTGAAAACACGGGAAGGCACACCACGCATAACAGTTCCATCGGTCTGGCCATCTGGGACCGGGACCGCTTTGTCAGCGCCGACGCCTCCTCGGACGGCGGCACGCTCACCACCGTCCCGGTGATGTTCACGGGCAACCGGCTGGAACTGAACGCGCGCACAACACCGGAAGGCTTGATAACCGTGAGCCTGCTGGACGCCGCCGAAAACCCGCTTCCGGGATTTGAAACATCGGAACCCATTACGGGTGACAACCTGCGACATACGGTTCCGTGGAATGGCTCCACGGACCTTTCAGAACTCACCGGGAAACCCGTCATGATCCGTTTTAGCATGCGCTCCGCGGAACTGTTTGCATTCGCCTTCAGGAAATAGCAATAGCAAACCTATCTGAGCACGAAACACACGAAATACTTAAACGCCTTCACGGCCGTTCGGGCAATTAAATGAAATGCCCAGAAAAAGGATTTTACGTTGACTGATTATCTTCTGAAGATTGCATTTGTAGGTTCCGTTTTGTCGGTGTCCTTCATTGTTGCGACCGTCTTGATTGGAACGCCGGCAATGGCGGAGATCTATGCCGGGAAACCCTACGACGGGAACGACCTCTTCGCGGACACCTGGGTGGCCACCGACGATGCGGAACGCACACAGCCAGACATCACCGAAGCCGGTCCCGTCAAAGGGGACAAATGGGTGGGCATCTTCTACTGGACCTGGCATGTGCCCCGCACCGGCGGCCCCAACGACAATACGAAGATCATCGCTGCCGCCGGGGATGCCACGGAGATCGCGTGGCCGAACAACGGGGCGCCCCACCACTGGGGCGAACCTGAACTCGGTTATTACCGAATGACGGATCCCTTCGTCATCCGTAAGCACGCAAGCATGCTCGCCGATGCCGGGGTGGACGCCGTATTTTTCGACACCACCAATCCACCCCATACCTGGAAGGAGGAGTACGAGGCGCTCTGCCGTGAATACGAGGCCATGCGCAACGAGGGCGCGCGAACGCCTTATATTGTCTTCATCACCCCCTTTTGGGATCCCACGGAAGTGGTCAACCGGCTCTGGCCCGACCTGTATAAACCGGGATTGTGGCAGGACCTGTGGTTTCGCTGGGACGGCAAACCGCTGTTACTGGCCAATCCCGAATTCATCAAAGACCCGGAGGTGCTGAACTTCTTCACCCTGCGCCGTCCAATGCCTGATTATTGGTTGGGACCCGACGGGCCGGACCAGTGGAGCTGGCTGGAGGTGCATCCCCAGCATGTCTTCCTGAACAGCAAAGGAGAAGCGGAACAGATGAGCGTCGGCGTCGCCCAGAACGCCCTGCCGGATACGCCCGGTCCGGCGCCGATGAGCGACAGGAGAGGCGCCATGGGCCGCAGTTGGCATGGCGGCGCCAAGGATACCCGTGACGGCGCGGTCAACCTGGGCCTGAATTTCGAGGAACAATGGCGGCGCGCGCTGGAGGTCAACCCGAAGTTCATCTTCGTAACCGGCTGGAACGAATGGGTCGCCGGGCGGTACACGGAATGGAGCAAATACACGGATGAGACCAGTTACTACAGGGGCGGCCTTTTTGTGGACCAGTATACCCATGAGTACAGCCGGGACTGCGAACCCATGCGCGGCGGCCACACGGACAACTATTACTACCAGCTGGCCTCATGGATTCGGAAGTTCAAGGGCGTACGACCGCGTCCCGAAGCGGCCGGACCCAGCACTATAAACGTGGACGGGAATTTCGACGACTGGGCGTCTGTTGTGCCGGAATACCGCGACACCATCGGCGACGTGACGCACCGGAACCACTTGGGGTATGGCGAAATCCCCTATACAAATGCCACAGGGCGCAATGATTTCGTTATCGCCAAAGCGGCCTATGACACGGATCATCTTTTCTTTTTCATTCAAACGCGCGATCCGATTACCCCCTGTACGGATCCCTATTGGATGCTGCTGCTCGTGGACAGCGATCAGGACACCCGGACGGGTTGGCTGGGCTATGATTTTATCCTGAACCTTGATGTGGAAGGAAAATCAGCGTCCAAGGGGAGCGTACCGGATGGCGGCGGCTGCCGCGGTTGTTTGAACATGTTGCCTTGCGCTTCACGAACAACAGTAAAGCGTTGGCAGGACGGGGGCTGGCAAAGCATCGGCCACGGCCAGTACCGGGTGAACGGCAACGGCATGGAACTGGTTGTTTCCCGGGCGCTTTTGCGGCAGGAACAAGACACTCCTTCCTTTGACTTCCATTGGGCCGACAATATCCAGGGATTCAGCGATGTGTCCGAACTCGGCGTCAACGGCGACAGCGCCCCGAACCGCCGCTGGAACTATCGTTATACCGTGGCCCCCTAAACACGCGTTGATCCACCGGTTACGGCGTCAATTCATAAAGGACAGTCTCCGGCGCCTGCAGGGTATCGGTAAATTCGGTGGCGTTTCCAGCGATTACCCGCCCGCTGAACAGTTCCGTCACCCGGCCACACGGCTGCCGCAGGTGGATGGTGCGCAACCCACCCGTTCCCGTGTGCACGGCAAGCAGGTTTTCTGTTGCGTATACGGGCTCCTCCGTGTCGATATACAGGTGAACGCCCGCGCCGCCGGCGAGCGTGCGCAGCGTCGATGCGGAAAGATTCGCACCCGGCGATAGCACCGAGGTCCACGTCCCCATATCCCTTGAGGTCAACTCCGTTACCCCGGCCGGGATGCCCGACAGCGCTTCCACATGGACGGGATCATAGCGGCCATTGGTGATGATTCCCGGGGCGCGCACCCATACAACAGTCCGTGCGTCGCGGAACACCTTCTCCTCGAGCATCTTCTTCTTCACGTCATCCACCACGAACAGCCCCGGCAGCAGGACCAGTTTATATCCGGACAGGTCCATGTCCCCCACATCCGCGAACGAGAGGATGTCATAAGGCGCGCCCATCCGGCCCAGCCCGTCCCGCTGCGCGCTCAGCAGTTCCGAGGCAAAAGCGCTCCTTCCGTCCAGGTAGTACAGGCTTTCGGCGTCAACGATCAAAGCCGTTTCCGCCGCCGGCGCCTGTCCCGGCGTTGCCAGGCGCTCCCAAAGACTACGCATCTGCGTAATGGCCTCCATCACCCCTTCCCCCGCATACCAGCCGCCGAACATGTCGAACCACCACAGCGATACGCCTGAAGTCAGGGCCAGGCAGAATTCGCGACGCAGGCCGGCAATGGTTGACGCCGCATCGGGCCAGCCGCTTTCATACCCGGGCAGAATCACGCCCTCGGCCACCTTGGCGTTGGCCGTCGGCGTGCGGTGGTCAATCTCCAGCACATAGCCTTTGCCATGGTGGCGGATGCTGGCGAGACACTGCATAAACCCGCTGCCCCCGCCCATAGGGCGGCCGCTGTAACTGGCGGGGGCGATAAAAAAGTCCAGCGCATCCGAGCGGAACAGCCGGTCGTACTCCAGGTGTCCCTCGTACAGGAGCCGGTTTCGCGCATGTTCCATCACATAGCCATAATACACGCCGACAGGAACACGGTGTTGCGTCACCTCATGGGCCGCCCGGGCAAAATACTCGATCGTTTCGGCATTCAGCCAATGGCAGAATTTCCAGTAGTCCACCGCGAGACCGTCTTCCACGGGGTCCCGGAACAGTTCATGGCTGAGGTATTCCCGTACCGAAGCGGGCGGGATGTCCACGGGATCCGCTTTGCCCCGGTCTTTCATCCATTGCTGCCACGCCGCCCGGCGCGAGGCGCTTTCCTCGCCCCAGCTGCAATCCTGCCATTCCGTGGTACACCCGCCGGCCAGGACATAGGCGATAACCGCATCCCCGTGGGCGGCTTCCGTGTGACGCAAAAAGGTTTCCAGGAAGGTCCTGGTGTCCTTGCGCCAGCGGTCGGTGGCCAGCACCCGGCCCAGTTCATAGAAGCTGTCAACACAGCCCGACTTGCGCCCGTGGGCGCGCACCCACCAGTCCGGCGTGTTCAGATCGATCATGCAAATGATCCTGGCGCTGGGATTCGCGTCCAACACCTGGGCAATCTGCCGGTCCAGGCACTCGAAATCATAGCGGTCCGGCCCGAGCCATACGGGTGGATACGAAGAATAGGGCACGGCAAGGGAGCACAGGGTATTGGCGGGAAAAATACAGTGCACCTTTACGCCCGCCGCCCCGAACTGCTCCATGGTTTCACTGTCCGGCCGAAAGGACCGAAACGCGAACCAACGCTCGGGATTGGTGGGCAGATCCCCGGCCCCGCTGTTTCCAGTCACTGCCATCGCACACATAAAACCCGTTACTACCGCTATAATTCTCATTAGTTCTCCATTCTGCATTGTCCAGTGTGAAACATCAGAATCCTGCTTATCGGCACCCCGGCACATGTCTGAAGTGTACCTGATGAGCCGTATGACTTCAACACATCAGGATGGATTCACAATGAGGACAGAAAGAAAAATTCTGGACAACTACCCGCTGTATGACATACAGTGATGGCGGCTTCACAGTTCAATCCGCGATGTAGAAAAATATGACTTGACATTCGTGCAGGATTGTTAGATAATCAATCGTTAGATGTCTAACATAATACAACTCGAATATCCGGAGTTTCAGAAGAGCAGGAGAAGGTTTAGATTATGGCCGTAATTAGCGGACTAATGGTTCTCGCGATGGCCGGCCTGTTGGTGGCGGGCTCCATCTGCGGTATTATCGCCATGTTCAAGATTCGTGACTTGCGCCGTGTTCTTGAACAGACGCGCGGTGACTTGTACAGGGCGATTGCGCAGTTGCGAGCGCTTTCAGGGGGGAATCTCCCCGTCCAGGAACAGATGGCTCCGCCCCTTCCTGTTGCCGCCCCGTCACAGGTTGATGAAATCGTGCCGCCTATTCCTGTTTCTGACACGTCCCAAACGCCCGAACCCCGTTTCGATACCGTTACCGTGCCAGTCCCGGAGCCGACGGCAAGCGCCTCTCCCCTTTCCCTTGAAATGCGCATGGGCACCCGCTGGATTATCTGGGTCGGCGCGGTTATTTTTCTGGGCGGTGTGGCCTGGGCGCTGAAATATACCTATGACAACAACCTGATCGGCCCCTCGGGCAGGATCCTGCTCGGCATGCTGACCGGCATTGCGGCACTTTTTACGGGGGAATACTACTACCGCCGCCGCTTGACGATACCATTTCAGGCCTTTACCGGCGCCGGCCTGGCCATTTTGTATCTGTGTGTGTTCTTTTCGTTCCAAGTGTACCATTTGTCCGGCGCAGGGTTTTCGATGCTGCTCGCGGTGGGCATCACCGCCCTCGCCATATTCCTGTCCGTGGTGCATAACGCGCTGCCCATCGCCTTATTGGCGGTTGCGGGCGGTTACATGAGCCCCATACTGCTGTCAACAGGCCAGAACGCGCCGTGGACCCTGTTCACTTATGTGGCTATTCTGAACCTGGTGGCGCTGGGCGCCGCCTTCTTCCGGCGCTGGCGGGCCCTTGACTTGTTCTGTCTCGCCGGCACAGCGCTGTTGTACATGGCCTGGCATGGCTCGTATTTCAAGCATCCCGACGAACTCGCGCCAGCGCTGACCTTCATCACCCTTTTTTACGCGATGTTCATGGCAGCGCCCATGATTTACGGCCTGTCACGCCGGGTTCCGGAGGGATTGAACAGCCTCACCCTGATTATCGGCAATTCCCTCTTCTGGCTGTACTGCTACTACGAAACGCTTTATACCCCGCACCGCTCCGGGCTCGGTTATGTGGTGTTGGCGCAGGCCCTGTTCGTTCTGCTCCTGTACAGGGTATGGACAACACGTCTGCCAAAAGAAAAACAGGTGGCCGCGTCGCTGTTGGGCATCTCCTTGTCCCTGTTCACGCTGGTGATCCCCCTACTCTTGCGCTTCGACCTGACGCCTGTCGCCTGGGCCGTGCAGGGAACCCTGCTCCTCTGGTTGAGTTTTCGTTTTACTAACACCCTCTGCCGGCTTGCCGGCATGGGCGTACTCGCTCTTTCCATTTTCGCGCTCCTGACACAATTGCCCCTGCATATGGAGGCGTTCACCCCCCTATTCAACAAGGATTTCGGCGTCTGGGCATTCGTAATCGCCGCCGTGATCGCAGGGGCCGTCATCACGTTCAGGCAGCCAACGGTTATTCCCTACCGACAAGCGCTTGCGGGCGGGCTCTTGCTTACCGCACTGGGCCTGGGTTGCTGGCTGCTTACCATGGAAACTTTTTTGTACTGGACTTTTCGGGGCGGAAACCAGGTGGACGTCAACCGGACCGCCGCGCTGGTCCTGTTATGGACGGTCATCCCGGCCGTTCTTGTAATGGCCGCCGCCACACTCCGAAACATGGAAGTCGGAGCCGCAGCGCAGGCAGCCTGGACGGTTGGGCTCATGGTTCTTGTGTTCAGCTTTATGGTGCCCCGCTATCGCGATGGCTGGCTGTTCCTGAACCTCTATGCCGCGCCCAAACTGGCCTTCATACTGGCCCTGTGGTGGGGCGTCGCGTGGTTGAAGCAACTTCCGCAGAACACGGCGACCTCCCTGTTAGCGACCGGATGGTATCGGCCGGGCAGTATAAACCAATTCCTGGAACTGGCGGGACATGCCTCGCTGGCATTGCTCGCCCTTGCCGAAACGGTGCGCTGGGGCATGGCCTCAAGCCTGATATCCAAAGATATGGCCATAGGCATCGTGTCCGCGCTCTGGGCGCTGCACGCCTGCATCCTGACCTGGCATGGGCTGGTCTCACGCCGGGCCTACCGTCGGTACGCCGGAATTCTTTTATTTGCCCTGGCTGTTGTCAAGACTGTTCTCCTGGATGCATTCAACCTGGCAGGCGTTTATCGCATTGTCTCCTGGTTGGGCGTGGGGATTCTGCTCGTGATCGTCGCCCTGCTCTACCAGCGCTACAGCGCGCTCCTGCTGGCCGAGGATCCCACGAGTGCGAACGACAGGAACAGCCACATCGCCTGACAAGCATCAGGACAGATTTGATTCCCCCCGTTGTGCCAGTCATAATGCGGGGCTATGAACGCATCTGAAATACAGTGTGAATTGCGCCGGGTCGCCCGAGCTGATAAAGCGCTGATACTTGCCCGTTTCTTCAAGACGGGCAAGGGGGAATACGGCGAGGGAGACCGTTTTCTCGGCGTTGGCGTTCCTGAGCAGAGAAAGATTGTCAGGAAATATTTCTCTGACCGGCGGAGAATACCCTGTTCCAGGACGCTCACTGTCGTACGATGTCTATTGCGCAGCGCATTTCACGAGGACCGCCTGACCGCCTTGCTCATCCTCGTCGAACAATTCAAGAAAGGTTCCGCCGAGGAACAGGCATCCATATTCGACTTCTACCTGAAAAACCTCAAGCGCATTAACAACTGGGACCTGGTCGATTTAAGCGCCCCGAATATCGTCGGCGTCTTCCTGCTCGACAAGGATCCCTCCTTGTTGTACTCCCTGGCGGACAGCGAACATCTGTGGACGCGCCGCATCGCCGTCCTCGCGACCTTCGCTTTCATCAGGGCCGGAATGTTCGAGCCAATTCTGACCCTCGCCGAATTTTTGCTGATAAGGAAGCGGGACACCCATGACCTGATGCAAAAGGCCATTGGATGGATGCTGCGGGAAGCAGGCAAACGCAACGAGGAGGTCTTGACAACGTTTCTGGATCGTTTTTCGGCGGTCATGCCCCGTACGGCATTACGTTACTCCATAGAAAAACTGCACGCACCGGCCAGAGACAAGTATCTCGGCAAACGCGGACAAACCCATTAGTTCTACAATCCGAAAAGGTGGAAAACATATGGCTGGTTCGTTAACTTGGATGTACCGGATAGCGCCCCTCACAATCATCCTGTCAGGCGCATTCTGCAATGCGGCTGAAGATAACAGCATTGATGTCTCCGGGAAAACGCAACTCTTCATTGACACATCGTTCTTTGAAACCTCGGAGAACATTACCCTCCACGTAAACCCGCCCGTCAAGACAGGGGAAACGACGCTGGCGCCGGACAGGCCCTGGGAAAGCGCCTCGTTGAACTGGTTCTCCGTCATGGAGGATGACGGCAAGTACCGCATGTGGTATGAGTGTTACGATGTCGAGGGCTGGCCCACGACGAACGACACCTCCTTCTGTTACGCCGAATCGAAGGACGGCATCCACTGGGCCAAACCCGCCCTCGGCCTGTCCGAATACCAGGGCGACAGCCGCACGAACATCCTGTTCCGGCAGATTGGGCCTGAAGGGGCGCACTCCCGGGTCCATGGGGCGGGCATATTCAAAGACCCTGCCGCGCCCTGGGAATCACGATACAAGGCGGTCTCCCAGGGCATGTTCACGGGATATGACCCGCCCTACCGCGTGGCAGGCATGTGTTCTCCGGATGGATTGCACTGGACCAGGCTTTTAAAGCCGATATGTGAAGTCTTCGCGGACAGCCAGTATTCCGGGTGGCGGGACGCGACGACAGGGCAATATGTCCTGCTGGGGCGCGTTTCCGGGAACGGACGCGCCATCGGGCGCGCGGCAAGCGCCGCCTTTGACAATTTTTCTCCGCTCAGCCTTGTGTTCCAGGCGGATGCGGAGACGTTGCCTGACAGCGACCTGTATAATCCGGCGGCCCTGCCCTATCCCCACGCAGACCGGGTATATTTCATGTTCCCCAGCCTGTATCATCATGCCAAGGACACACTCGACATTCACCTCGCCGTGAGCCGGGACGGTGTCCACTGGTCGTGGCCTGAACAGGGCAACCCTTTTATCTCCCTGGGCGCGCCCGGGAATTTTGACAGTGGTTCGCTCTACATGGGACAGGGCATGATCCGGTCTGGGAATGAACTCTGGATGTATTACAGCGCTTCGCCCTTAAAACATAACGAGGCTGAGCTGGACGCGCTGGTGAAGCCGGAAAACCGGCGACTGTTCAGCCGGGTAATCTGTACTGTGGACAGGTTCGTTTCCGCGGATGCCGGAGAAGTGGAAGGATCTTTCATAACGCCTCCCCTGAAGTTTAAGGGCGCAAAATTAAACTTGAATGTCAAGACCGGCCCTGCAGGTGAGGTGCGTGCAGGCCTGCAGGATGCGTTGGGAAGACAGATCCCGGGATACGGCCTGCAGGACTGCGTCCCGATTACCGGCGATGCTACGGCAAAGACCGTAACCTGGACAGGAGGCGCGGACCTTTCCGCGTACACCGACATACCCGTAAGACTCGTGGTCAAGATGAAAAACGCGCGTCTCTATGCGTTCCAGTTTGTTCCATGATATCTTGTCGGCATGAAGAATCCCTTGGTTCCGTCTGAAACGATAAGGATCAAAACAGTGAAAGTATTTACTTCTCTGATGTATATCTTTGCATTCGCTATGGTACAGGGCCTTGTTTTCGGGGCGGACTCCGGAACAGCTTGGCAAGCGCACATCGTGCGGCAGATGAACGCGCCCGATGCACCCATGGAAATTCCCGCCCGGATCCAAATCGTCACGGAACGCTGGAACCGCGTCGTGGCGGTGCCGTATATCGTCTACATGCCCGAAAAGGACCGGCTGTTGATGCTGGTCGGCTGCGACTACCCGCACCACGCGATGGTGTTGACCAGCGATGACCGGGGCGCGACCTGGACGGAACCGCGGCCCGTCCGGCTGGATGCCGAGGGAAAGACCCTGCCCGGCCTGGGTATAGGCCTGACCTATCTCGGCAAGGGTAGACTCCTGCTTGTCACCGACCGGTTGTGGTTCAGCACGGACTATGGCGCCACCTGGGGCGGGCCGGACGGCACACCGGAGCCGCTCGCGATTGCACCAACACCCGACGGGAACACATGGAATCAGTGGGATCCGTTCCTGGTATTGAAAGATGAAACGGACAAGATTACACGACTCGTCCAAACGGGCTACGGCATGAACCATGAATGGTACGGCTCTGACAAGGGGCCAGGCTATTCCACCGGTTATCTTCGCTTCAGCATGGACGAAGGCCGGACGTGGGGCAATGCCATCGCGCCGCCCCAGTGGACGGGTGTGAGCGAGGTGGCGCTGCTGCGCGCTAAGAACGGGGATTGGGTCGCCGCGTGCCGGACAGACATACCGGCCCGATTCGAGCCGGAAACACTCGATCATTTGGAAGGACTCGCGGTATCCGTCTCCAAGGATGGGGGAAGCACCTGGTCTGACCTGAACCGTTTGTACGACTACGGCAGGCACCACCCCTGCATGGTGCTCCTGCCGGACGGCACGATTGTCATGACCTATGTGGTGCGAAAGGGCTATGTGGACAGTGCTGACGGATGGCCCCAGTTCGGCATCGAGGCGATCACCAGCCGGGATAACGGACTGACCTGGGACCTGGATCACAAGTACATCCTGCACGCCTGGAAAGGAAACCGGACCGGACCTGAATATTGGTGGGCCAGCAGCCAGGCGACGTCTACCGTGTTGCTGCCGGACGGCTCCCTCCTGACGGCCTTCGGCACCGGCTACCGCAGTCAGCCCGCCGACGGCGGTCCCTCACCCAGAGACGCGGGACTGGTGCATTGGCGGCTGAACTCGGAACCGGTTAATAAGGAGTCTCAAATCAGCGATGCGGCTCACGACTCCAAGGTGAGGAATGTGTTTGATCCAAAGTTGGACCAATAGCCCTATACATCCCCCGTCGCTTCCAGCCAGGAAAGCGCCGCATCCCCGTAATGATCCAGCACCCGGTTCCACGCCTCGGCTGCGGCGCCGTTGCCCCAGGTGAAAATGGTGAAGTTGCCCATCCCCTCCCCGTCCGGACTGGTCGCGCCACCATGCCCGTAGTTTTCCATGGTGAACCCGTAGTCCTCCGGACCGAAGAAGGGCCACACCTTTTCCCAGAGCGCTTTCACTTCCTGGTTCTCCGGACAATACATCATCACAAAGCCCGCTTTCAGGGCCGCAATACCCCGTTCCCGGTAGTATTTTTCATTGGTGACGGCGGCATAATCCAGAAACAGCTCCGCGAACAGGGTCTGGCGGGAGTCGTTCCATTCGGCGTCAAAGTTCATAACGCCGAACCCGCCCAAAGCCGGGATATGAATGAAGGGCGGCTGCCAGCACTGCTGCAGCATGGAGAGTTCGTCCAGCGTGCGTTGGCCCCAATCCATATACTTCCGGTCGTTGGTAACCTGCCAGGCGGACAAGAGCGCCTCGGCGGTCCAGAACATGGAAAAACTGCATTGCTTGAACATAGCGTTCCGTTCAAAAGGCCTGCCAAGATGGTCCTGCCCCAGCCGGCAGCAGGACCAGTAGGTCTCGAAGTCTTCCCACTGTCCTGACGGGATGATGTGCGTGATCACCGCGTCCATGGCTTTCAATGCCGCCTCGCGATAATGATCCTTTCCCGTTGCCGCCGCCAGGGCGAGCAGGAACGACACGCTCATGCTGGTCTGGGGCGAACGTGCCAGCACGGGGGACGGCGCTTCGGTATCAGGATCGAGCCAGGACGGGAAAAAGCCCTCTTCATCCTGCAGGGTCAGGAGCCGCTCCGCATAGCCCTCAACGTAGGGCAAAATGCGCGGATCCTCCTCGAGTTCCCGGTGCCAGCGCACCAGGAGCAGGCAGGTCCAACTCATGTCTAACACGTTATACCAGCGATCGGTGATGCCGTGCTCTTCGGGCACGCGATTGGAATTGGTCCAGTAGCCGGTCTGCCAGCCCTTGGAGCGGGACACCTTCTTGTCCCCCACTTCCACCTCCTCCATTTCCGTCCGGTACACGGTCGGGAACAGCCCGTTGCGCATGGGCGCGGCCAGGGTAAATTCCTTGGTCAGTCGCGCCCGTGCCATAAGATCCTCTTTACCGGTGCGCCTTCCGTAGCGGTAGACGCCCGAAGCCGCGCGGAGCGAGGAGAACCACGCCTGGTTCCATACAGACAGGAACTCGCGCAGATCGACCTCACTGGGGTAATTAGGCGATTCTGTCACATTGACGATAAAGGCCGGCGCGCCGACACGCACGCCGTTGATGTCGAACTCCTGCCAGACGGCCTCCTTCCAGGTGTCGAAGGCCCAGCGGTAGGTATGCTCGACAAAGTTATCCAGCGGCACCGTGGACGGTTCGCCCTTTTCGTACAAGGGATGCCCCCAGCGTTCCCACAGGAAACGGCTGACCTCCCGCCAGGGATTGAACAGGGAGGCTTCGTCTTTGAACCAGGCCAGGTAGAAGCCCAGTTCCACCGTGCCGGGACCGAGAACCATGCCCTGGGCTTTTTGATACCGCACATGCTCGGGAATGTCGGTGCGGCTCAGGCCGAGCCAGAAATGCCGCGCCCCGGCGTCCATATCCATATACCAGGGTATCTCCGGATTCGCGCCGCACAGGTCCAGGTCGGGCACCATCGCCAGCAGACCCTTGGCGGAACCGACGAGCATCGCCGGGGACCGGAACACGTGCTGGGCAATCACGTCGCCCTGAGTCGGCGTAAGATGAGGTGCCCACCATGAATCCGGTGTAAAGAAAACACGGAACAATAGGGAGAGATCATCCCGGGCGAGGGCTTCCGATACATCCCAGCGCAGCCGGACCCGCAGCCACGGGCCGATCGCTTCCGTCTCCACCTGCGGCGCCTGGCCCCCGAGCATCGGCAGTGTCATTTCCGCAAGACAGGTCGTATCGTCAAAATACTGCGCGTAGCCCGCCTCCTGCCGCATGGAAAGCGAGGTATCAGAAGCCATAGTAGCAGATGCACAAACGGTCAATAAGCAAATACAGGTGTTCAACATGGAAGGCCTTCCTGATTTCTAATGCTGGATTCAGATACAAATCCACTCACGGTTAAATCATAACGGCTTGTTGCAGCCGGGAACAACATACCTTTCTTCCTGTGATAATCTGCGTAATCCCCGTCTGCCTTTGTGCCTTTGCGGCTTTGTGTGAGGGTAAACTTTCTCACACGGAGGCGCAGAGAACACAGAGAACAGCATGGCAGAGATGGCATTACGTCTTTATGCCTTTGTGACTTTGTGGCTTATTCCTTTGCGCCTTCGCGGCTTTGTGTGAGATTGTTTTTCTTCACGCAGAGGCACTGAGCGCACAGAGAATAGCGCAGCATAGATGGATTTACACCTTTGTGACTTTGTGGCTTATACCTTTGTGTCTTTGTGCCTTTGTGTGAGATTGTATTTCTTCACACGGAGGCACTGAGGACACAGAGAACCTTACGGCATAGATGCCTTTACGCCTTTGTGGCTTTGTGCGAAGAGAATCCGGCCTTTGGGTGTAAGGACCAAGGGTCGGTATAATGCCCGCCTGACGGAGGCATGCTTCCGTGCGACACCCTGCATCCCGTCACGTGAAAGAACCCTGCGCCTTATGTCCCTCTTGTTCTTCATCAAAGGCCTGCTTGTCGGCCTGTCCATCTCCGCTCCTGTCGGGCCCATGGGCCTGTTGTGCATCCGGCGCACCCTGGCTTTTGGACGGCTGAGCGGCATCCTTACGGGGCTGGGCGTGGCCACGGCCGACGGCACCTTCAGCACGCTGGCCGCCTTCGGCGTCGCGGTGATTTCCCAAGTGCTGACGGAACATGGCCTCCTCTTCCGCCTCTTCGGCGCCATGGTGCTCTGCCTGCTCGGCGCGAGGATCTTCTTCTCCAAGATACAGGCAGGCACGCCGGAAACGGTGCTCCCCGCAGAACGCAGAATCAGGATGTACCTGACGGCATTGCTCCTCGCCCTATCCAACCCCCTGGGCATCTTGTTCTTCACAGCCGTATTCGCCGGGTCCGGTCTCGCCGATACCAATGGCAGCCTCCCCTCCGCCGTCCTGCTCGTGGCAGGCGTGGCCTCAGGATCCCTCCTCTGGTGGGTCCTCCTCAGCACGGTTGTCTCCCTGCTCGGGCGGAAACTCTCCCCCCGCACCCTTTCCTGGATCAATCGCGCTTCCGGATTATTGATTGCATTATTCGGGGCGCTGATGCTGGTCAGGTAACTTACTGGTCAACAATCTATCACGGTTGGGTGGACGAGGAATACAAGATTGCACTTCGGACAAAGTGGCTCCAACTTGAATTGGGAACAAGAAGACATCTGATGTTGTCCGCGGACTATTTGCCCTCTTTAATACGAACATAGATGATCTTGTTCGGGGACTGTGGTGTTGCACGGTCCTGCAGTTCAAATGTTTCGGAGAAATTCGTGAACATTTCCGTCAGGTTCTTGAATCCGAATGAACGCGAATCGAAATCCGGCTTGACCTTTCGCAAGTAGCTTCCAATAGATCCGAGTTGGACCCATCCCGTTTCATCACATGCTTTCTCAACGGCTTCTTTTAGAAAATCTACAGGGATACTCTTACTCCCTTGTTTGGGGCTGGTTTCTTTCTTTGGGATGGTTTCTGCACCTTCTGGACGTGCTTTCTTCGTCCGGGTGACCGGCGTTGTTTTTGCAGGCTTTATAGGGGCCTTTAAGTTCTCGGTAAACACAAATTGATTACAGGCATTTCGAAATGCCTCGGGAGTCTTCTTTTCTCCAAACCCGTAAACAACCAACCCTTCCTCCCGAATGCGGCTTGCAAGCCCTGTGAAATCACTGTCGCTGGATACCAGGCAAAAACCGCTGATATTTCCCTTATGAAGCAAGTCCATCGCGTCGATAATTAATCGGCTGTCAGTGGCATTCTTGCCCGTGGTGTAAGCAAATTGCTGTATCGGGTTGATCGAGTACTTGTTTAAAATCTGCTTCCACTGTGAACTCCGGGAGGAGGTAAAATCACCGTAAATGCGTCTTACCGTGGCTTCCCCGAAACGGGCTACTTCCGCCAGAAGCGCATCAATAACGGATGGCTGTGCGTTGTCCGCGTCAATTAATACCGCCAGTTTCTGTGCGGCCCCCTCGGATTCTGTTATGTTAGAAAATTTCGAATTATACATCTCTCTCTCACTCCAATAGTCTTTTCTCTCTCGATAATACCATTGCCTGTAAGTCTATTACTATTTCCTGGATCCAGTCTCGCCAATACGAACGGCAGCCTTCTCGCCACCATCCTTCCCGTAGCGGACCTGGCCTCCGGCCTTCTCCTGTGGTAGGTTATCCTCAGCAGCAGTCATTTCTTGAATATCCTTGTCCAGGGATACCAGATCGTCAATAAAAACCTTGGATATGCTTTCCGCCCCCTGCATGGTAAGATGGGTATTGTCGCTGCGTCCTTCGGGATAATGTTCATATTGGCCCGGCTCAAGATTCATAAACAGTTTTGTTGTCTTTTCCGGCCCCAGTTTTTCGAATAACATCCGGGTCAGTCGCGTCATATCTACAAGGAAAACAGAACGTTCCCTGGCGAGGGCGCGCACAACAACAGGGTATTCCCCCAAGGTATGCTCCAGCGTTCCGTCTTCCTTCCACACGTTTCGATTAATCGATGTCGCAAGGATTGGAATAGCGCCGGCCGCTTGTATGTCGTCCACATAACGATTCAAGTACTGTTTATAGGTCGTTTCAGGGTCGGTGAAACGCTTCGGGTCTTTCTGTTTGGCATCATTGTGACCGAACTGAACCACAACATAATCCCCTTTTTTCAGTGTGCCTTTAACCTCGTCCCAACGTCCCTCTTCCCAATAACTTTTGGAACTTCTGCCACTTACCGCCTTATCTACCACCTGAAGTTGATTTGGATCAAAGTATCGCTGCAATACCTGCGCCCACCCCGTGAGCGGAAATCGCTCCGGTCCATATGCAGCGGCGGTGGAGTCACCTATAACATACATACGGCGCAGGGTTTCAGGCGGATCCGTGCCTAAAGCAAGCCCGGGGAACGCGGGCAACACATAAAATACAACAAGAAGAATGAAACAATACCGGGTTTGATACAGGAAAGAATTCTTCATGGCATCCCTTTTCAAAGACAATCCGTTTTGTCACGGCAAAAAGTGTATGGACGGGTATTCAAATCATTTTACAGCACAGGCGGATCAGGTGCATCCTTTTGCATCAGACATGTCGCCAAGTCGCAATAGAGGACGGTTGCCATGCTACACTATTCTCCGGAAAGCGGTTTCAAAAACAGGGCAACGCTTTAACGGGAGACTGAACATGAAAAAGACTAATGTTACCGGGTGGTTACTGTTCCTGGCTGCGGGCTGTCTGATGATTACCGCCGTTTATGCGCAGGAAGCGGCGGGCCGGGAGTTGCATGTCGCCGTTTCGGGCAATGACGCGAATGACGGTTCGGTGGCGGCGCCGTTCAAGACCATTTCGGCGGCGGCGGCGATCGCACAGCCGGGGGACACGGTGACGGTCCATGAAGGGGTTTACCGGGAATGGGTCAATCCGCCGAGGGGCGGGGAGTCGGATGCGAAACGGATCGTGTACCAGGCCACGCCGGGCGAGACGGTGGAGATCAAGGGTTCCGAGGTGGTGACGGGTTGGGAAAAGGTGGAGCATGATACGTGGAAGGTCGTGCTGCCCAACAGTTTCTTCGGCGACTACAACCCCTACGCTGATCTCATCCACGGCGACTGGTTCAGCGCGAAGGACCGCCCACACCATACGGGCGCGGTGTATCTCAACGGCGAGTGGCTTATTGAAGCGGCGAAACTGGAGGAAGCGCTGGCGCCTGCGGGCACGGCGCCGTCGTGGCTGCGCCAGCGGGGACAGAACTACCTGCTGAACGTGGCGTGGCTGGCACCGCACCCCGCCACGGGCGCAGGCAAGCGGGTTGACGCGACTTCTTTTTCGGCGAAGAACGGCACGCAGAACGCCCCCTGCTCGGAAGGCGGGGAATGCATCGGCTTCATCCTGGGCGGGTACTGGGTGACGTATGAGGGCGTGCATTTCGGGGACAAGACGGAACTGTTGGAGATCCGGGGCGCTTCGGCGAGCACGGGCGGCATCGTCGAGATCCGGCTGGAAGGGCCGGACGGGGAGGTGCTGGGCAGTTGCAGCATTCCGAACACGGGTGACTGGCAGTCGTGGCAAAGTTTCAACACCAAGATCAAAGCGGTCAGCGGCGTGAAAACCCTGTGCCTCGTGTTCAAGAGTTTCACGGAAGAGGCCGCGCCGGAGGACCCGCGCTTGTGGTTCGCCGAGGTGGACGGTCAGAACACCACGATCTGGGCGCAGTTCAAGGGCGTGGACCCGAACCAGGAACTGGTGGAGGTCAACGTGCGCCGGGCGGTCTTCTACCCGACACAAACAGGCGTGAACTACATCACCGTCCGGGGCTTCATCCTGCGTCAGGCCGCGACTCAGTGGGCGCCGCCCACCTCGGAACAGATCGCCGTGATCGGTACAAACTGGAGCAAGGGCTGGATCATCGAGAACAATACCGTCAGCCATTCCGTGTGCTCAGGCATCGCGCTGGGCAAGCACGGCGATGAATTCGACAACACGTCGGCCGACACGGCCGAGGGCTATGTGAAGACCATCGAACGCGCCCTGGCCCGAGGCTGGAGCAAGGAGAACATCGGCGGCCATATCGTACGCAACAACCACATCCACCACTGCGAGCAGACGGGCATCGTGGGCAGCATGGGCGCCGTGTTCAGCACAATCACGGGCAACGAGATCCACGACATCCACATGCGCCAGTTGTTCACGGGTGCGGAAATGGCCGGCATCAAGCTGCACGGCGCGATCGACGTCGTGATTCAGGACAACCACATCTACCACACCTGCCTCGGCCTCTGGCTGGACTGGATGGCCCAGGGCGCGCGCGTGTCGTCAAACCTCTTCCACGACAACGGGCGCGACCTATTCATGGAAGTGGACCACGGCCCCTTTGTCATCGACAACAACCTGTTCCTGTCGACCGCGTCGCTGCTGACGGTGTCGCGCGGCGGCGCCTATGTTCATAACCTCATGATGGGCAGCATCGATGTCATTCATTATGACGCGCGGCTCACCCCCTATCATAAGGCTCATTCCACGGAGCTGGCGGGCATGCACGACAATCCCTGCGGCGATGACCGGTACTACAACAACCTCTTCGTGAAACACCCGAGCCTAAGGGCCTATGACAAGTCGACGCTGCCCATGTACCTGGACGGGAACGTCTACCTGGACGGCGCGCGTCCCACGAAACATGAAGCGTCACCGCTGGTTGACCGGGACTTCGATCCCGGTATCGCTTTGATCGAGAAAGAGGACGGCCTGTATCTCGAGGGGAACGTTGATCCCGCCTGGGCTACTGAACGGACCCGCAAACTCGTTACGACTGAACTCCTCGGCAAAGCCATGGTCCCCGATTTGCCCTTCGAAAACCGGGATGGCGCGCCGCTGGTCCTAAACACGGATTACTTCGGCAGTGAGCGGAATGCGGAGAATCCACTCCCCGGTCCCGTGGAAGTCAGGGACGGCGGCCAGCAAACGTTGAAGGTCTGGCCGGTGGTGCAAACCAGGTAAACCGGGATAGAAGAGAATTTACAACCACGGAATTCACGGAACACACGGAAAGAAGAAACAAATTAGAACAAAAACACCAACGATTTTTTTTCTGCTTCGGGAATTGATACCCATTTCCATTATTTCAGGGTGAGCCATAGGCTCATGGCAACTCGTTCCCAAATTCCATTTGGGAACGTACTCTCTCTTGAAATTCTATTTCCCTTTTCTTATCGGCCAGATCGGTACAGACCGGCATTTAACCATAGTTGCGAGGTAGAACTTCGCTGGCAACTGCGTTCCCAAGTAGAACTCTTGTCATTACCCACATCTTGTATCTATAATTTCCTTCAGCACAACATATAGTGCCTGCTATAAGTTGCTGGAAAGGATACTATTATGAATGTACTTGCGTGGGCAAATCAAGAATTTGGAGA
>JAAYBJ010000324.1 GCA_012730105.1 Candidatus Hydrogenedentota bacterium
CAAAAAACCGGAATGACGCGTTGTTTTTGGGTCTTTGAGACAAATCAAAACATGATCCTCTTCTTGGTTACCTATACTTAAAACAGAACTCATAATTAATTGTCAGCAAAATGGCCTTAAGCGCCTAACGCGGCAAGGATGCCGCGTCTACCTTTTCATTGTTCACGAGAGAGCCATAGACGGACTATTCCATATTCACGGAGCCAATATCCGGTCGATAAAGTCAGCAATACCGCCTTCAAAAACAAGATTCTCCCTTGGATCAGAACCAAGAGATTCCCGGAAGGTACTTTCGGCCGCTTCCGTGTCCACGGGTTGTCTTGCCGCATTTAAAGGATTTCGAATCAGAACCGGCGCCGCAACCATTCCGGCGAGGTCGGACAAGTCATAGCGGCATAAAATACGGGGGATAAAAATATCCGGCGGCCACAGGCAGTCCGACCCGGTAACCAGTATTTCTATGCTTGCGGGCATTTCATCGCAGAACACGCCGTCAACATCTCCGGCGAGCACCGCCACATGAAGGGCCACCACGGCGCCGAGGCCATGGCCTCCAACCACAATCCGTCTGATTCCCGGGCGAGCCCGCAGCCAGGCATAGGCCGCCAGTCCATCACGAACGCGCATGGCCATGATCGGGTCTCCCAGCGCAGCAGAGACATAGGCGATCCAACGTTCCCGCCCGCCCCAGCCCGCGAGATCATAGGGTAATTCCGCAGGTGTGGTATCCCCCCAACCGCGCAAATCCACCGCGAGCAGTTGTCTCGCCTTTTGTTCATCGCCCAGGAACCCCGCCCACCCGGAGGCCACCCCTTGTTTGCGCAGATCCGTCCAGCGCCCCCGGTCGTCCAGGTAAAGGACGGCATCGGACTGTCGGTTTTCATCAACGGGACACAGCCAGGTTGCCGGCAAGGCAATGTCCGGTTCCGGCAGCAATACCAATTCGCTGACCCAGTGCTGCCACGAACGCACCGGCTCTCCCAGGCGGGTTTCCGGAACTGCCTGCGGGCCCTCAATCCCCATGATTTCCCGGACCGCTGCCGGGGTTGTAAGGGCGCGCGTTTCCCGCAGCCGCACCGACATGTCCCGGTTTTCAGCGGCCATGTTTCGCTCCTGGCGGGGACCACATGCCATCTGGGAAGCATCGAGCAGTTCCAAGGTGGACGGGGCGATGTCGGGCAGGACACGTTCCGGCCGATTCAGCAGCCAGCGGTCCATCCACCTAACGAATTCAAGCGCCATCGCAGGAGTATAGGCGTGCCCGGAAATATCCATAAAGAGGGCGAACCGTCCGCCCATGCCTGCGAATTCGAAGGCGGCGGACACCGCATCAGCAATGCCCCTGGTCATCGTTTTCGTAAATACTTCGTCATCCTTGCCGGCCATGAGGAGGACCGCCGCAGGCATGGCGGCCGCCAGCAGATCGATATCATCAAAATGATTGAATCGATTGTACGCCAGCACTTCCGGACATTCCGGATAGGCGTCCAGCACGGGATGAACGGCCTTCGGCGTGGCGCAACAGGACGGTCCGGCGACTTTAATCCGCTCGTCAAGGAGCGTCATGAACATGGTGGTCACGCCGCCGCCGCTGACGCCGGTGGCCGCCACGCCGGGACCAAGGTCCACATCGTCGCGGGACGCAAGATAATCAATGGAGCGCAGTCCATCGATTATAAAATACCGGTTGCTTGAAACGCCAACGGCATAGGACCGCACACCATCGTTAAAATGATCGTTTCCCGCCTGCTTTTCGCCAGCCATGCCGGGGGGATCGTAGAGCAGGGCGACATAACCGCAGCGCGCGAAAATCTGGGCAGGCTTCTGGTAGCTCTCGCCGGTCTTGGTACTGTGGCCGACGGATACCACCACGGCTGGCCAGGGCGGCGGAAAGGCAGACGGATCGGGCAGGTAGACAGAAGCGTTCACATCCATTCCCGGCAACGATTCAAACAGCACGTTTTCCACGTTGTACCCGTTCCGTTCGTGGCGGGAAACGATGCGCGTATTCAACGGTCCGCCCGACGGCCCAAAAGGCAACTCCCCCAACGCGGCGCGCACCTGATCTCGTATTCCGGCACGCCATGCTTGCCAGTCACCGCCTTGAAAAGCCGCTTCACGGCGCGCGGCGGTTTTTTCGAGGGCGAGACAACTCTTCCGGACCAGGTGATTCGTAACCATGGTCCGCAAGTCAAAGGGCGCGTCCACCGGTCCCAACGCAAAGGATTCCGCCCGCGCGGACCATTCGCCGTCGGCTGCTCCGCAGATACTCGCGAGCATGACCAGAAGCATCCACATTTTTCTACTCCCACCGGGTTAAGAGCCAAGGAGAAAATGGACGGCATGGACACTATGGACGCCATGGACGCCATAGCAGGCCCTTTGTTTCAAGCCTTAATACAGGGTCACATTCAGTCCGGTACCCAGAGGGACGGTTTCAGCCGGCCCGCTTCCCAGTTCATTGCGATACAGGAACACCCGGGTCGGGGTGGTGATCAACACGTCGGGCACGCCATCGCCGTCCATATCGCCAGTCAACACACTGATTTCGACCCCGGCCGCGTCTTCCAACGCGGCTTCGGGAACCGCGAAGGTTGCGAGACGCTTTCCTTGCCCGTCATACAGGGCGCGGTTGCCAGCCACCACCAGTTCGCACAGCCCGTCACCAGTCCAATCCACCAGTTTATGGTGCCGGCTGTACCGGGTCACGATTTCACCAAGTTTGTTTCCTTCAGGGTCTAAAATCCAAATCGGGCTGTTTCCTTCCGGCTGATGGTCAATGTCCACAACGATTTGTGGTTTTGGCGCCTCGGAGGACAGGGTTCCGATGTTGATGGATTCAAAATGATGCCCCGTGAGTTCCCACACTGTGCGGCCGTTCCCGTCCGCGACAGCAAGGGCGTTGGCGCCGCAAAAAGACATCGCGATACGCCAGTCTTCCGGCGTTGCGCCTCGTGCGAGGACACGCGCGCAGTCCAGATGGCCCCGCCTAAGATCAACCTTGTCTGAAACGTAGACCCACCTCACCGAGCCATCATGGTTCAACAGCGCATACCCGGCCATAATCTCGTCCCGCCCGTCGCCGTCCAAATCCACGGGAAAGGGTTGATGGGCGGTACGGCTGCCACCCGGCAACGTGGAGGTCCATAAACATTCACCGGCGAGGTTAAAGGCCCAAATCTGTTCATAACGGTTCTTGACGAGAATGTCCGAGGGCCGACCCGCGCCGGAAAGATCACAGAAAACAAGACAATCCGAGGCGTCTTTCGGGATTGGGATATGCCGTTTCTCCGCACCGCTTTTCCCGTCCAGTTCCACAATCGCGCCGTCCCCGCAAAGCACCACCTCCGCCGCGCCGTCACCGTCCCAGTCGTGAATCTGGCAGGCCACGTCATGATGCCAGGTTTTGCGCCCCTTGTCAGGCGTTCCCCAGGTCCATAGAACCGTTCCGTCCAGCCGCTGCGCGGCAACCGCGCTGGTATAATGGGTATCCGCCTCGTTAAAATTCTCTGCGGAAACGATCTCAGGCTGCCCGTCGCCGTCCAGGTCACCCGCCACCACCCACTGTCCTCCGTATTCCGCTTCCAAGACTATGGTTTTCCAAGGAGTAATTTTTAGTATCCCTTCATCGGCCCCGCCGGTATCCTGCACCGAAAAAGGTTCGGCCGCGAACAACAATAAGCATGTAATGATGGTGTACATAAGGGTTCTCCTGTAAATTTCATGATACAGACCGCGACGCGCGAAAACCCGACATGTTTAACTTATGCCGCGCCTTCGACTTGCGGTAATTCGAAACAAACGGCTTCGCGATCATTCCGGACGAACAGTTTTCCGCCTCTGATGATGGGATGGTTCCAGGTTTTTCCCGAAAGCGCCTTGAACCGCGCTTTTTCCGAATATCCTTCGGGCACGGCGGGTACGAGGACCACCTCGCCCGCCTCGCTCAGGACAAGCAACATATCCATATCGACGATGAGGAGCAATTGACCGCTGAAACGTTCCCCCGCCCAAAGACGCCTGCCCGCATCGATATCCAGGCAGGCCACGCGCTCACCGTCAAATCCGTAATAATAACCCCGATGCAGGGCGCCATCATTAAAATAGGGCCTGAACTGCCTGGTGGTCCATATCTCCTTTGCCTGCCAGTCATCCCCCGTGCGTTCCACGCGGAGCCGGCGCGTTCCGGAGGTTCCCGTCGCGCCCAACATGACGCCGTCGTCCTGAATGACCACCGGCTGGGTACAGCGCGGGTTGGTCTGGATGTCCCACTGGTTTTCCCAAAGGCGCGCCCCGCTTGCCGGGTCCAAAGACTCTATGCCAAAATTGCTCACCATAAGCAGTTGCGGAACGCCACACAGTGCCGCCAAATGGGGGGAACAGTAGCCCGAATTACCGTGTCCCGACATCCATACGATCTCTCCCGAAAGACGGTCGTAGGCTATGACGCCTTTCCCCTCCGCCCCCCCGGTGAAGACTATCACCTGATCACCTATGACGAGTGGGGACGAGGTAAAGCCCCATTCGGGGACTTCCATGCCGGCATCTTCACGCACATCCCGCCTCCAAAGGACGGCACCGGTGGCGGCATCCAGGCATTGCACTACACCGGTGGCTCCTTGGGTGTACAGCCGTCCATCATCATAGGAAGGCGTGGCCCGGGGCCCCACGCCCATGCCGTCCGCAAATTTTTCAGGAATGCCATTCCGCCAGACAGGCTCGCCCGTAGCGGCGAGATAACAGGTTACGAGTTCCTCCTCCCCGCGCTGTTCCTGCGTAAAAAGGTACTTGCCCACCAGAATAAAAGCGGACCAGGCGGAACCGATGGGCTGCCGCCACACTTCACGGGGCGGCCGGCTCCAATCCGCGGAGAACCGGACCCCGTCAACGCGCCCATCGCGATGGGAGCCGCGAAAAGCGGGCCAGTCTCCGGGAAGCGTTGTTTCAGGCAGGACCGCCCTTGCGCCGGTTTTGAAAAAAGGGAGGGTATCGGACTCTTGGACGGCCATTGATTCCCAAGGCCAGGAGAGAACCGGGAACAGATTGCCGCCGATGCTTTCCACACGCGTCAGGACGAACACCCCCGTCCAAACGATGAGGAAGGCCGCAAGCACCCATCGGCGCAACGACCAGCGCAACAGGCCGGTAACCACGAGCAACGCCGCCACGCCATATAATAGAAACGGCAACGCCCGGGCCAGCAGCATGGCGCCCATGGCCGGCGTCTTCTGCATGAAGGTAATGGCAAGCGCGGCCAAGATGAAGCAGGCGATGCCGGCAATTCTGTCGCGCCAGGGCGCGAGGCTCGCTCCCAGCCACCAGGCCAGGAAAAGCAGCAACGCGAAGGCCGGCGCAACGCCAAGAGCCATGGCGCTGTGTATGTTTGTCGTACCGAAGGTAAACAGCAGCCACAGAGCAGCCGCCAAAAGCGCCGCGACGACCACAGCCGGCCAGATGCGCAACCTTACAGGCGGTGAAAGCCCCAATCCTTCCACCTGGCTTTCATCGACGCAATTGTTCTCGGGTCGGTTTGTCATAGGGCACGATTCCGCCATGTTGATAAAGAAAAGGGACGACATCAACGCGCGCATACCCTACCATACGACTTCGTAGGATTCAACAAAAACCACCTTCCTTGAACGGTAAGAGATGAAAATATTTGACAGCAAATCGCATGGGTAAATAGGGGCGGTTGGTAGACTATGAACCAGAACATCCTGGGCACACCGTCGGGGTGTAACAAGGAAATTAACTCAATGGAATCTTTTCAAAGGACGGCACGCTTCCTATAAACCGCCCCGGCAAACGTCATTCCGGTTTTTTCGCGATCGACAGCTGGGGTCGAAGAACGGCACTTCACAACGCGAAAAATACCGGAATCCAGATTCGACCCACCACAGTGAATGCCCATTACCCATCTCAAACAAATTTAGCCAACGTGGGCTGTCCCTCACTCGCGGCTCCAGAAGATGGATTCCGGTCTTTTTGCGGCCAAGCGCACCCTTCGACACTAGATCCTTCTTCACCGCAAAAAACCGGAATGACGTTGCTGCTGGGCCGTATAAACGAATCCGGTTACTGCCGCTGTCTGCAGACCTTTGTACGAATCTCCAAAAAAAGATTTCCGGAAGGGCAACAAATGGTTTCGGTTCAAAGGACTTCGCGGTTAATTAAAAACGATCCCACGAATGTCATTCCTGTTTTTGTAGAGGGGAAAGGGCATCTTGCCCATGTATTGTACGGACGGGACGGCGGTGCCACCGGGCATTGGTTTGAAAAATTGACCGGCAATCGCCACCCTGCTACCATGTGCATTTACCATGATGGAAAGGCCTATGCTTGACACGGTACTGAAAAATCCCTGGGTGCGCGCCGCGGGCGTGCTGCTGGTTCTTCTGGCGGCGGGAAGTGTGGTATATCTGCTCCTTCCGATCCTCACGTCCCTGTTTTTTTCCTTCCTGGTCGCCTATGTGCTAAAACCGGTCGTGGATTTCGGGGCGCGGTTCCGCATCCCCCGCATGGCCACCATCTGTGTGCTGTTGGCGCTGCTGTTGTGCATTGTCGTTTTTTTCCCCCTGTACCTGGTCACCAATATCGTTGAGGAGGCGCATATGCTGGTGACACGCGCCGGTGAGGGAATCAGCGAGGAGGGGCTTGACCAATTTCTTGACAGGCTGCCGCTTCGCGACCTGGTACATTATCTGGGCTGGGCGCCGGAACATGAAGCTGATTTTAACGAACGCGCCGTGATCATTGAACACCTGGGAAGGATCATCGAAGAAAACGCGCTTCGTATCCTGCGCGATTACGGCCAGAACCTCACCAGCCTGGGACGCGACGCCGGCCGCTCCGCGGCCCAGATACTCGCGTCCCTGGGCCGATGGTCCCAATCAGCCGTGTCCTTCCTGGTCAATCTGTCCCTGTTCGGCTTCGTGGCCATTTACCTGCTGCGCGATTACGAGAAACTCATGGCGGGTTTACACGAATTGGTGCCTTTGCGCCACCGGCCCCGGATTGACCGCGTCATGAACAAGATAGACACGCAGTTGCATTCATTTCTGCGCGGACAGGTTACCGTTTGCGCGGCCCTGGCCGTGCTGTACGGCATAGGGCTGCATTTCGCGAGTTCTCCCTTCGCCATTCCCATTGCCCTGTTCGGCGGCGCGGCAAGCATCGTGCCGTATATCGGCCCCTTCATGACCCTGCTGCCGGCGGCGCTGATGACGCTGTTGTTTCACGGCATCGGCGGCAACCTGTTCTGGGTCTTTGCGGTCTTTATCGCCGTCCAGATCATTGAATCTTACTTTTTGACCCCGCGTGTGCTGGGATCGCACATCGGACTGAACCCGGTGTGGGTGGTGGTCGCCCTGATGGTATTCGGCAGCGCTTTCGGATTCCTCGGCATGGTCATAGCGGTCCCCACGGCGGCGGTCCTCAAAGTGCTTGCGGAAGAGGCTGGCGCCTATTACCGCCGGTCCGCCTTTTACCTGGAACCCGCCCCGGCATCGGCCTCGGGAAATCCCGGTTCCGACTCCGCTTCTGAATCTTCGGATTCTTCTTCGTCTTCCGGCACATCGGGCATCATCGGTTCATAAGCGGCCTCCCGCCCCGTCACCCTCCCGTAAATGGTATCACCAATACCAAAGAGCACGTACAGCGCCGCCAGCGGAAACAGCACCAGGGAAATGCTTTTCACGATGGCGTAGTGAACGATGACAATGGAAAACGCGCAGGTGGCCAGGGTAAGAAAGGCGTTGCGCGGCCGGAACAGAAAGGACTTGAAGCGGTTCTTCGGGTAAAGAATGGGACTGACCATCAACAGCGCCAGGAACACGGCGGTAGGACCGAGAGCAACATAGGCCAGGGCCCCAAGTGCATGCCGGTCCAGGAGCTCTTCAAAATAGACCAGGAAAAGTACAAAGGTGGCCAGCGCTCCGGCGGCGGCGGGCGACGGCAGGCCCACAAAGGAATCGCGGCGCGCGGCATGGTAGACGTTAAAGCGGGCGAGCCGCAACACGGCACAGATGACGTAAATGATGGCCATATAGGAGCCCGTCATGCCGATGACCGATTCCGTGCGGGCGGAGAGGGGCAGATGCGCGTCCGCCGGCATATAGGCCATAAACACAAGCACCGCAGGGGCCACGCCAAAAGACACCGCGTCACACAGGCTGTCCAGTTCCTTGCCGAAATCGGACTCACTGTGGGTAAGGCGCGCGACAAAACCGTCAAGCATATCGAAACCGATGGCGATCAGGATACAGGTGGCGGCCCACTGAAATTCCAGGCCGATACTGGCCAGAATGCTGGTGGTTCCCATGTACAGGTTCATGGTGGTCATGACGCTGGCCAGCACATTAATATGCGCCCGCAGGGGTTTTCCGGTCCTTTTGTTTATTTTTGGAATGAGTTTCATGGGAACCTCGCGAGAATGGTAAGTCCCGCTTTTGTTTTCGCGCCGACCGGCACACAGGCCTGGGAGCCCGGGGGCAGATACAATTCCACCCGGGATCCGAACTTGATCATACCGAACTTTTCTCCCCGTTTCAGGCCCATACCGGGCCTGGCGCGGCACACAATACGCCGCGCCACGGCACCGGAAATCTGACGAACAGAAACCGGCCCCCGTTCCGTTTCCAACCAAAGGGCGCTGGATTCGTTGACCCGGCTGGCTTCCGGATCCCGCGCATCTTTATAGGCGCCCGGCGCGTAACGCACTTCACGAACCACGCCGTCAAAGGGCGCACGGTTAACATGGACATTGAACACGGACATGAAAATAGAAATCCGCATCGCAGCCCCGTCATAGTGCGGGGTCTCCTCCAAAGTTTCGATCGCCACAACGGTGCCATCCGCCGGCGAGAACAACTCATCAGGCCCGGCGGCGCCTTGACGGGGAAAATCACGAAAGAAGAGGAGCGCGGCAAAGGCAACCACCCAAAAGGGCACGGCAACCCAGCCATGACCCAGATATCGAAGCCCTACGGTAACCACAAGGGCGACCGCGAACCAAGGCAGATAATGAGGCAGACCCTCACGCCACCCGCTGAAAGGAATATCCATAAATGTCTTTCTAAAAATCCAGAATTATCGGAATCGCCGGCCTGACCGCCTGTCAGATATAGCCGCGTTCCTTAAAACTTACATGGCTGCCATCACCAATGATAACATGATCGAGAAAACGAATGCCGAGCAGGTCCGCTGCCTGGGACAGCCTGCGGGTAATTTCAATGTCGGACGGACTGGGCTCGGGGTCCCCACTGGGATGATTATGCGCCACGATAACGCCGTGGGCGCCGTCCCGCAGCGCCTGCCGAAAGACATCGCGCGGCATGGCGGTGGTGCCGTCCAAACCTCCGATACTGATCACATCCCATTTTAAAATAAAATTCTTGGTATTTACCTGGACACAGATAAATCGTTCCGTTTCACAAGCGCGCAACTCGGGCATCAGATATTTCACCACATCGTCCGCCCGTTGGATGCGCATATACTTCGAGCGTTTGTGATTAACGGCGCGTTTGCCGAGTTCCAGGGCGGCCTTGATTTCGATGGCCTTGACCAGGCCAATGCCTTTCTCCTGGCACAATTCCTCAACGGACGCCTGGGACAGGCGCTGTAGATTTTCAAAACGCCTAAGCACTTGTTCCGCAAGGGTTACGGCGTTCATTTCCCGTGTTCCCGAACGAAACAAGATAGCCAACAGTTCCGCATCCTTGAGCGCCTCGGCGCCAAGTCTTACAAGCCTTTCGCGCGGCCGTTCCTCATCCTGGATTTCATGCATGGAAAACCTGTATTCTGAAAGAGGATCACACATATCTGACAACCTTCTTTTCCCCATCTGCCAGCCATAGCCGATAAATTATAAGGCCACACAGATCTGCCGAAAGCGGCGGCCTACATGCCTACATATGAAAGAGAAGCCGACAGGGCGCACTTCGGAAAAGCCGGGGATTCCACTTTTTAATAAAACAAAGCATCCAGCGCCTCTTTTTCTCCAGCCTCCGGCACAAGCATGTTCCAATAGTAAAGACTGCCCACCTGCCCAAGCAAATTTTGTTCTACCAAGAAAGATTTACAGCATTTATACACCTGTGGTGCAATTGTTCCCCAGTTCTCCTTTTTTGTTACACTCCAAGGTGATTTTTGAGTGTAAAGACCTGATTAACCTGTAAAGAAGGCTGTTGTTCCCAACAATCACCGCAGGGCTTCTTTTTAAAACTGGGATAATGTCATGAAAATAAGACTTTCCCCTAAATTTACCGGCATACTTCTTGTGGCGCTTTTATCCGTCATTCTTTTTGCAGGCACCGCAACATTCCGTCACAATATGTACGGGGAAATGCGCACACTGCATGCATGGTTCAGCGACCTGACGCTGCAGTTTGCGAGGAACTGGTATCGTGACGGAGTAATAGCACTTCGGGGCGCGCTATTTTGGAAACCTGCATCTCCAGAATTTCCGGATTTGCCTTCGCGCCGCATGCACAGTTCCTATCCATCCGGGATGTTGCTCCCCGTCTATTTGGCCGCAGTGGTTACCCGGAAAGATCCCACGCCTCATCATGTGTCCTTTGCCAACGCGTGTTGTCAGTTGGCCCTCATGACAGGTTGCGCCATGATGCTGTATTTTTTCGCCATCCAGGCTGGCGGTTCCGTTGTTGACGCCTGCATTTTTTCATTTACGCCTCTAATATTGTTAAGCCTGCTTCCAGCCCCTTTTTACTTTTTCGACAAATGTTATTTCTCTTACGAGGCAGTCATTCCGCTGGTAAGCCTTTATTTGCTGCTTGAAATGCTGCGGGACACCCTCCTTTCCAAACGCATCTTCTTTTGCTTGCGCATACTGCAGGGAGTAACGGCTTTCCTTGGCGCTTTTACGGAATGGTTGTTTATCCTGATAGCCGCCGGTGTGTATATAAAGCGCCTTCTTTTAGGTGAACTTGGCTGGCAAGTACGCCCTATTATTCGTAAAACAGCCCTCTTCTGGGTGCCCGTAGGAGCGGCATTAATGTTATTCATGGTTCAAGTGCTATGTTTTGGCGGATATGAATACCTTCAAAACCGTTTCCTGCTCAGGACAGGTATCTCTCAGGGAAAATTTTTATTCCTCACAACGTTGAATCCATTCTGGCAGCGTCATATGCTCCGCATGTTCGGGGGGATCGGAATTGCGGCACTGGCCGCGTCGGCAATCGCCCTGTTGTTGCTTGGTGCTATAATTTTCATCCGCCGGCTTCAGAAACGTCCCCGGGACAAATGTATGCGCACTGCAGTATGGATCGGGCTTGCAACCCTTGTTCCCTGTATAGCGCATGTAGAATTGCTGCGGAATCAATCGAGTTTCCTGCTTCATGGTTTTGAAGCACTGAAGTTTTCGATTCCCATAGCACTACTGCCTCTCGGAATAATTCCCCTAGCGCTGTTGCGTGCCGCAAATCTGAATTGGTCCGCCTGGACGTTCCGCCGAGGCTTGTTTCCATCAGCAGTTCCCGTCATCGCTTTGGTTCTGGCTGTAGGATATGCTGTATTGATGTATCCGCGGATAGCATCGTTCTACGTTTCCCCTATATCAGACAAGAAGATTATTGAGCGGGGTGTCTTTTTGGATGAACAAACTGGCCCCAAAGACATAGTATTTACATTCACCACAGAGATGGCCCAAGACGAGTCTCCCTTTTTCATGGCCTATACCATGAAGGTCATCCATTTGACACAAAATCTTACCGAAATCCATGACATAGTGCATGACATAAAAGGGGATTATGCGCTCTGCTTCTTTCATCCAACAAATCAGTTGCCCGATGAAGTTCATTACATCGATCTGTTAAAGCAGGCTGACACCACTGTGATCCATGAAAGTTATTCGTTACACCGCATCTCGAAGGAAACATTTTTCACGACATGGAACGCAGTAAATCCCTGAAATGGCATGGATCTTATGATCACGATGCGGGGAAAGAACGTGAGATTCCGCCCGCAACGCATTTAGATTCAGGGCATTAGTATCGCAGGTATTCTTAAAGGATCTTGTCGGTCTTTTTCGCCCAGCCAAAAACAGAGATTCTCAGGCTGAAATTAAAACGCCTGCCCTTCCAAATGCATCTGGGCCAGTTCTGCAATGCGATCGGGGTCAAGTTTCGGGAAAAGCACTTGCGGGGATTCCAGTTTCCAACCGGACTCCAAACGAACGAGGGCTTCCCGCCAGGCATCCGGGCCGCCGTCCGGGCCGCCGCCCGACAGGCGAAGATTCAATAGGGAAGCCAGCTTTGCCGCGCCTTCCGGGAGGAAGGGCGCCATGCCGTAACACAGGGCTTTGACTACCTGGCAACACACATGAAGCGTGGTTCCCGTGCGTTCCATGTCGGTCTTGCGCGTTACCCAGGGCTGCATGGCGTCGAAATATACATTCGCCTTGCGGCCCAGTTCGATATAGCGTTCCAGGGCCTGCCTGAAACGGAACATCTCCAGGGCATCGGCGACGGCATCCATTTGCTCGGCGATGGCATCCAGCATGGCGACATCCTCGGCCTCCAGGAGTCCCACGGCGGGGACGGAGCCGTCAAAATTTTTAACCGTCATGGTCATGGAACGGTGAATAAAATTGCCTACCACGTCACAGAGTTCGCCGTTATAGCGGTTCATAAACTCGTCCCAGTCGAAATCCGAATCCTTGGACTCGGGCGCTATGGCGCAAAGGTAATAGCGCAACGCATCGACAGAGAGATGTTCCAGCGCCCAGCGCACACTGATCATGTTGCCCCTGGACTTGGAACCCTTTTCCGATTGGCCCGTTTTTCTGTTGAAAATATTGAGATATTCGTTGCCGACCACATGATCGGGCAGGATATAGTCCTCCTGGCCCATGAGCATGGCGGGAAAGATGACGGCATGGAAGGGCACATTGTCCTTGCCGATGAAATGGATCATCCGGGTTCCCGGATCTTTCCACCAGCGTTTCCAGGCGTTTTCATCACCGGCGACCTCCATGCTCCACTGCCGGGTATTGGTCACATAACCGATGGGCGCGTCGAACCAGACATAAATGCGCTTGCCCGCGGCGTCTTCATCCTCCACGGGAATGGGCACGCCCCAATCGGTGTCCCGGGTGATGCATCGCGGACGCAAGTCGTTTACCCACCCGTAGGCGATCCCCTTCACATTGGCGCGCCACTCCGGATGCCCGTCGAGCCAGGCCTTCAGTTTCTCCGCGAAACGGGGCAGGTCCAGGAACCAGTGCCGGGATTGTCGCAGCACGGGCGATGAAGTATCGCCGGGCACATTCGCCCGGGGCGCCAGCAATTCCTGGGCGGCATACTGAGCCCCGCAGGCTTCGCACTCGTCGCCGTTGGCGTCCGTATAGCCGCACTTTGGACACGTGCCTTTCACATAGCGATCCGGAAGAAAACGCTCCAACTGGGGGGAATACCAGAGTTCCACGGATTCCGTGTGAATGAAGCCTTCCTGGTCCAGTTTCCTGAAAAACTGCTGCGTTGTGTCCACGTGCAGCGGCCACGAGGTGCGGCCGTAAATGTCGTAGGAAATGCCCAACGCCTTAAAGGACTCCGCGTTGGCGGTGTGATAGCGGTCTATCACCTCCTGGGGGGTAATGCCTTCTTTCAACGCGGTGAGCGTAATGGGCACGCCGTACTCATCGGACCCGCCGATATAAATGACCTTATCGCCTCTAAGCCGTTTGTAGCGCACATAAATGTCCGCAGGCAGATAGGCCCCCGCGATATGTCCCAAATGAATGTACCCATTCGCATAGGGCAAAGCGCTGGTCACCAGCGTACGTTCAAATTGTTTTACTTCGGCATTCATAACAGGTTCCTTATCAACTGACACAGGCAAATCCCTGTATTCCAGTCTTTTCCAGTTTATCTTTTCTTGATATCTGCGTCCGGAAGCAAAGCGCCTATTCAGGTCAGAACACGCCGCAGGGGGCGTGTCGGAACCTGATAGCATCTCCCCTATCCTGGCATGCCCTTCATGCCTTCCCTCTTACAGATTCGCCTGCCGCCAGTTCAAAGGTACGAACGGCACTCTTTGTACTTGTTATTTTACCCTACCAGCCATGGCAAATTCAGCATCTCCCCGGAACAAGGCAACCCCCCGGCGCATAAAACGCCGGGGGGCGCATTGGGAAGCACAAGGTGGCCAAAGCCCGCGTCAGAAAGACAGCTCTGTTTCCAGAAAGAGGTAATCCCAATCTTCATCTTTACCGGCACCCAGAGATCCGAGCCCATTGAAGATGTAGTAGTTCTGCGCCAAACCGTCCTGACCGAAGAAGTGGGCGTAACCCGCGCGCACTACGAGATCTTCGCTGTACTGATAGGCGCCATACAAACCCACTTCCAGGCCGAGGGTCTTGTCGGAGCCCTTCTTCCCGAGCCACCAGCCGACACTGGGCACCTGTTCATCGACCTGAAAATAACCGCATACCAACTGGAGCGTAACCGCTTCCGTCGGCGCCAGATCCAGGCCGAGCGCGTAATAAATCAAATTGGATTCATCCGTGTTGGCGAAGAATTCGGTGTATTCCCAATTTGAAAACAGACGGTTGAAAGGAAGTTCCCGATCATTGGTATAGCCTTTCAGGTACTCCGTGTCACCGCCGCCGAAATAAGCAAAGCGCGCGAAAATACGCGGGGTCCATGTGGCTTCAAAGGTATACCCCATCGCAGCGTTTACCCCAAAGGAATCGTATTCGACGTCAGCCTTTCCGAATCCATAGGGACAAGCCGAGGGTATCCCATCCACATCGCCAAATTGGTATGCCGCCTCAAGATCATAATCAAAAGCGCCGATAACGCCGGCTCCGCGCAGACCGATGGTATGAAGATCCGCTTTGTTTCCCGGCAGGTCGGCAATACCGCCCGAATCCACCACCTCATCGCGCACATACATCCAATAGGCGTCCAGAGTAAGGTTTTCCATGCCGGTATAGGAGAAATAAAGGGCGTAAAAATCGGTGTCGTCTTCACCGAAATCCCCATGATTTTCAGCCAGTTTTGAAGCAACGGCGTCCAGCGAGAAGTTATCCGTCGCGTAAGTCAAACGCAACGCGTCAAAAGACAGGCCGGTAAAAATAGCGGCCGCGCTATTAACACCGACCAGCCACTCCGTGCCGAAACTGAGTTCCTGGCGACCAACACGGGCAGTCAGGGGCACGCCCCACATGTCTCGGGCCTCAATGTAGGCCTGGTACAGGTGGACGCTGTCGTCACCGCCAGAGCGGAAGTCCGCGCCGGTAAGATAGTTGGAACGAAAATCATCACCCCAACCGCTATAGTAGTCAAACTCGATAAAGGCGGACACCTCACTGGTGAAATCCGCCTTAACATTCAGGCGGGTTCGCTGTTCAATCCAGCTCATGTCAGTGAGGCTGTCAAAATTGTAATAGTTGCCCCGTATTCTGATAGATCCGCCCACTTCAACGTTTTGAAGTTCCGCATGAACGGAAAAGGCTGTCAAAACGAGCAGCAATACTGAAAACATAGGATATCTGGTCATGCTGTGGTTACTCCCTGGTTTTCTCAAAGGCCTTCCTATTAAATTGAAAGCCCAGACACAATTTATTGGTTTAATCCGGTTATCTGTAAGGTATTCCGAGGCAGGGATGCACGCTTCATAAATTCATACCTCCTTTCCGGCATCCATAAGTCCTGCCCGAAGAAAATACGCTCTGAGAATGAGATGAACTTAATGGTGTTAAAGCAAATTTGATGCCGAACTTTGTTGGAAAGCAGATTTGCCTTGTGTTACAGGGAGTTTAGGAGGGATTCCATCCGAAGGGGAAAGGTGGGATCTGCTGTTTCCCTACCAGATGGAAGGTTTTGGGGACGCATGCACTCTGCGGTAGGGTTTTTCTGCTCAGGCCCGCTATCAGTCGGGCAGCGGAATAGTAAAGGCCTTGCAGGCATTTTTCACTACCTGCGCCTGCATATCTTCCGGCACCTGACCCTTCAGGTCCGCCAGGAACCGCAAGGTATGCAACACGTGCCCCGGTTCACAGCGTTTGCCGCGCACGGGCTGCGGCGCAAGGTAGGGGGCATCCGTCTCAGCCAGCAGTCTATCCAAGGGAACGCGTTTGGCTGCCTCCTGCAGTGTAATCGCCTTTGGGAAAGTCACATTGCCGGCGAAGGAGATGAAACAGCCGAGATCCAGGCACTTGCTGGCGAAATCCACTCCCCCGCCAAAGCAGTGCAGGATGCAGGCGGCCAGGTGGGGCACCTGTTCACGAAGCACGGCGTAGGTGTCTTCATCGGCGTCACGGCTGTGAATTACAGCGGGCAGGCCAAGGCGCGCGGCAAGGGCCAGCTGTTGTTCGAAAGCCCTGCGCTGCACCGGGCGCGGCGAGACTTCGTTGTGGTAGTCGAGACCGATTTCTCCGATGGCCACAACGCCTGGACGGGAGGCGAATTCCTCCAGCCGGTTTTCGGCATCCTTGTCGTATTGGACAGCGTGGTAGGGATGAAACCCGACGGTGGCATAGACATTGGGGCGGACCAACTCGAGGGCGCCAAGGCATCCATCAACTGCGTCGCCGATGACAATGATAAACGCCAGTTGTTCCAGCGCCCGCGCAAGCACCTCCTCCCGATCAGCGTCAAATTGGGTCATTTGCAGGTGGCAATGGGTGTCCACGCTTCTCATTGGACATCAGACCCCTGTCCGGACTTTTTTTTGCGTTTTTTATTTCGCTTCTTTTTTCTGTCGCCGTCCTGCCGGCGTCCCGCTTGAGCCTGCGTATCTCCGGCACCCGCGGCATTCACAGGCGCACGGGGCGCCTCAACGACAAACGACTTGGCGGGAGAGGCCCCTCCGCCCTCGTCGGCGATTGCAGCCAAATGCCGTTCATCCACAGCATCGTCTACGGGAATAAACCTGGCGGGTTTCAAATCGCCCCGCTCATAGACTTCGTTTTCATATTGGAGACAACAAAGCAGACGGCCGCATTGCCCGCTGATCTTGTTCGGATTCAGGGAGAGATTCTGACACTTGGCCATACGCATGGAAATGGGCACAAAGCCTTCAAGCCAGCTAGCACAGCACAGAGGCCGGCCACAGCAGCCCAAGCCCCCGATCATCTTCGACCGGTCTCTCACCTGGATGTGCCGTAACTCTATGCGGCTGTGCAGTTCGCGGGCGAGGTCGCGTACAAGATCTCGAAAATCCACCCGGTTCTCGGCGGTGAAGTAGAAAGTGACTTTGTGCCGGTCAAAGGTGTACTGGACATCCACCAGGCGCATGGGCATATTCCGCTTCTGAATCCGTTTCTGGCACAAGTCCAGAGCTTTCGCCTCTTCCTGGTCCAGCGTCTTGAACGACTCCTCGTCCGTAACGGTCGCCTTGCGCACCACACGCATGGTGATACGTTTTTCCATTTCGGGCGAGCAGGGTTCCGGCGGCAGCACGCACCACCCCCATTCCAAGCCCTGATCCGTATGAACGATGACGTGGTCGTCCCGTTGCAGCATCATATCGCCCGAGGAAAACGTCAATACACGCCGAGGCTTGCGCAGCCTGATTTTTGCTATGTTCATGCGTTACCGCTCCGTAGTCCGTCCTTTTAAAGCATGCTGTTCCCGGCGGCTTTCATGTACCAGCCAGCACGAAGAACAGATCGCGGAATATCCGTTGCTTATTCATATTGCGTTCGATGTATTTCCACGCGTCCGTAATCGCCTGCAGTTTGGCGGCGCAGACATCCGCATTCACCCGTTTCCCGAGCATGTGCGTGCTGTCCAGATTGTGCGTGAAACGGGTGTCTTCCGTGACGCTGTGCACCAGTTCGTCTCGATACCAGGCGTCAAACAATACCAGGTGTTCTATCATTTCCTGGCGCACGAGACCTGTGATATGCGCCTCCAGCGCCTCCTTGTCCGGGGCCGGCTCCCCGTCCTCATCGCCCTTTCGCGGCGCGGGGTTATCCTCCATGACCTTTGTCGCGATACGTTTTTCGGTTTCCTGAATATAAACGCCGAACTGTTCGCTCAATGCCAGAGGGTCCTCCCCTTCGGCAAGGTTCTTTACGACATCCATAACCACCTTGCGACGCTCCGTTTTCGCAAGATCCAAGGCGCGCGCCATGCTACCACCGGACAAAGCCGCAAAGGCAAGGCTTTTTTCCGGGCTGATGTCCGGGTCACGGGCAAGCATCGCGGCAATGGTCTTGGGACGCAGGGCGCCAAAACGCACGCGCTGGCAACGTGACCGTATGGTGGGCAATAGAAAACGGGGCTGTCCGGACAGCAAAACAAAGGCGGTGTTGCTTGGCGGTTCTTCGAGTGTTTTTAAAAATTTATTTTGCGCCGTCTCGTTCATCCGGTCCGCATCTTCAATAATGACGATACGCATGGCGCTTTCAAAGGGCCTGAAAGCGGCCATCTCGTTCAGGTCTTCAATGACCTCCTTTTTGATTATGCGGGTTTTTCCTGTCGGACTGATGTAAACCACGTCGGCATGGTTACGGTGGTCGATCTTACGGCAGGAAAGGCAGGCGTCACAGGCATCATCGGGACTTTCAGCGCAATTCACCGCTTTGGCGAATTCATAGGCCGCCAGCCGTTTGCCCACCCCGTCAGGCCCCCAAAACAACAGACCGTTGGGCACACGGCCCCGGCGGACAATGCCGCGCAAAAGCCGCAAGGCCACCTCCTGATCCTGTATGTTTTCAAAACTCATAAGCGATACTTCAGGGTTTCTCCGGATTCACCGTGCCATAAACGGCAGGCCGCAAATATGCCGCCGCAACTCCTCCTGGATCCTCTCCACGGGACGGGCAGCGTCTATCATTGTAATACGATCCTGTTCCTCTCTTGCAAGGGACAGGAATTCCTCCCGGATACGGTCGTGAAAGGCAAGGGATTCCTGCATCATGCGGTCATCACTTCCGCGGTCGCGCGCGCGACGGAGTCCTTCGGCCGCGCACAGGTCAAACACATAGGTATGGAAGGGCCATGCCTCCCCGGCGGCAAGCCGGTTAAGCCGGGTGACAACGGCGGGGTCCAGTCTTCGTCCGGCGCCCTGATAGGCCGTGGTGGAATCCGCGAAACGATCACATAACACAACGGCGCCCCGTTGGAGCGCAGGCAGAATAAGAGTGTTCACATGCTGCGCGCGCGCCGCTTCATAGAGGAAAAGTTCCGCCAGGGGGGACATGGTTTCATCAGAATTTTCCATGAGGAGCCGTCGTATACGCTCCGCCAGGGGGGTGCCCCCCGGCTCCCGTGTGACGACCACGTCACGGCCGAGGCCTTTGAGGAAATCCGCGACAAGACGCAGTTGTGTCGTTTTGCCGGAACCTTCCACACCTTCAAATGTAATAAACACCCCGTTCATGACCCCATCACCCTCATCCTCGCCTCTGCCCCGGCCTCAAAATATGTTTCAATACCAGGACCGTCCGCAGCGGCAAGAAGGTTTTCAAAATCGCTCAAACGGCCCCGGATCTCGGCCAGGACATCGCGCAACACTTCCCGGTTTTCAAGACAAATGTCCCGCCAGATTTCCGGACGCGACAGGGCGATCCGCGTGGTATCCAGGAAACCGTTTCCAATCATGTCACGCCGGGCGCCGCACATGTCTGCGACAAGCGCCAGAGCAACGGCGGCCACATGGGGCGCATGACTGGTCCGGGCGAGTATGGCATCGTGCGCATGAACATCCAAATCCACCACGCGCGCGCCGCAAGATCTCCACAAGGCGCAAGCACGGATGCGCGCGTCGGGATCAAGTTCATCATCTTTTTCAACCAGGCAGACCCGGTCCGTGAACAGATCCGCCCTGCCATTCTCCGGGCCGTAGCTTTCCGCGCCGGCCATGGGATGACATCCGATAAAACGCCTGGGCTTTGGACACACTTGGCGGGCATGAGCGCAGATAGCCCCCTTTGTGCTGGCCACATCAATAATAAGCGCACCTGCCGCGCAAACGGGCAGCACCAAGTCCAGCATGGGGGCGACGAGGCGGGCGGGTGTGGCAATGACGACCAAATCGGCGCCCGTGGCGCCGGCAACGGCATCCGTGGCGATCGAATCGACCGCACCCCGCGCCCTGGCAATTTCCAGAGAGGCGGGCCGCCTTCCCACCCCGGTTATATGGGAGACCGTATTGCGTTTTTTCAGGGCTAGTCCCAGCGAGGCGCCCAGCAGCCCCACGCCGATGATCGCGGCCCCTTCAAAATGAATGGTCATGATCCTTCTTTCAATGCGGCAACCGCCTGGCTGACGGTAAAATGCCCCACGTATAAGGCACGCCCAATTATGATTTCATCAACACCCAAGGGTGCGAGGGCACGGGAATTGCGTATGTCGTCCAATGAAGAAACGCCCCCGGAAATAGTAACGGGAATGGAGACATTGCGGGCAACGTCGGCAGTAGTATCGTAATTGGGGCCATTCAACATACCGTCACTCAAAATATCGGTATAGATAATGCGCGCCGCACCCGCTTTCTCAACCGTCCGGGCAAAGTCAACGGCTTCCTCACCGGTATTTTCGAGCCACCCGTTCAGCGAAACACAACCACCGCGCGCGTCGATTCCGGCGACAATACGCCCGGGCCAGCGTCGGCATGCTTCCCGCAGGAGTTCGGGATCGCGATACGCCGCCGTGCCCAGAATGGCCCGGGAGGCGCCCGCTTTGAAAACGGCCTCGAGGGTGTCGAGGGACCGCAACCCGCCTCCCAACTCAAAACAAATCCCGTGGTGGGCAAGCGCTATCAGTTGGGGCAATACGCAGCATACGCCTGTCTTCGCACCATCGAGGTCGACAATATGTATAACCGCGTCTTGGTATTCTTCCGAGGACAGGCATTGACCCAAGGCGTCCCACCAGGCACGGGCCTGCTCCACCGGATCTTCGGAAAATACGGTTTCCTGACAATAATCGCCCTGAACCAGGTTGACGCACAGACCGCCCCGGATATCTACCGCAGGGACAATCCGCATGGTTACGCTGCCGTCAGGGAAGCCTTGGCGCGTTCCACCAGCACGGCGAAAGCCTCGGCGTTGTTTACCGCGAGTTCGGCAAGCATCTTGCGGTCCAGGCCGATTTCCGCCTTGCGCAGTCCTTCCATGAGGCGGTTATACGTCATGCCATTGGCGCGGGCTCCGGCATTGATGCGCGCAATCCACAGACGGCGGAATTCGCGCTTGCGGTTCTTGCGATCGCGATACGCGTAAACACCGCTGTGGTCAACCGCCTGCTTGGCGGTTTTAAAGAGACGATGACGGCTTCCGCGGTAACCGGCGGCCTGTTTGAGTACTTTGTTACGACGGCGCCTTGACGCCGGATTATTGGTTGCTCGTGGCATAATCGAGTTCCTTATATTCTTGAACACCCTCCCGGGTATAACGGCGCGTATCGGCGCCGGGAGCTGTTACCCGGGCAAGGGGAAAGTTCATGTTTCCATGGTTACTCACGCATAAGGCAGCAGGCGCTTGATCCGCGGGATTTCCTCCAGCGAAGCATGCGTGGACTGGCGCAAGTTACGCCTGCGTTTGGGGCTTTTCACGGCCTTCAGGTGCCTGGCATAAGCATGCTGACGTTTAAACTTGCCGTTCTTGGTCCGGCTGAAGCGCTTGGACGCGCTGCGGTTGGTTTTCATTTTCGGCATATTAAAAGTGTCTCCTATGGTTAATCTTCGCGCCGCGGACAGTACGTACTTCCGCCCGCGCGTATCCGAATATCCCGGCAGGCATACCCGCCGGGTTCGAGTTGCAGGTTTCAATCAGACAAAACCGTATACCCGGTATCGATTATTTGCTGGGTGTCAACACCAGCGACATATTCCGGCCTTCCAGCTTGATATGATTCGTGTCGTGATCACCGACGCACAGATCCGAGGTAGCCTCAACAACACGCTGGATTATTTCACGTCCAAATTCCTGATGGGCCATCTCACGTCCCCGAAACATAATGGTGATCCGGACCTTATTGCCTTCCGCCAGGAACTCCCGCACATGATTTGTCTTAAAATCAAAATCATGTTTGTCAATTTTGGGGCGATATTTAATTTCTTTTACGGAAACGGTATGCTGGTGTTTCCTGGATTCCCGAGCGCGCCGCTTCTGCTCATAGCGATACTTGCCGTAATCCATAATCCGGCATACGGGCGGCGTCGCTTTCGGCGCCACCTCCACCAGGTCAAAACCATGGCTTTCCGCTTCACGAAGGGCATCTCTAGGTGTCATAATGCCCAATTGCGCACCTTCTTCATCAATCACGCGCACCTGGCGTGCGCGGATCTGGTCATTGACACGTACCAGATCTTCCTTCTTTTCCTTGGCGATGGGTAGAGTCTCCTATAGGCCGCCAACCGGCCGGACAAACCGACACAATAAACCGCGAGGCCACATCACATCGCGGCCAAAACAAAAAAAAAGCGGCAAAGGCACCTCACCTTTGTCGCGGAATATAGTTGGACACATTTCACGTCCATCTGTTCGCAACCAAGCAGGCAAGCCCGGAGACCGCCGCAAGGTGAGGAAAAACCTTCCTTCTTCGCGGTGGAACCAGCCGTAACTGTTTCCACAATAAGAAAGTGTAGCAAAAATTGCCCTCGACAATCAAACAATCACTGTGAACAGCATTTCTCACTTAAAATCAGGCTGAAGAGGGCAGGCTATCCCGCCGTTGTTTCCATCAGCGTCGCATAAAACATGATCATGCGACTAAAATCTTCGATACCCAGGCGTTCATTGGGTCCGTGCATGCGTTCGAGATCTTCCTGAGACATACGCAAAGGCAGAAAGCCGTATATGTTATCCGTAACGACGTGATAATGGTGGGAATCACTTCCGCCCAACATCAGGCCGGGCGCAACGATCACTTCCGGAAACACGGCGCGTATGGCGGTGTGTACCGTGGCAAAAGCGGGGCCGTCTACTTGGGACGGATCGGGTGATGGATAGGCCTCGCACGTAGGGGTTATGGCGACCCGGTCATCATTGACAAGACGTCGCGTCCGCTCCGTAACAGCCTCTACAGTGTCCCCCGGCAGCAACCGGTAATTAACCACGGCCCGGGCCTCGGCGGGCAGCACATTCTCGGTATGGCCCCCTTCGATAATTGTGAACGCCGTGGTAGTCCGGATGGCCGCATCGGTGGTACGTGATCCCGCAAGTTGCTTTAGAAGCAGAGGCCGGGTCAACCACAGGTTGGCGAAAAACGCCCGCATGGGGAAGGATATTTCAGGTCCCAAGTAACGGAACATATGACGGACAGGATCTGTCATGCGGGCGGACATGGGCGATTCCGCCACCCGGGTGACGGCAGTGGCCAATGCGCCGATGGCGGTTTCGCGGGGCGGGGTGCTGGAATGGCCGGGTTCACTCTCCGTCTTGAGTTCAAGGCTGAGGTATCCTTTTTCCGTAAGCGCCACCAAGGCGATGTCCCGGTCCACCCCGAACATATCCCCCCCCACAATAACCAGCCCCTCATCCAGGGTGAATTCAGCCTTGACACCCCGTTCCGCCAGAGTCGCGGCAATGACAGCCGCGCCTTTATAGCCGCCCACTTCCTCGTCATGTCCGAAACAACAATAAATGTCCCGGCCCGGCTGAAACCCCTGTTCCAGCAGGGATTCCACCGCTTCCAGAATAGCGATCAAACTCCCCTTGTCATCCATGGCGCCGCGCCCCCAGACATACCCGTCCGCCACCTCACCACCGAACGGGGGGCGGATCCAAGCATCCCCTTCCGGGGCCGGCACAACATCCTGGTGGGCCAAAAAAACAATCGCCTTTTGCGATGAATCCGTTCCCGGCCACTGATAGAGCAAACTCAGTCCGCCGATCCGTTCTTTGCGCAACTTTTGATGCACCAGGGGAAATCTTTCTTCAAGCAGAACATGCAGCGCCTGAAAAACGCCCGGATCCATCTCAGACGGGTCCCTGGAAGACAAGGTCTCCAGTTGTAAGGCCGAGGACAGTGCCGCCACAGCACGTTCAAGATTCACTTCGGGTAAGACCCGTTCTTCGGGCGTGATTTGCATGGAACGAAACGTCAATGCACGGTACAGCACTGTTCCGATAAGAATCAGAACGATAGCCCCCAAAAGCAAAGAAGTTTTCTTTATAAACGGTTTCACTGTTTTTTCTTTCTACTTTCTGGTGTACTCGCTGCCCATGAGGCGGAACAAAATATACCTTTATTCCTCTTCCCACCTATTTAACAGAAAAGGGACACAACCTCTTCCACCCCCCCAAGAACCATCATGACTATTGTCGAACCACGCGGAAACCCGCCGAATAATGGGAGCGATCGGCGGGATTAACCGCCCAGCGCATGGTAGAGGTGCATAGATAAGCATCATTGGCATTGCCGCCACGCATTACCCGGTTTTCGCCCCGGGGCGAATCCAGCCAGGCCGTTCCATCCACGGGGACGTTCAGATAATTCCAGTGCCAGTCGTCTTCGCAGTACTCCCAGCAATTCCCGTGCATATCGTACAGGCCGAAAGCATTGGGCAGTTTCAAGCCGACCCGCGCCGCAACACCTTTGTCATAATTACCGCAAAACCACATGTATTTGCCCCGTATCCCGTCATCTTCACAGTTGTCACCGATCTCCGAATCCCCAAAATAAAAGCGCGTTTGCGTGCCGGCGCGGCAGGCATATTCCCACTCCGCCTCGGTAGGCAGGCGAAAAGTTGCGGTCCCTTGCCCGGTGTCCAAAATGTGGGCATTCAACGCGTCAATAAAATTGTGGGCGTCCTCCCAGGAAATGTAATACATGGGATAGTCATCGCCAATCCCCATCCACTCCACAGGTTCGTTCTCCGGCCACACGTTCATCAGCGCCAACCATTGCCGCTGGGTCAATTCATACTTCGCCATGCAAAAATCATGGGCGAGGGTCACATTGTGCACGGGCCCTTCACGGGAGGGTTCTGTTGTCGCGCCCATTTGAAAGGAGCCTGCAGGTACATGGACCAGCACGAGAGGTACATTCCCGGGTAATAACACAGACATCTCATCGACGTTATGCAGCGGACCGAAGACGTAAGAATGCTCCGCCGTTTCACTGGGCGCGTATCCCGTTTTCCATGCCCGCGTTTTCAAGGTCCGTGCGGTCCCTTCCGGACCACCCAAAATGAAGGGCCCTGTATAAAGAGGCGAATCCGCATCGGGTTCACTCCCATTTGTGGTATACCGTATTTCCGCATCTTCATCATCACATGAAAGCCGTACAACATAATAGGGGCAACCGGTATTCGCATAGGGCGAAATCACAGGAGCGGAGACCTGCTCGAGATCTTCGGAAAGATCCCAGCACCCGCCTTCCCAAAGCGTATGACGCACCTCAAATAATTCTATGGGGTCCGGCGCCCATTCCCAAACGAACAAGTCCGCATAAACACCCACACCACCATCGATGCCGACATCGAGCTTCGGCGCAGGGGGACAGGGATAATGGGCGTCAAAATTCAGGAAGGGTCTTATCTGCACATAGGCGCCGACACGACCGTAAAGGGCAATATCCACTTTGGGTTTAAGAAAGACCTTGGCATCCAGAGAGGCACTCACATCAAGTTCCGGTCCCAGAAATTCATTCCCCAATTCCAGACTGGACAGGCTTGTCAGCACATCATTGGCATACACGGCCCCTAATGTCATGTTCGTTTGGGACCGGAACCCGGCATAAAGGCTTGCCTGACCCTCCAGCGTCAGTTCAAATCCCGCCGAAGCGGACAAGGTCACTACCAGCGGTGTGGAAGGAATTGGGAAGGGCACCGAGGCCAAAGGAATTTCATGTTGCAGTTCATAGGCGCTTGTGACCGCCAGCAGCGCGCCCAACTGCAACAGCATACCGCCTGAGAGAACGGCGGAAAATTCCTGCACTTCCCCTGCTTGGATAATCAGCGTGTAAGAAAGATCAGGCGTCAACAAGACCCGGCCATCACAAAGGGAGGCTGAGAATATATCATCGGAATATACCGGGAAATCGGCCAGAAAATCCTCCAGAATGGTCCCATCCGTGTCCAACGTAATAGGTATGGATCCCTCCAGATTCAATTCGTCGAATACATTTTCCAGGGCGGCATCGACGGTGTCGACAATAATTTCTCCGCCCTCCTCCACAACGCTTCCAGCTTCCCGCAGAAAGCCTACCGCACTATCCGTTAGTCCTTTTTCATCCGTATATTGATAACCAAAAGAAGAAGAAATCAGTATATTTCCTGGTACGAGCAATTCGGTTTTGGAAGTCATCCCCGCAAAAACCAGTTGATTCGGGCGCACTTCAATCAATTGCAATTCCGGATATTTTTCAATAAAAACGGCTTTCTGCGCGGGAGTTCCGTGTTTGACAAGAGGATCCGCATTGCTGTAGTACAGGGCACCGTCGCTGAAGCCGTCACCGGAGGTATCCCACAAGGCCGGGTCAGACCCGATTTCTGTTTCCAACCCGTCCGGAAGCCCGTCGCCATCACCATCCGCCGCCGCCGCCACGGTAATAAAGTTCTCTTTTGTCAGATATGCCTCTCCGGCATCCGAATAGACTTTCAAATTCACCGGGTAAACCCCCGGCGTAACGTAGCGATGTGCGGGATGCTGTTCAAGGCTCTTCCCCCCATCTCCAAAGTCCCATATCCAGCCACGTACGGGCACAGAACCGGATTCTGAAAGGTCCGTGAAACTGACAGTTAACGGCCAAAAACCCGATGAAGGCGCCGCCGTAAAATCGACCACCGGCCCTTCAGCCAACGGCAGTTCCTCCTCGCCTTCGGGTGTTTCTCCTTCGCCTTCCACGGGTTGCTCGCCTTCTCCCTCTTTTACGGGCTCCCCTTCACCTTCCTCTGTCGCCTCGCCTTCTCCTTCCAAGGCCATTTCCCCTTCGCCCTCTTCTGGCGTTCCGGGACCACGCGAGACCACCAGGTTAACCAAGGAACCCTCTTCCACCCGTTCCCCCGCACCCGGCGTCTGGCGAATTACCACCCCCTCCGGCATGTCGCCGCCCGGCTCTTCCATTACAGTACCCACATTAAGGCCGGAAGCATTCAGCGCCGCAGCCGCAGCCAATACCGTCATCCCGGTCACATCGGGAACAGTAACCCTCCGCGAAATACATCCCAACCCTGCCAGGCCGGGTAAAAGGGCCACAATACATATCCAGCCGCAAGCAAACCACGTTCGATGCATACTCCATCCCTCCATTAAAGGATTTCGCTGTCGCCCCATCAGCAACGGCCCATTTGCCTGATAGAGAGCACAGATACAAGATCGTTTAACTATTCAAAACAGTATACACCAGATAATCGTGATACGCCGAAAAATCGCACCGTCCCGCGCAGTTATACCCTGGCCAAACAGGAACCACCCGTTGGGAACGTGCAACAACCTTCCGCAGGCATTCCTCGAGTATTTTGCTCCATTGAAAATGCCTTGATTCCCCCCCCTCGGTTGCGGGTAGACTATACCATCTTTACTTTTCAGTATCCTGTGGATTAACTTGGAGGAGTGCGCGGCATGGCTTCTATAGCCCCCCTTGATTGGATAATGATCGGCGGGTATTTTGCATTGTTGACGGCGGTGATCGTGTATACGATGCGCAAACAGGAGACATCGGCCGATTATTTTCTCGCGGGAAGAAACATCGGGTGGTTTGTGATCGGTGCCTCGCTGTTCGCATCGAATATTGGCTCGGAACATTTGGTCGGTCTTGCCGGTTCCGGGGCAAAGAGCGGCGTGGCCATGGCGCACTACGAGTTGCATGCCTGGTGCCTGCTGGTGCTCGGCTGGGTGCTGGTGCCTTTCTATTATCGTTCCGGCGTGTATACCATGCCGGAATTCCTGGAAAGGCGCTACAACGCTACCGCACGATGGATACTCTCGTTGGTAAGCCTGGTGGCTTACGTGTTCACCAAGGTCAGCGTTACCGTCTACGCGGGGGCGCTGGTCATCCAGACGCTGTTGCCTGAACTGGAATTCTGGGGCATAAACAGTTTCTGGCTCGGCGCGATCTGTGTGGTGGTGATCACGGGAATATATACAATCTTCGGCGGATTACGCGCCGTGGTCTACACGGACGCGGCACAGACCGTGGTGCTCATCCTGGGTTCCCTGTGCATCACCGCCATCGGGCTTTACCATCTCGGCGGTTGGGGCGAGCTTCGCGAGATCAGCGGCAGCACGCGCTTCAACTTGTGGCGCCCCATGAGCGACCCGGACTTTCCCTGGGCGGGCATGCTGTTCGCAGCACCCATTGTGGGCCTGTGGTACTGGTGCACCGACCAGTACATTGTGCAGCGCACCCTGGCCGCGCGCAACCTTAAAATTGCGCGGCGTGGCACAATTTTCGGCGCATATCTAAAGATCACCCCCGTCTTCCTGTTCATCGTACCCGGAATGATCGCCCACGCGCTGGCGCAGAAAGGCCTGCTTCAACTCGACAATCCGGACCAGGCTTTCCCCGCCATGGTTAGCCAACTGCTTCCTGTGGGATTGCGCGGACTGGTCATCGCAGGGCTGCTTGCGGCGCTTATGAGTTCCTTATCCTCGCTTTTCAACTCCTGTTCCACCCTGTTCACCGTTGATATTTACAAGAAACTCAAGACGGACGCCTCCGAACGGGAAATGGTTATGGTGGGCCGTATCGCCACACTGGGGGTGGTAGCGCTTGGACTGCTCTGGATTCCGGCCATGCAGTGGGTGTCCGGGGCCTTGTACGAATACCTGCAGAGCGTCCAGGCCTACCTGGCGCCGCCTATGACGGCCGTCTTTTTCCTCGGCGTGTTCTGGAGCCGGGTCAACGGTACCGGCGCGGTGATAACATTGATCTCCGGGTTCATACTTGGCCTGCTCAAACTTGGCTGCCAGATATACGCAGGCATACTGCCGGCCGGCCCGGTGGAATCGCTTTCAACACTGCAACAAATCGTTATTTCCTACGGTAACATCAATTTCCTAATCTTCTGCGTCATACTTTTCGCGTACTGCTGTTTCACGCTTATCCTGTTCAGCCTGCTGACCCCTCCGCCGGCATCCAGCCGGATTGAAAACCTCTGTTACGCGGCTAATACAGCAGAAGGCCGACAGCAAGTGCGTGCGAGCTGGAATAAGTGGGACGTTATTAATACGGTCATCGTGCTGCTGGTTATACTAAGCGTCTATCTTTACTTCACCGGCTGAAACGGCAACGTCTTCACATTGATCAGTATCACTACAATCGGGGACTAAAATCATTATGGGAAATTTTATTGCGAAACACTCTCCCATCTTTATACTGGCATTTCTATGTATCGTGCTGGCGGTAGCCTCGCCTCTTTTCCGTTCTTCCGCGAACCTGCAGAATGTGATGCAGCGCACGGCAGTCGTGGGCATATTGGCGCTGGGCCAGTTGCTCGTAATACTGACCGCGGGCATTGATCTGTCCGTGGGCAGCGTGGCGGCGCTGGGCGGCGTTATAGGCTGTATGGGCATGGTAAATTACGGGCTGCCGATTATTCCCGGCATTCTGCTCGGCACGGGGGTGGGTCTGGCCTGCGGCGCAGTAAGCGGGGTGCTGACGGCCAAGGGCCGTATCCCGCCGTTTATTGTCACGCTAGGCATGATGATGGCGGCACGCGGGCTCGCCCTCATCGTATCGGGCGCGGTGCCGATATTCGGCCTTCCTCCAGGCTTCGCCTGGCTGGGGGGCACGCGGGGCTGGTGGCTGCCGGCGGGCCTTATGTTCGGTCTGGCTGCGGTCATGGCGTTTATGCTCCGGTATACCCGCTTCGGCAGGTCCCTTTACGCCGTGGGCGGCAACAATGAAGCCGCGCGACTTTCAGGGTTGCCCGTTGACTGGGTGCGCATCGCCGCCTACACGATCAGCGGCGCCTGCGCCGGATTCGGCGGCATGATGATGGCCTCACGCAGCGGCGTAGCCTCCCCCACGGAACTGCAGATGTTTGAATTAAACGCCGTGGCGGCCTGTGTTATCGGCGGCGCCAGCCTTTCCGGCGGCGAAGGCGGCGCCTTTGCCGCCATTGCGGGCGCATTAATTATGACCGTGCTGCAGAATTTTTGTAATCTTCAGGATATCAACGTACACTGGCAGCAAATTCTTGTGGGCGCCCTACTCGTGGCCCTCGTTTTTTATGACAACCACCGGAAAAGGAAATCGGGGCTGTTGCGACAATAAGACCGATCACCTCCGCCCTGTTTTGGCGGGCTTACAGGCCAGACTTCCATCAGTAGCTCACAAGTACCAAGAAGGAATGCAAGATCTTATGATTTTAACCACTCCATCCTGTATTAAGTTATATCTACCAGTCGTCATTTCCCTTTGCGCCCTCATGACAATCCCCTCGGAATTCGCACAGGCGGCGTCGGACGTGGCGGTGTGGATAAGCACTCAGGATGGTAAAAAACAGCTAAGCCGTGAAAATGACCTACTGTGGCAGGAACCCTGCCCCTGCGATCCGATGGTCATCTTCATTGATCCGGGCAGCAAGTTTCAAAGTGTATTGGGGATGGGTTCCTCGTGGGATCATGCGACTTGCGAGAACCTTTTCAAACTATCGGAACCCGCACGCAACGAAGTTCTAAAACGGATTGTACATCCGGTAGATGGTATCGGCATGAACCTGATGCGCCTGTGCATCGGCGCCAGTGATTTTATCGGCGAGCCCTATTATACATATGACGATCTTCCCGCAGGGGAAACGGACCCGGAACTGAAACACTTTTCAATAGAAAAGGACAGAGCCTATGTCATTCCGGTCATTAAAAAATCCATGGAATACAATCCTGACCTGCTGTTTTTCGCGTCGCCGTGGAGCCCTCCCGCCTGGATGAAGACCAACGGCGCACTGGGCGGAGGGAAATTAAAGACGGAATATTATGATGTCTGGGCACTCTACCTGGCCCGGTACATCGAAGAATATGCCGCGGAAGGCATTCCCATCCACGCCATTACGGTACAAAACGAGCCTAATATGGCGCACAAGGACTACCCGACCACCCTCTGGACCGGCGAGGAGCAGCGCGACTTTATCCGCAACCATCTGGGACCGCTTTTTGTAAAACGGGGGCTCAAAACACTGGTATGGTGCTGGGATCACAACTGGAACAACCTGGACTTTCCCCGGACTGTCCTGTCGGACCCCGCCGCGACCGCCTTTGTTGACGGCACAGCGTTTCACCTGTATGAAGGAAAGGTGGACGCACAATCCGAGTTAAAGAAACAGTACCCCGCCAAAGACATCTATTTTTCGGAAGGTTCCGTGTTTAATGCCTCAGGTGCGTTAAAAATGGCCGATATTTTCCGGAACTGGTCGCGCAGCTATAATGCCTGGGTAACCCTGCTGGACGAAGACCGAAAGCCTAATCGCGGTCCCCACAAGGCCAGCGCCACCTGTATTGAGCTGAAAAAGAATCTCGCCGTGGAATATCGCCAAGATTACTATATCTATGGCCAATTTATGAAGTTTGTCCAGCGCGGGGCCTTTCGAATCAGCAGCGGCCTGCAGGAAACGCGCCTGTTTAATCATGTGGCCTTCCATAATCCTGACGGCAGCATGGTATTGGTTGCCGTTAACGCCGCCAGGACGCCACAGCCGTTTTCCGTTACCTGCGACAATGTCATTTTCCGCGCCGAATTGCCCGGTCGTTCCGTGGGCACCTTTACCTGGATGCCGTGAGACCGACAGGATAACTTTTCCCCTGAAGGAATCGTTCTATAGTTGAAGTTTCCAGCCAGTAAGGCTGTTCATGATTACTTTTTGAAGGAAACTGTAATGAGAATCTGCATCTGTTCCCCGCTCATAGCCTGCCTGACGGTCTTCTGCCTGTTTTTATCATTTTCCTTGCCTGCAGGTGCTGAAACACCGGAGACCGCTCCTGAAGCCATCCCCGTACCCTTGGAGACCACAGCACTCCCGACACCTTCTCCGACTGTGGGTGGTTCGGATCAGCATCGCACCGGCACGCCCTTGGAGACCACAGCACTCCCGACACCTTCTCCGACCCTCTATGCCACGCTGCTCCAGGCAGTAAGCGCTGGAGAAATGTATACCGCACTGGACATGCTTAAGTCGGGTCTGAAAGATGACACGCGCGACGAGGAAGGCAAAAATGCGCTGCTGGTCGCCGCGGAAACAAAACAACCCCACATTATCACCGCACTGGTCGATGCGGGCGAAGATATTATGGCGCGCGATAACCTGGGCAATACAGCTCTGCACCTTGCGGCGCGCGCAAACGATCTTTACATGACTGGTCTTCTTGTGGATCGGGGCATACCCGTTATGGAGACAAACCAGCAGTTTTACACCCCGCTTCACGAAGCGGCCGTCAAGGGCCATCTTGATTGTGCCAGATTTTTGATGGGAAAGGGTGCTGATCCCCTGAGGAGTTTCACCGAGGATAAAAATTCCAGCGCGTACGTGGTTGCCACCCAAGAGAAGCAATGGGAAGTAACGGCGATGTTCCGGGCCATGGGAGCGGACCCCGGCCCTTTTATAAACGCCGCTTTTGGCGAAGTATACGCCTTGCAGGAATATGCAAAATCCGACCCTTTAAAGCTAATCCAAACGAACAGATTAAGCCTTACACCACTTTATATGGCTGCAGCCGGAAATCACCCCGACGCAGTTACTTTTCTTCTTGAGCAGGGCGTCACTCCTGGTCCTGATATCGAGGGCAATAATCCACAATCGGTAGCGCTTGAAAAAGGATACAAAGAAGTGCTGAATTCCTTTTTCAGTCATGGCGTATCTCCCAATGATCGTGACGCTACGTATTTGGGAAATACCTTGCTTATCCGTGCGGTGCGCAAGGGTGATTTGGACATGATGCAGTTTCTTATAGACCAAGGCGCCCAGTTGGGTTATACGGCGGCCAGTGGCGAAACGCCGCTACATCAAGCCGTGGATTCGGACCAATACGAGGCGGCCAGGTTTCTCATAGAAAAGGGTTTCATCATAGACGTCAAGAACGCAAAGGCCTATTCCGCACTTCACTTGGCAGCCGAACAGAATAAGTCAAAATATGCCGAATTACTGCTGGACCACGGGGCAGACATCCAGATAACGGAAAAACGGCGTTGGACTCCGTTGCATATCGCTGTGAACGCGGGACACAGCGGCATGGTCAGATTGTTGCTGGATCGCGGGGCAGACGGAAACGCACGGGACAAAGAAGGCAATACCCCGTTGCACCTGGCCGCGAGCAAAGGAGAAGAGGAAATCGCCGCCATGCTGCTTGAAAAGGGAAGCGATCCGTCATCCGTCAACAACGCACAGATAACGCCTCTCCATTTGGCTGCAGGAATCGGCAGTCTAGGCCTTGCAAACAAGCTGTTGAGTATCGGTTCCGATATCAACGCCGTCGATGCCAACAACCATACACCCCTTTACATGGCATTGCATGAAGATCATTATCCCGTCGCACGTGTACTGGCCGAGAAAGGCGCTGTTTTAACAACGGTAGATACTTTCGGTGAGACGCTGATGTTCCCCGCGGCACGCAGTGAAACGGCGGATGCTGTGGCCTGGCTTACAGACAACAGTGTTCCAATCAACTCCCAGAACAGTAGCGGCTTTACACCCCTTCATGCGGCCGCACGTTACGGATCGGAAGCGCCCCTAATCTATCTTGTTGAGAACGGGGCAGACATCAACGCCCAGGATGCGGAAGGCCAGACCCCCTTGCACCTGGCATCGAGCCGGGGACATATCATCAACGTGCAGCAACTGGTACAGCATAATGCCGACCTGTTCGTAAAGGATAAACAAGGGCAGTATGCGTTGCACGCCGCTACCAAAAACGGTCACTGGGGACCCGCCCAGATGTTCATTCTTCGCGGGGTCAACGTCAATTCTCAGGACAATCATGGCAACACGGCGCTTCACCTGACCGCTCGGGGCGGATTTCATCGTACCGCCAAGTTGCTCCTTGCACGAGGAGCAGATTTTACCCTCAAGAATGCCGCCGGAGAAACGCCGCTCCAGGTATCCATAAATGCCCTGGCAGAGACGCAAGGGGCGGTCGGTCTCACGCCCTCCCAGTCCGCAACCAGAACCGGGCTACGAACGGCCATCATCTTTTTTGAAGCCGTTATTATTGATGAATACCGCAACGCGGCCGAACGCATGGATGCGGTTTTCATGAAAAAACTTTTGGAGGTGTACGGGGAATACAAAAATGCGCAGTATTTTGGATGCACTCCCCTGTATCGCGCGATGCGTAAAAAGCATGTTCCCACAGTGCAAGCGCTTCTGGAAAAAGGCGCCGACCCGAATATTGCCGCTTTGTCGGACGGCAACAAGACGCCGCTGCACCAGGCAGTGCTGTCAGGTCGTGTGGATTTGACACGGTCATTGTTGAAGGCGGGCGCTCAAACGGATATCCCCGATGCCCTCGGCATGACCCCACTGGATCTGACCAGAAAAGAGGGACTGCCTGAGATAACCGCACTGATTGAAGAGGCGTCACTTACTCCATCTACGGAAAAATCGTGATATGAATCAGGATCCACGTGAAGAGACCGCCACGCAGCAGAAGAACGTCTTTTTAAAGCAACATGCCATGTTCATTACCATGACCGTCGGACTCTGGTTAGTATGCGCGGCCTGGTATCTTTTTCAACCGACACCCGCTACCGTGGAAGCCCTGTATACCCGTGGCTTTTACCGCATAATCGTTGGCATGACAGTCCCTGTAACCGAAAGGCTCCCCTTTTCGCTGGCACTAATTCTGGTAACCGGGGGCCCGCTTCTGTTTCTCGCCCTGTGGGCGTCCAACTGGATCTATCGGCGGCGTGTTCACAAACTGACTCATTGGCGCGGATTGCTTTGGGGGCCGAAATGGCTTCTTCCAATAGTCCCCGTCATTTGGCTTTGGTTTTTAGTGTTCTGGGGTATTGGATATGGGCGCCTGCCAGTGGAGGAACGCCTGCATTTTGACGGCGGAAACGTGTCTGAAGAAGAACTGTTTCGCATCAAGGAAGGGCTGCTGGCGGTCATTTTGGGGGACCAACCCCGCTCTGATGGCGACCGGGACACAGACCGCGCCCTGGCATCCGTATCCCGGACCATGCAGATGTTGACCAGCGAATGGGAAGGCAAGCCAGTACGCGTTCCCCGGCGCGTCAAGGCGACACCCGACGGGTTATTGCTGATGAACGGCACCTCCGGGGTCTGTGCTCCCTTTACACTGGAACCCCACGTGGACGGCGCCCTTCCCGACACATGGTTCGTATCCGTGGGCGCCCACGAACTGGGGCATATTGCCGGGGTATGTGACGAGGGCGAAACCAATCTCATCAGTTATATCGCCGGGTTGCGCGCCGATGACCCCTACGCACGGTATGCCGTGGCATTGAGCATATACTTGGGCGTAGTTCGCCAGTTGAAGAGTGAAGACCGTAAAACGGCTATGGACCGTCTTCCTGAACAGGCGCACCGGGACATAGAACGCACACGCAAAGCACAGGAACGTTACAAGATTGACTGGTTTCAAAAATGGAGCTGGCGCGCCTACAACCAGTACCTGAAATCACAGGGGGTACAGGAAGGCGTACGCAGTTACGGGCGCGGCACACAATTACTGGCCCGGGCCTGGCGCGCCGGATATATAGACCTTCCCGAAGTCCCCGCAGATCCCTCTGTCCAGGAGAAAACAGCGCCTGCAACCCTGGATGAATCCTCCACCCCGGCGATGCAATAGAGATTATTCCTTTCCCGGCACGGGAATGTCTATGTGATAGCGTTGTTCCAGGTTCTTCAGTTGGGAGGCAACGTGTTCGAGCGCCTTGACCAGATCATGGACGTCCTGTTCGTGCCGCTTTTCAAGATCATACATTTCCGCTGCGAACTCGTAGGCGATCTGCACGGCGAAACGTTGCGTATCCACGGTGCCGCTTTCCTTTTCGAGACGCTTCATACGCTCTTCCACCTGCCCGGCAAGTCGGGTGGTGGTTTCAAGATCGACATGTATGGGCAGGACCACGGGGATCTTGTTGATTTTAAGGCTGGCTTTGTTAATTTCCGTGCTCATCGCTCAATGGATCCTGACAGCGCCTTCGCATAGTCGAGAATGCGCCGGACTCGTTCAAGGGCCTCGCTGTTTTTTTCACGAAGACACGCGTTTTCCTCTTCCAAGGCGGGCATTCGATCAAGGGTTTCCCGCATGGCCTTGGCCTGCCGGGTTACCGCCCACCACTCCTTCATCTTCTCTTCCTTGTCATCCTGGGCCTGATGCAGCCGCCGTTCGTACTCCTCAAGGGTGTTGGATAAATCCACAACGGCCTGGTTAATCTGGGTGACATAGGTTTGAAAAAATGGATTCACCGCAATTCCGCTCCACAGTCTCTAACCACGGCGGCAACAATGCGCTCAAGCGCCTTTTGGGTATCCTTGTCTGTAAGCGTCCGCTCAGGAGACTGAAAGACCAGGCTGAGGGCGATACTTTTTTTATCGGGCGGCAGGGGCTTTCCGGAATATACGTCAAAAACATCCACCTCTTTCAATAGCGGACCGCCTGCGTTCGTTAGCGACTTAATGACTTGCGCGGCTGGCATGTCCTTATCCACCACCACGGCCAGATCACGCAGTGACGACGGATACTGCGGAATACTTACGAATTGCGCAGGCGGCACCGGCTTCGACAGCAACATCTCCAGGTCAAGTTCAAATGCAAACGTATTTTCAGGCAGATCAAAACTGCGCGCTACCGACAATTCCACTTTGCCAGCCTGCCCCAGCACATGCTTGCGCAGTTTAATCGATGCGCTCTGTCCCGCTTGGAAAGCATTATCAGCCAAGTCTTCGAAAGTGAATTCTCGATGGAAGAAAACGCCCACGGACTCAAGAAAACCCTTAATATCATAAAAATCCCACGCGCGTTCCGGGATGTTCCAACGGCCCCGGGTTACTCCACTAAGGAGCACGGCGGCATGAACAGGTTCTTGGGGCAGCGTTTCACCCTCCACGGCGTGGTACACCGGTCCCAGCTCAAAAATGGCAATACTTCGGGCGCCGCGCTTGCAGTTATAGGCTGCCGTGGCATAAAGCGCGGGCAACAACGCGGTACGCATGCCGGCATAATTTTCTGAAAGTGGGTTTTCCAACATGACCATGGGGGTACAACATCCCGCGAGCCCGGCCTGTGATTCACTTTCACGTCCGGCAAAGGACCAATTGACCACCTCGGTAAGTCCCTGGGCGGCGAGAAAGCGCCTGAGTTCCCGCATGGTCCGATCCTGAGGAGCGAACACTTTTTCGGACTGCCGCACCGGCGGCATGGCCACCGGGATATGGTCATAACCGTGGTGGCGCGCAATTTCTTCAATGAGATCAGTTTCATGGCTGACATCATGGCGCCACGAAGGTACGGCAGCAGTGCATGTTGCCTCCTCGTTTTGCAGCATTTTAAAACCAAGCCCCTCCAGGATAGTCCGCTGACGGCACGAATCTATCGCCACACCCAGCAATGCGTCTGTTCGCGCATACCGCAACTGCACCCTGCCGCGATCCTGTTTCTCCGGATATTCATCAAGAATACCGGGCGCCACATCCGCGTCGGCAAGTTCCTGCATCAGCATGGCGGCGCGGTTAAGCGCATAAAGGACCATATCGCAATCCGCGCCACGCTGAAAATTCTGCGCGGCGTCCGTCAATAAGCCCAGTTTTCGAGCCGTGGAACGAATGGACCGCGGGTTGAAATAAGCGCTTTCAAGGAACACATGCTTTGTGTTTTCATCCACCTCACTGTCCGCCCCGCCCATAACGCCCGCCACGGCCTGGGGCTTTGAGGCATCGGCAATTACCAACATATCCTCCATTAAGACCCGTGCTTCTCCGTCGAGGGTGATGATGCCCTCGCCCGGCCGCACCCGCCTGGCCACCACGCGGTTTTCCGCGAGTTTTTCATAGTCGAAGGCATGCAGGGGATGCCCGGTTTCCAGCAGGACATAATTCGTAATATCGACGATATTGTTAATGGGCCGCTGGCCTGCGGCGATCAGGCGAGAACAAAGCCAGGGTGGCGAAGGTTTAATCACCACATTACGCACAACGCGACCCGCGTACCGTGGGCAAAGATCCGGGTCTTCAATGGTAACCGAAGAAAGTTTTGTGGCAGGTTCACCCGTTTCACGAATAGAGATTTCCGGCATCCTCAAAGGAATGCCATAATAAGCACTCAATTCGCGTGCGACACCTATCATGCCCGCCCAGTCACCCCGGTTCGGGGTCACTTCAATCTCGAAGACCACGTCATCCAGGCCCAACACGGGCTTTATATCCGCGCCGATGGGGGTTTCCGGGTCGAGAATCATCAGGCCACTGTGATCTTCTCCGAGCCCCAGTTCCCGGGCGGAACACATCATTCCGCAGGACTGGATACCGCGCATTTTGCGGTTCAGGATTTTGAAGCCTCCCGGCAAGGTGGCGCCCTCAATGGCGGTGGGCACTTTGTCGCCGGCTTTCATATTTTTCGCGCCGCACACGATCTGCAACGGCTCACCCCGCCCGATATCCGTTTTGCAAACCACCAGTTTATCCGCATCAGGATGGGGCTGTATGTCCAGGATATGGCCGACATAGATTTCGCTAATCTCTTTCCCGGGTTCAGTAATCGCCTCAATCTCGAGCCCTAGCATGGTCAGGCGTTCGGCGAGTTCATCCACACCCACTTCCAACGGAACCAGGTCTTTAAGCCAGTTAAGTGATATTTGCATGTTAGAATTGCTCCAGAAATCTGAGGTCGTTTTCATACAAGTGAGTAATGCTGCTGATGGCGTGTTTTACCATGGCGATACGATCAAGCCCCAATCCGAAGGCGTAACCGGAATACGTCTCGTAATCGTAGGACACATTCTTGAACACCTGGGGGTGCACCATGCCGCAGCCGAGGATTTCCAGCCATTTGCTTTTGACCTCGCCCGTGTGCCGGTCCCGGGCAGTCCACAGGATATCCACTTCGGCGCTGGGTTCCGTGAAGGGGAAGAAATGAGGACGGAACCGCACCTTAATGTCTGGTCCGAAAAAGGCATGGATGAAATGCATCAAGGTGCCCTTCAGATCGGCAAAGGTGATGCCTTTGTCCACTAACAACCCCTCCATCTGCACAAACATGGGGCTGTGTGTCGCGTCGAGGTCAACCCGATAGACCCGTCCGGGAACAATCACGGCGACTGGTGGCGGCGTCTGCTCCATCACGCGGATCTGAACAGGTGATGTCTGTGTGCGCAACACGACACCGGGCTTGACGAAGAAGGTATCATGTGAATCCCGGGCAGGATGGTCATCCGGAGTATTCAAGGCGTCAAAATTGTAGTACTCTGTTTCGATATCAGGTCCCAAGGCTACCTGAAATCCCATCTGCGTAAAAATACCAACGATTTCTTCCATGATCTGATTGAGCACATGCACGTGCCCTTGGGGCACACATCTTCCAGGCAAGCTCAAATCCACGCTTTGCTCCTGGGCTTTCTGTTGTTTAAGCGTGCCTTCAAGTTCCGCAAGCCGCGTTTCCAGCGCGGCAGTCAGGATGTCTTTAAGCGCATTTGCCTTCTGCCCGATTTCCCGTCGTTCCTCTGGGGCCGCCTGCGCAAGACCGCGCAGAATTTCCGTCACCCTGCCCTTGCGACCCAGGAACGCCACCCGGACCTCATCCAGCGCTTGAAGGCTGGACGCGGCGGTAATACGGGCGATTGCTTCCTGCCGCAATGCTTCAATTTGCTCTTTCATAAATAACACCTTATTGGATTGGGATGCCGCAGACATACATGCCACGGCGCCGCATGGTTATCAGGGATAAAAACAGCGTGGAGCACTTCCCGTGCAATATCTTGTCCGCACATCCTATTATATAAACAAGGCACGCCCGATTCGCACCTGGGTCGATCCTTCTTCAATAGCAATTTCGAAATCATCAGTCATGCCCATGCTGCGCTCCGGCAGTCCCGCGTCTTCACAGAGACGGTTCAGATCCCGGAAGCAGGCGCGCAACACCGGTTCGGGGGCATCAAACGGCGCCATAGTCATCAGGCCTTTAATACGGAGCCGGTCAAAAGCACACATCTCCCGCAGGGCTTCCTGCAGCAATTCCGGAACAAATCCGTGTTTTGAGGCTTCCCCGGTAACATTGACTTCCACAAGCACGTCCAGGATCTTATCCTGTTCGTCACAACGGCGTTGCAGGGCTTCGGCCGCTTTGACACGATCAATGGCATCTGCCACACTAAACATAGTCACAATATCTTTTGCCTTGCGGGTCTGCACCGGCGCTATATGATGCCACAGGATGTCCGCGGGCAGGGCGCTGATTTTCGGGGCGGCCGATTCCAGCCTGTTCTCTCCGAAATCCCGGATACCAAGCTCGTAAAGCGCCTGCACTTCCGCGATTGACACCGTTTTAGTAACTGCAATGATCCTTACTGCTGAAGCATCCCGGCCCACCCGAAGGGCGGCCTGTTCAATCCTTGCCTGAATCCGACTCAGATTCTGTGCTATACGATGTTGCATGCAAATAAACCTAATTTTTACCCCCCGGAGTATCTTCGGGAAACATACGCGGGACCACCCCTGTCGATAATACAGGCCTCGGTATAGTAACGCCTCCCCTTTTCATACGAACAAAGGACATTCCTCTGTACAACAAAATTATAACATCCTGAGGCCTATTTTATTAAGTCTTAGTCCTCCACCAGAACTGTCCTTGTGACGGTAAGCGGCGTATTCGCATTCGTGGTTGCCACGCTGGTATAGGTCACCAGATACGGCGTGTTTCCCATGTCCAGTGTTTCAATAAACGGTACAATGTTATCACTCTTGTCTGTGAGCACTTCACTCTCGATTTCCAAAGGTGTGTTGAGCGCATCATCATCCCAGGCATAAGCGCCGGCGGCAGGAATAAAGTTGTGTGAGGACACCTCAGGACGTACGGTTTCCCACGTTGAACCGGCCGCAACGGTCATCGGACTTTCTCCATAAAGCCCTACGCCCGCAACATTTGTCTCTGTAACATCACAAACGATCACAAACCTTATGGAATTGCCCTGATTACCACTATTGTCCCGGATATAATAACCCGCCAAATAGGCGCCCGGCGCACTCAGCCAGGTATTCGCATCCAAGCCAACGGTTTCCAATGCCAGACCGTATAATTCTCCTGGCCATACGGGATTTTCATAATCAGGATACACCCGGCTGATGACCTCTTCACATTCATCCACCGGCAGATAACCTTCACACAGGTCGTACACTTCCACCAGGACAATACCAAAAGCGGCTTTAGCCTCGTCCCAATGGCCGTAGTCAGCACATCCGGCCATGTATAAGGGAATGCCCGACCCCGGCTCAATATAGGAAGGATTGTCAATCACAACGACCAGTGGAGGCTGCGTGTCCAACGCGTCAATCATGCGGACTTCCTCAAGCAGCCCCGGTTCTTCCGTGCCGGGCTGTTCATACTGGTAACGGTAGGTGGCGCGATAGGGCGAATTCTCAGCCAGAAACACATTGCTGCCCGGATCTATCACTATCCAGTCATCGCCTGACTGGTACTCGACCGTGGCGGCATAAATCGGCCCGGCAATCACTCCCCCCCCGCCATACACTTCCGCACCGGGATCGTCCCATAACCCACCGCACTCCACGCTATCCGGATCAGCTCCAAGGAGTGTCATGACCTGCGGCTCCGGACCCAAAGATACCGTTAATTCCACAGGAATACCGCATTCGAATATTCCGGGGGCAGGGATCTGGCTTATAACCGTGCCGGGGGAGGACGACTCCCATGTTGTGTTGATCGACACATTTGTAAAGCCTGCTGATGTAAGCAACGTAGTTGCCTCAGCCTCGGTACGGCCCCAAAGCTGGGGCATTTCACATGGTCCTTCTGAAAGCGTTATGTTAACGGCGGAACCGCAAGGAGCCGGGTCGCCAGCGAAGGGCGATTGGGCAATGACCGTGCCCGGCGGCGCTACTGAGGGCGCGGTAGTCACGGAACCGGACACATATCCGGCCGCCACAATAGCGGCCTCAGCCGATTCCTGTGTCATACCGGAAAGGTCCGGAACGGAACAGGGGCCCAGGGAAACCAACAGACGCACCGTAGAGCCACAGGGAACTTCTTGCCCCGATGCCGGATCTTGTGAAATAACCGTACCTGCGGCAGAATCACCATGCCCCTCTGTTATCTCGGCAACAAGATGCGCGGCTATAATCATTTCCACAGCATCCGCCACAGGAAGGGCATACCCCCCCACGGCGGGTACTAATGTGGTACTTAAAACCTCCACATAACGCGGATATTCGGCAGCCTGCAGGACTGACACATTACCCACTACATCCATCACCGTATAGTCAAGCCGGTACAGCCCCGGAAAATTTGTAAATTCCGCCAGGTCCACCGTGATATCGTTGCCATATTCGTCCTGCTGGACCTGAAAAGCGGCATCCAGCAGTCGGACTGTTACCACCACATCGCCCCAATAGTCCGTCGGGCTCTCCCCGCCACACATATCCAACGCCGTGCCCGAATCAATACTGGCCCAGTCGGCGAGGCAACTTATTTCGTGCACATGATAATATGCCGGCCACAATTCCCAATGGGGCACAAAGTCGCGATAACCATATTCAAAAAGGCCTAATGTCTGGATGGCTGCCACTTGGATAACCGGAGCCTGGGTATCTACAACCGCAACCGTCCGGGTAATGGTGAGAGGGCCACCCGCCACCGGATTGGCGGTATAGGAGATGAGATACGATTCGCCCAAAGCTGCCAGGGAAGAAACAATTGCGTCAACAATCACATCATCCAGCGTAATTACAGTCTCGACACTCAATGTAGTTCCATCCGCATCAAAGGCAACCGCACCAGGATCCAGAAATTCGGATCCACATTCAACGCTGTTAATTTCAGGGGCCATAAGTTCTATCAGCGGTTCACCCTCGCCTTCGCCCTCTGGAAGCACTTCACCCTCGCCTTCGGGAAGCATCTCGCCTTCGCCCTCTGGAAGCACTTCGCCCTCGCCTTCGGGAAGTATTTCGCCTTCGCCCTCTGGAAGCACTTCACCCTCGCCTTCGGGCAGTATTTCGCCTTCGCCCTCTGGAAGCACTTCGCCCTCGCCTTCGGGCAGTATTTCGCCCTCGCCCTCTGGAAGCACTTCGCCCTCGCCTTCGGGCAGTATTTCGCCTTCGCCCTCTGGAAGCACTTCGCCCTCGCCTTCGGGCAGTATTTCGCCCTCACCCTCTGGAAGCACTTCGCCCTCGCCTTCGGACAGTATTTCGCCTTCACCCTCTGGCGGTTCTTCACCCTCGCCTTCGAGCAGTATTTCGCCCTCACCCTCTGGAAGCACTTCACCCTCGCCTTCGGGCAGTATTTCGCCCTCACCCTCTGGAAGCACTTCGCCCTCGCCTTCGGGCAGTATTTCGCCCTCACCCTCTGGAAGCACTTCACCCTCGCCTTCGGGAAGCATTTCGCCTTCGCCCTCTGGAAGCACTTCACCTTCGCCTTCTGGCAGTTCTTCACCCTCGCCTTCGGGTAATATTTCGCCCTCACCCTCTGGTGGTATTTCGCCTTCAACGACAATTTCCCCTTCGAGTTCACCTTCGTCGGGTTCCCCTTCGTGCAATTCCCCCTCACCTTCCACACGTTCTCCTTCCTGCGGCTCTCCCTCGCCCTCTTCAGGTTCTCCTTCCTCCGGTTGACAACCATCGCAACCTGATCCGCCCAGGCACTTTGTAACGAATACAGACATATTCTCATTGGGCGGCGGACAGCCCATTACAGAAATCAGCACAGCTATAACTGATGCTAACAATGCGACATGAAAAAAATATTTACCCATGGTTTATTTCCTTAGCCCGTGCCCAATGGGCTGTTATCCAGCCAAAAAAAAGTTTCGCGTTATCGGCATCAGCACCAAACCAAAGTATAGAATGCACTAAAAAAAATGTCAAGTTTTCCTGTTCTACCGAGGACGTTCCTTCTAAAGAAATAACAATATTCGAAGATGATTTCTCTACCTATAAATATTCAACTCTTATGCTTTAGATTCCCGCTAACAGGCGCCTTCTTCTGTATCGAAATTGGAGACCTCATAGGCGGTATATGCAGGATTAATTGGGCACGTTTTCCTGCAAATAAGCCAAGATATTCCTCTCCCAGGACGACACTGCTTTTGTGTTAAAAAAATAACGGCGGACAGCCGTAACCGTCCGCCGAAAAAAAAGACCTTCAGGTATTTTTACACCACATAGGTACTGGCTGCCGTATTTCCGCCGCGGCCAGTCCAGTTGGTGTGGAAAAATTCACCGCGTGGCTTGTCCACGCGCTCGTAAGTATGCGCACCAAAATAGTCACGCTGTGCCTGTAACAGGTTGGCCGGCAGCCGGCCGCTGCGGTAGCCGTCGAAAAAGTTCAACGCCGAGGCAATAGAGGGCGTGGGAATACCCATTTCAACGGCCTTTATAATCACACGCCGCCAGGCATCCTGATTCTTCTGTACGATCTCGGCAAAGAACGGATCAAGCAACAGGTTTTCAAGTTTGGAGTTGCGGTCAAAGGCTTCCTTGATCTTGCCCAGGAAGAGAGAACGAATGATGCAGCCACCGCGCCACATAAGGGCGATGCCGCCATAATTCAGGTTCCACCCATAGGTGGCCGCCGCGGCGCGCATGAGTTGATAGCCCTGGGCATAGGAAATGATTTTCGCGGCATACAAGGCTTGCCGCAGGTCCTCAATAAACGCCTTCTTGTCGCCGGAAAACGCGGCCACGCTGCCCTTCAGTACTTTGGACGCCTTTACGCGTTCTTCCTTGATGGCGGACAGGCAGCGGGCAAACACGGCCTCTCCAATGAGCGTCAGGGGCTGTCCCTCATCAAGGGCGGCCACGACCGTCCATTTGCCGGTACCTTTTTGCCCGGCTGTATCCAGAATCAGATCCACCACTTCGTTGCCATCTTCATCTTTATAACCCAATATATCACGTGTTATTTCAATAAGATAGGAATCGAGTTCCCCCTTGTTCCATTCGGCAAACACTTGGTGCATTTCGGTGTTGGATAATCCCAGCCCGTCCTTCATCAAATGATAGGTTTCACAAATCATCTGCATATCGCCGTATTCGATGCCGTTGTGCACCATTTTGACAAAGTGGCCGGCACCACCTTCGCCGACCCAATCGCAACAGGCCTCGCCAGCGTCTGTATGGGCACAAATCGTCTGAAAAATATTCTTCACTTCAGGCCAGGCGCTCGGTGTGCCTCCGGGCATCATGGACGGTCCCAGTAATGCGCCTTCTTCGCCGCCCGACACGCCTGTGCCAATATAGCGGAACCCCTTGCTTTCCACATACTCCGCCCTGCGGATAGTATCGGGGAAATGGCTGTTACCGCCATCAATGATGATATCTCCCGCCTCCAGGTGCGGCAGCAGTTGTTCAATAAAATCGTCCACTGCGCTGCCGGCCTTCACCAGCAACATAACCTTGCGCGGCCGTTTCAGGCTGGCAACCAGTTCCTGAATGCTGTGGCAACCAGCAAAGTTCTTGCCCTTTCCCCGGCCATTGATAAATTTATCCACTTTCTCCACAGTACGGTTATACACCGCCACGCTGAACCCTTTGCTTTCCATGTTCAGCACGAGGTTCTCTCCCATAACGGCCAGACCAATCAGTCCGATATCCATTTGTGCCATGATCGTGTCTCCTACAGGTTTTGCGGCGGTCCGCGCCGCACAATAATGTAAAGTTGGATACCCCAATGACGTTTGCCCCTGCATCATGATAGCAAATAGGCACCCGGAAAAACGAATACCAGGCAATCGTCACACGAGGAAAGCGTCCCGATTTTTCCTGGCACTTTCGCCGCCCATCATATCGGTCCGCTATTGATATTGTCTGCTGAACAGGTGCGGATCATAGGGCGCCCTGCGGTTGGGGCAGTCTTTTCTTGAGCATAACTGGCAATTCACGAAGCCCTTGTCTGTCTCAAACCATACGCCAGAAACGGATTTAACTGGCGACATCAGGAAACTGTCCGTCAACGAGACACCAATAGCGTCAGCGGCTCCTCGGAACAGGCGGAACAGGGGGCGCTGTTCGCTTACCGGCCAGTCCTGCAGGGAACCGGGATTCATTGTGGCGAGCGCGCCCGGCTGGTACGCGGCGGCGCAATGGTCTCCCACTGCGCGCAACGCCACAGCCAGGGCCATTTCCTTGACAGCATCCGCCCAGAACTGCTGCAGGGGATCCCGCAACGTGCGCGACCATGCTTCCAATTCGGTCCCGCAGGTGGCGATAAAGGGAAACACCCGATAAACCCCTTCCAGGTTGACACGCAACACGCGACTCCTAAACATAAAACCGTCAAGCATAACGGAGGCATCATCGGCAGGATTCACCGCCACCAATGTATAGAGACCCTTGGGCCGCGCACACGTTTCCGCGTCACGCGCGAAACACCTGATATCCTCCAGGAAGACCGATGACTCATCGGCATGAAGCCGCTGAAGCAGTTCCGGCTCATCAATTTTAAAGGGTATGGGGTCCAGAATAGTCGGCGATACGTGTTTTCCCATGATGACCTCTTCATATCCTCTTGTCATGCGCGCTGTGTCGGCGCCCGATAACCGGAGCAACGAACCCTACTGTTCTTGAGACCTTTCATCCTTGCTGACCAGCAACTCCCGGAGCCCTTCAAAAGCCTGAAAGCCAAGGGGCTCGGACGGTGCGTTCCCTGTCGTGCCCCCATGGCCCACCCCACGCTGTTCCGCCGTTCCATGTTCATCATCGTGACAATACAAGCATAAAAGCGCCCAGTTGCTGCCATCCGGAGGATTGTTCATATGGTTCCCGTCCTTGTGGTGCACCGTCAGCTCACGAAGACGGGTGCCGGAAAATTCCCGGCCGCAGCGCTGGCACACATGGGGAAAGAGTTTCAGCGCCTGTTCCCGGTACGTTTTAGCCCGTTCATTATTTTCACGTCTCAACGATGCCAGCAAGGCAGATTTTCGTTTCTCATCCATTGCATGATTAATCCTTGGCTGTAGGTCTTTTTGATCACGAATACTTGACCGAAATCGTTATCAAGGCATCCATGCTTCTCACCCTAGACCCGTACTTTAATCATACGTTCGGGCTAACATCTATTTTTTTCGCCCGATAGCGTTCTCTTCAGCCGGACGACATGATCCGGACAGCACCTTGGCTATTGTCTTCAGGCAATCCTCCGCATCGATATGTGATAGGAATCGGTACAGAAACGTTTCCTGAAACAGGCGCAAAGCCTCCTGCACCCGCCTCGGGCGCGGAGTGCCTCCAGTTGCCCGGGCATCCGGTCCCGCCACATCCGAATCTCTTTCTTCCGCGGGCGTTTTTTTTGCGTTTGTCAGGTCTGTTTCACCCATTCGAGTCGCATTGTCCACTGAGTCAGCATCGGTAAACAGGAAAGGGCATTGTTCGGCAAGAAGGTTGAACCAGCCAATGCTGTGAGCCACGGTAAGCGGGAAAAGGGTTTCCCCATAATAACGGGAAAGGTGCATGTCGGTAGGCGTCCCATTAGGCAGTTGAACCGGATGGCAATGGGGCACACGGAAACCACGCTGGGTAAAATAAAAACGCCCGGTGATCCGCAGGACTTCTTTCCCTTCCACCTCCGCAAAACTACGCAACACCCCCTCGCAGGAAGGCCCACCGACAGGGTTGGAACAAGGGCGGAACCCATCCACAAGAAAACACTTGTTCCAGCTGAAGGTGTTTCCCATACGATCCTCGATTTCAAAGTAATCGCCCCACCATGAGGTGTGATACCGAATACGGCCGTTGAACATGGCGTATAAACCATTGTCTTGCGCTTCTACATGCTTTTCCCGGAACGTACCGGGAAGGGTATGCGCCTCGGCGGTCGTATCATCGAAACGAATTTCGCCCCAGTGCGACGCCGTGAAATATGTTGCCCAGGAGAGTGCCTCCAGACGACCGGGCATGGTGTCCGGTATTGCTTCCAAGCGTTTTTGAAGCCGCGCCACGCTGAAAGGATCCAGTATTTCCCGGCACTCCGCCGGTACGACAGCAGGATGGGCGGGAATTATTTCCCGACCGTGGAGCACGGTTTCCACTTCCCCATGATTGTCACGCCAATAGGCTTCAAACAGGCAGGTATTAAACGGATGTGAAACACCAAAGATATGAAGTGGGCTGCTCATGTCTTCAACAAGATGTAGCACCCTCCCGGCAAGGTCCAGGGATGTTTCGGTATTTTGAACGTCCGTGGCGGCCTTTAATTCGTCAAGCAGTTCTCCCATATACCGACGCGCGGCCCCACCGAAGGTACCATAGCCGAAAAAGCCCCGTCCCGTCAGGGGGTTATAGGCGTGCCGCAATGGTTTAACACCGGAATCCTCCAGCACCACAGCGCTTACCAGGCGCAGGCCATCAGCAAGGTCCATCCTTGGAGCCCACGGCTGAGCATGATACCGTTGCAGGCTCTCCTCGGTAAGCGTGTGATGCACCACGCTGTGATGCTTTTCTATTGGAAGTCTTCCTCTGCCGGGCATCACTTTTTCTTTTACATCCGCGCGCACACGAAACCGCGCGCGACACCAGACGCCCATATCTGAATTTTCCCGGGCGAGTTTTCCAACGGCGGCATAGGCGCGGACCTTGTCGATGGTGTTCAACGTATTCAGTGCCCAGAGCCGCTCCTCATCCTCTCCGGAATCAAGGATAGTTTCAAAATAACTTCTCTCCGCATCCGGAGAAATCTGGCGGGCCCGGTAAAATCCGAGGGCAAGGCGCGCCATGCGCGCGGCGGATGAATTTGCTTCCCGGGCCAAGGCCGTCCTCAGCAGCACGTCCGCGCCGTGGACATCAGAAGCGCCAAGGGCGTCATACGCTTCCTGGCGAACGAGATAGTCTTCGGACTCCGAAAAAGTTTTAAAAAAAGACAACGCGGGCGCACATCCCTGCTCCGTCAAAAGCCGTGCCGCATACAGGCGGGTAAGAGGATCGTCTCCAAGGAGCAGGGACTCGAGCACGGGAACGTCATCGCTATCAGTTTGGCCTGCCAATGCAGCAAGGGCAGCCCGGTCCGCAAGGGCACAACCTGTTTCTGCGACATTCTTAAGCAGAACGGCCTTCTCCGCTTCATTTAAACCGCTTTCCCGAAGGGCATAACAGGCGGCAGCCCGGACGGCGCCGTTTCGCTTCGGATCCACGGCCACCGCCAGCAACGGCGCCCGAAGGTCTTCGCCCCCCAGTTCCCCGGCTATGCGGGCCGCTTCGTACCGTTCCGCGTCATTTCCAAAACGCAACAGATGTTCCAGCCAGGCAGCCGCCTCTTCTCCCCGTTCCGCAAAGGCGACAAGCGAATCCAACCGTTCCAATCCCTGTTTGCTCCCGTAGAAGCGGAATAATTCACCGATAGACAGTTCTCCGGCCGAATCATCAGAGGGCGGCCCCTTCGATACGATCAGCGTAAAAAGAAACGCTACGACCGCGAAAAACGCCCCCATTCCCAAACAAACATGTTGGGGGGCTCTATTTTTTGGCGAAGATGTCATAAAATTTGTTCGTCCTGCCGGCGAGATTTTAGCATGCACGCGCGGGGGATAGCCAACGGCATGGCGATAAGCATAAGCGCGCGCCACGTCACCCGATATATTCTCCAAAACATCCGGGCGAACTATTGAATTCCTCCCGCTGCGCGTTTTGCCCCTTCCGTCCGCCCCATATTTATCACAACCACTCAGCCTGCGGTTACGACAAAAGTCACCTTAGCCGTCTGCCCGCCGGCATTCATGCAGGATACTTCCTGTTCACCCGGAGTCAGCTCCATAAAGAGGGGACTGTGATAATCGGAAACACCCAGGTATCGACCGTTACAATACCATTGCAGCGTTTCCCGGGCGGCATTTGCCTCAAGACGGATACGGTCCAGTCCCTCTTCGCCGGATAATACATACGTGGCATTTTGCACGGGCGTTTTAATGGCGAGCTTTCGCCGGCGATCCCGTTGAGCCGCCGAATCCTCAGCACCTGTTCTGGCACTTTCCCTTGCTGCAGGCACCTTTGCGAGATCCCAGTTTCTTGTTTCCGCCGGCCAATGCACTTCAACCGTTCCGTTGTCACTGGGTCGATGGACATCGCATTGGCGGTGCAAATACTGTTCTGCGGGAAAGAGGGCCGTCGAGGTTACCGGGCACCAAGGGCCGGCCGGTAGACCTGTCGCGGCACACACCTTTACCTGAGCCAGGCGGCCTTCCACGGGCGGCCAGGCGGGTGCGGACGGCACGGGTAGCGACCGAAACACACGCGCCGCCAAGGGCAACGCGGCCTGCGCGCCGATAAGCCGGTGCGAGGGATGACCGTCGGTATTGCCCAGCCAAACACCCACGACATAATGCCCGTTAAAGGCCACCGCCCACGCGTCACGGTAACCCGATGACGTGCCTGTTTTCCAGCAGATCCTCTGGGTCCGGTCGTTTGGCCTGACGAGGTTAGTCCAGGGCTCATCAGGGAAGGGCTGTTCAAGCATATACCACAAGGCTAGCGCCACTCCCTCTGAAAGCACGCGCCGCGGCTGGATCGTGGCGGAATCCTCACGCACCAGGACCGCCTCCTGCGCAAGTCCAAGGCGTGCGAGGGCAAGATACGCGTTGACCAGGGCTTCGAGTCTCACCTCACAGTTCCCCAGCACCAGACCCAGCCCGTAATACTCAGGAACCCGACTGAATCCGCCGAAACCCAGGCTTCGGAGAAATTCCAAGGTCGGATCGACGCCCATACGCTCGAGGACCTGTACAGCCGGTATATTCAAAGACCAGCGCAGCGCCTCCCCGGCGGATACCAGCCCATTGAATTCACCGTCGAAATTGTTCGGATTATAGATGCCGTAATCCAGGTCACGGTCCAAAAACGCCTCCGTAGGATAGAGCCGCTGCCGTTCCATGGCCAAGGCGTAGACAAAGGGTTTCAACGCGGACCCCGGCGCGCGCGGCGCGCGGCAGGCGTCATATTGACCTTGGATGGCGCCATTATAAAAATCAGCGGATCCAATCCGGGCGAGAATCTCGCAGGAACGGGTATCCACCACCATGAGCGCCGCATTGTTGATTTGGTTATCGAATTGCCGCAAGTGCTCGCGAACCAGGTTTTCCAGCCGCGCCTGCAACACGCCGTCAAGCGCAAGGACAAGACTGCCATCGCGTCGGGCGCGTTCGCGAAGATGCTGCGCGGTATGGGGCGCGAGAACCGGGAACTCATGCCAGGACACCTCCAGCGGCCGGGCCGCATGAACGCGCAACAAGTCTTCGCTGATAAATCCTTCTTCACGCATACGTGCCAGCACCGCATTGCGTCGGACCAGAGCCCGTTCCGGATGCAAGAAAGGATTCATCAGGGTCGGCGATTTGGGAAGCCCGGCCAGCAGGGCCGCCTCATCCAGGGTCACCTCCGACGCACTCTTCCCGAAATAACGGCGCGCCGCGGCTTCGGCGCCGACAAGATTGCCGCCATAAGGCGCCCGGTTCAGGTAGGCCCCAAGAATGGCATCCTTGTCCGCGCACCGTTCCAGGCGGATTGCGGCCAAGGCCTGGGCCGCCTTGCCTGAGAAACCGCGGCCGGCATACTGCTGCTTCACAAGTTGCATTGTCAGGGTGGACGCGCCGGAAACGATATCCCCTGCCCGCGCGTTGGACCAGGCCGCGCGCAGCACGGCACACAGGTCAATCCCCGCGTGCCAATAAAAGCGCTTGTCTTCGGCCGCAAGTGTAGCGTTGATCAGATGGGGACTGGCGGTTTCAAGACTGAAGGGAAACAGCCATTGTTCTTCGTCATTCAGAAACGCATAAAGCAGACGCCCTTCCCGGTCCAACAGCATCGGTGACGGTCGTGCTTCCAGGCAAGGCGCCGCATCAAGACGGGGCAGAAACAGTGCCACCCCACGCGCGACAGTTCCCTGAAACACAAGCATAAGCCCCAAAAGCGCCACTGCGGCGACGCCACAAGCGGCGATCTTCCGGAAAAACGCATATTTTCCGCGAAGAATCATTGGATGGCAATTTCCGAGGGCACGGTTGTCGCCTGAAGATCCGGGGCGTACATGCATTCCGCGTGCAGCGCGGGCAACTGAAAACGTCCCGGGGTAACAGCGCGCACCAAGTAGCGGAAGGTGTACATTTTTGCTTCAATATTGTTCATGGCGAAAGCAAGGCGGTCATCACGCACCTCCAGGAAATCCGGGGTGATGATGAGATTATTGGCGTCAACATCTTCAGACTCCTCTTCTTCCGACTCGTCTCCCTCCGATGCAGCCCGAGGCTGCTTGTCGGCTTCCAGTCTGGGATTTGCGATTTCAAAGCCCGCCGGAAGGAGGTCGGTAACCAGCAGGTTCTGCATCGGCTTTCTCGGTATGATGGTAAGTTCCACCATGTACTGTGCACCGTGCTTATAAAGGGATTCCTCCACAGGCGTTCCGTTCTCGTTCATGATTCCACGGGAGATGACAATTCCCTTTTCCACAGGAACCAGCCTGGGCGCCAGGGGATTGCCGGATATTTCCAGGTAGACATAAGCGGGGGCGGCGCCTTCATTAGCGACCTCAAAACGAGGGGCGGCCCCTTCCAGAGTCTTTGAAAACACGTCGCCCGCGTTTATCACCCGTTCGCCGTCCAGATCCGCAATTCGAATGGACGCGGCCCCCGGATCCGCCTTTTGATTTTCCAGGTACAAGCCCAATGCGGTAACCGCGAAGGCCGTACCCTGGGTGGTATAGCGATCCCTGTCCGCCAGGTAGGAAACCAGGGATTCCACCAAGGGGCGACAGCGTTCTTCCGGCGCGTTCATCTGCATGAGCGCAATAAGGTGAACCGCCTCCGCACGAACAACAGAGTGAAGATTTCCGCCATATTCATGGGGCCCGTCTTCCGATACGGGCGCGCCGTCCAAATATTCCAACAGCGATTCCGGCGCGCTGGAGTGCATGGCACGGGCCGCGGCCAACAAATGGCGCGCCGAGCGCGGGACACTGACGGTATCGAAACGTGGAGCGAATTCGATGGCCTCCAGGTTTCCGTCCAGGGCGAGCACGTAACAGGCGTAGGCGCGCAGGTAGTAATTGCCCGCGGTGGAAACGCGGTCATTCTTCATGATTTCAGCCACATGGTTCTGCAGGTTGTTGAAGGCCGGTTCATACACCGGCACGGCATGATCCCGACGCACCAGTGTGAGGAAATGCAGGGCATACACCGACCCGTAGGGATAGGATTCCACGGATCCCGGCCAGTAACCGATGCCGCCGTCCACGGTCTGCATGGACAAGAGGCGTTCAACGGCGGAAGCGATATAACTGTCCGCGTTGGAAGCCACCTTGGCCGCTTCCATATCCCCTATGAACAGGTCATCGTAAAGCCGGGCATAGTTGCGCAGGAAATACAGGGGCATGGCGCGGGAGACAGTTTGTTCCACACACCC
>JAAYBJ010000325.1 GCA_012730105.1 Candidatus Hydrogenedentota bacterium
AATTAATTGTCAGCAAAATGGCCTTAAGCGCCTATATCCCAGGGCGTTGTCACTGGACTTTCCGCACCAATAGCGAACGGAAATAACAAGCAGAAGGCTAAAATAAGTGGAAAATGCTTCATGAATGTCCTCTCTTGTCGCAATTATTTAAAATATTCATCGCAGGCGTTTAGAATCTCGCTCACGACGGGCGGGCATCCGGGCACAAAGAGCCTACCCTCCCGTAACCTGGCCGTGCAATTGCCCACGCAAATCGTTTCGGGGGGCAGTGATTCATGACCTTTACCGATGGCTATGGGGGTGTTGCCTTTGTTGTCTTTCGCTCCGAACAGCCGTTCGCCGTGTTTCCTGAGAAAGAGCAGGAGGCTGGCCTGACAGGCGCTGCAGGATTGGGCATCGAAAATGGTTACGTTTGGAAATTCGAGGGAAAGATTCTGGGGAGGCAATTCGAACGATTGACGGGAATCACGCCAGTTGTCGGGCGATACGCGGATTTTATTCAGGTCTATGATGCCGCAGCCCCGCTCCGCGCCCAGACGCAGGTGGGGGATATCGTGCACGGGAATCCCCATAAGTTCACACGCCACGGCGTCGGTGGCAAAAGCGTCAACCCCCACAACAACAACGCCAAGTTCCCTGGGGGTGCCCGCGCTGGGTCCCAGCCCTTCCATGCCGATGGTGCCGTCAACGACGGACAAGTGCGGAATAAGGACGGAGGCCATGTCCGCTATGGCGATATCAAGGGACTTTTCGTTCCAATCGGGAATCTTCGGCAGCATGTGGAGGTCCACCTTGGAACGGCGCCACAAGCATCCCTTCATGTTTTTCACAGCAAGAGTCACGCCTGTGTGCATGTGCATTTTCATCACGGGAATGGAGACGATCACATCGTATTCGAGGACCTCCGGGCATACTTTGATTTGTTTGATTGCAATGCCATCAGGTATAGGCACCATTATCCCCGGGCGACGGTCCATATCGATTAACGGGCATTCGCGTTCATCGGCGACCGCTTTTATGCCACATTGTGTAAAGGCGTCAAGAGTGTCGACCCCCGTAATTGGGCTTTCTCCGACAGCGACCACAGCGCCTGCTTCCTTGAAAGCGTCTATGGCGGCGGCGATGACTTGGGGGTGCGTTGTAATGCCTTTCCCCAGGGCGGCCGCGCGTCCCGCATTCGGTTTGAGCAACACCCGCTTGCCCGATACGGGTGAAAGGTCCACATGGCCAAGCGCCCGGCTCGTGTTCTCGTAGGGGTCTGAACCCGAAGCGACAAAAACGGACGGGTTGGTTCTGTCTAGACCAAAAGGTAAGGGTTTAAGAATGCTATTAGGCACAAAACAATTTCCTGGGTCTGTTTCAACGGGGCACAACAATAAATGATTTGTAATGAGAGTTCAGTGCGTCATTATACCGTTTTTCGCACCATGGTTGTTTCACCTTTCTTTTTTATCGGGGTGTGGATTCTTTACTTGACGCGCGCGAAATCTTGATTCCGGTCTTTTTCGCGTTGTTATTGTAGTGCTTATTGACGTGATTCCCTGGTTGGGAAAAACCGGAATGACGTTGGTTTGGAGTTGTTCTGGATGAGAAGAGGAGGCCTCTGATAGTGGCTCCTTATCACCTTTCCCTGATATCATTCTGTCGATTCTGCAAGGATGTTCAAATGTATTTCTCGTTCAGTGATACGGGACTGATTGTAAATAAGAAAAGTATGCATCTCTTTTGGTAAGATGTGATTGTGTGTCCCGATCCAGGCGGCGCCATGCCGATCACAGAGACAAGACTGCCGGGTAATGAAACGCAGTGAAACTACAAAGGAATCAGTTACCATGGAAAAGCATCACCATCATCACGGTTGCTGTGGGTGTTCGAGCTCTGGTCAGATGCCCCGCAGAAGTTTTCTGGCGGCAGTAGGCGGAACCGCCGTTGGTGCGGCCGCCATTGCGAATGCCACCGCCCCGTCGGTTGTTCCTCCCTGGAAATCTGTGCCCATGACTACGGCCGCAATGAGAAAAGAATTGGTGGTCCAGCCTGTACTTTCCTACAGGGTGTGGAATCGCGCCGAAAAAACCAGCTGGCGTGGATGGGGCGGTTTTCACAGCGAAGCCGATTATGATGCGGAAGCCGCGCGAATTGCTCAGGAACTTGAAGACATCAAGAACAAGGCCGGGTTCGCGATGAAGATGCTGCCGCTTCAAAGGGTAGTCAATGTGGACCAGGCGAAAGCGGTATGTGCTGGCACGGCCGACGTCATGCTGATTTATGCCGCCACGGGTGACACGAGTGACATTGAGGCGCTTATCCGCCCGGACCGCTATAACCTCATGTTCGTAAGGCACAAATCCGGTCCGGTGTATTTATGGTATGAAATCGCCAGTCCGCGCATGTTGCGAAAGATGGTGGACACCCTCGGGCAGCCTGGTCTGCAACCCTGTGACGTGGTCGTGGACGACACTGAGCAACTGGTATGGAGGCTGCGCGCCTTATCCGGTCTCCGCAACACCCTGGGTTCTAAAATTGTCGCGATAGGCGACGCTTCGGGGTGGGGCGCGGGAGGACAAAAGGCCCCAAAGATCGCCGCGGAAAAATGGAAATTGGAAATTATCCCCGTTTCTTATGAGGATCTTGGCAAGCGTATTTCGTCCGCGCAGGCGGATGGAGCGCTTGTGGAGAAAACAGCCGCTGAGGCTGCGGAATACATGAGGCAGAACGGCGTCACCCTGTCCACGGACCGGGGCTATGTGGAGCGGGCTTTCCTGCTTACTGAGGTGTTCAAGAGCCTGATGGCTGAAGCCGGTTCCAGTGCCATGACCATCAACAACTGTATGTCCACTATCATGCCCATGTCGGAGACCACGGCCTGTCTGCCCCTGACCCTGATAAACGATAGCGGTGCGCTCGCCTTCTGCGAGTCCGACTTTGTGGTTATTCCCTCCGGGATACTAATGAACCATATCTGCCAGACGCCGGTGTTCCTTAACGATCCGACCTATCCCCATGATGGCCTCATTACGGTCGCCCACTGCACAGCGCCGCGCAGAATGGATGGGCGAAACCTTGAGAAGGTAAACCTGCTTACCCACTATGAGTCGGATTTCGGCGCTGCGCCGAAAGTGGAATTCTCGGTCGGACAGAAAATAACCATGATAGACCCTGATTTTGACTGCAAACGCTGGATTGGCTTCCGTGGCGAAGTGCTGGAAAATCCTTTTATGGACATCTGCCGTTCCCAGGTGGATGTCAGCATAGAAGGCGATTGTAACTACTTGGCGGAAACCATGTGCGGGTTCCACTGGATGATGGCTTACGGCGATCATCGCAGGGAACTCGGCTATGCCTTGCGGAAAATGGACATCGAATGGGATGATTTGACCGCAACCATGGAAAAGAAGGCATAAATCTTTTATTTGCCGGCAAACGAGTCATAAAGGCGCGGCGTATTCAGGCTTCGCTTATCTTTTGTCGCCGGGTCATTTGCCGGAACGGAAGCCTAGGCGGATGTCAAGACGAAGCTGCCGCGCCATTATTGTTATGTGTTTTCTGGTGTTAAGAAATGAATGAGCCATGAACATGTTGGATATCAAAGGGGAAATAGGCGCAATTTTGCCCGAAATTCTGCGGTTTCGCCGTGAACTGCACCAGCACCCAGAAATCAGATTCCAGGAGCGGTGGACTTCGGAAAAAGTGAAGGCATATTTGTCGCGGCTGCCTGTTGCGGTGAAGGACGGTTTTGCGGGGGGAACGGGAATCGTGGGGGAGATAGGTCCCCGGAAAAGTCGGCTGATAGCGTTGCGTGCGGATATGGACGCGCTTGAAATACAGGAGGCCACCGGCCTCCCGTACGCGTCGCAAGTGCCCGGGTGTATGCATGCCTGTGGCCATGATGGACACATGGCCATGCTATGCGGCGTGGCGGCTCTTATCGCCCGTCATGCGGATGCGTTGAAGTGCCGTGTTCGGTTTATTTTTCAACCTGGAGAGGAAATGGGCCGGGGCGGACGCAGGATGGTGGAGGAGGGCGTATTGGAGGGAGTGGATGCCGTTTTCGGTATGCATGGCTGGCCGGCAATTTCTGTGGGCAAGATGGGGGTGAGGCGGGGGATCGCGATGGCTGGCGCCGACTGGTTCAAAATTACCGTGCATGGAAAAGGATGTCACGGCGCGGCCCCGGACATGGGTGTAGATCCCGTAGTGGTCGCCGCGCACATGGTGGTGGGGCTTCAGTCTATCGTCAGCCGGGAACTGAATCCCTGCGAGCCTGCCGTGGTTTCTGTGGGGCGGTTGACGGCGGGCGAGGCGGATAACAGTATTCCCGAAACAGCCGAAATATCCGGAACATTCAGAACTTTTTCAGCGGAAACACGAGAGACAGTTTGCGCGGCGATTAAGCGTATCGTGAAGGGGCTTGCCGATACGTATCGAGCCCAGGCGACAGTCACCTTTGAAGAAAATGTTTATGTACCGCTCCGTAACGACCCCGCCATGTCCGAATTCGCCTGTCAGGCCTTAAGAAAAGGCCTGGGTGAGGATTTTGTCCTGGAACCCGAATACCCTTCCATGGCCGCTGAGGATTTCGCTTATTACTTGGAACGGGTCCCGGGCGCTTTCCTGTGGCTAGGAACCGGGCGTGAACAAGGAGAGACGCCGGCCCTGCATAGCCCCGAGTATGATTTTAATGACGAGGCGATAGCCTCTGGCATAGGGGCATGGCTAAGTCTTGTCACCGCCTTCAATGAGACATGCCGGGCGTGAAGGGTGCTGTTGCCACTATGTGAATGGTATCAGCAGGCGAGCCATTCATCTAAATGCTCCGCGACAAAAGCGTCATCGTTAAGATGAGGATAATCCCGGTAAACGCGATCGATCTCCAGTGATTGTCCCGCGCTTAGTGTTTCGGAAGGTTCGAGACACCATATGCCCTCGAACAAGCCCTGCCTGCGCAGGACTTCATGCAGGCCAGCAATGCACCCGCGGAACCCGTTTGCCGCATCAAAAAAGGCGGCATTGCAGTCGGTAACCTCGGCGGACCGGGTCAGCAGCGACAAGGATGTGGAACCTTCCCTTACCGCGCTGCGGCAGTGCGTGTGCAGATTGACGGCCGCTTTCGTCCATACGGCCCAATGGCCCAGCAACCCCCCGACGAAATGGCGCGTAACAGGGTCGCCATCGGTTTCCACGGTAAACGGGGTGAGCAGGTCGGTTACGATCGTATCGTCATTACCGGTATACAACGCGATATCATCTCGGCCCGCGTCCGCCACGGCACGTACCACGTCCAGGGTCTGGTAACGGTTGAAGGGGGCAACCTTGACGGCAATCATGTTTTCGATCTCGAAAACCTTACGCCAGAACGAATAGGGGAGTGCGCAACCGCCCACCGCTGTTTGCAGATAAAAGCCGATGACCGGGATGATACCCGCAATACTTCGGCAATGATCGAGTAGGATTTCCTGAGAGGCGTTTTTGAAGGCCGCAAGTGACAGTAACCCCGCGTGGAAACCGTTTTGGACTGCCCACTCCGCTTCTGCGGTGGCCTGGGCCGTCTGACCGCACAGGCCCGCGATCCGCACCAGGGGCGTGTCGCGTGTTTGGTCCAGTACTGAAAATTCTTCTGCGGCTAATTCCAGCAGCGGCCGGAACAGTCCCGCTTCTCGGATGGAGAATTGCGTGGTATGCACGCCGACGGCTACACCACCTGCGCCAGCGGCTGCGTAGTAACGCCAGAGCGCACGCTGGCGCCTTTCATCATGGCGGCGCGAGGCATTCAAGGCCAGGGGGCTGGCCGGTACCACCATACCGGCGCGAAATGACTGTATTGGATCCATGGGCGCCTCCTAAAACTGGCCGTTGCGGGATTCGAAGTGGGTGGGCTTGTTTAAAAGTGTTCCATTGCTTTTAAGCCACAAAGCCACCCATTCCAGGAGTTTGTCTTCATTGATTTGTGGGGGACCGAATAAGCGCACGGCATTCTTGCTGTTGCTCAGCAGGGCATCGGGCGCCTCGTCACCAATAAAGATGGGTGTCTTCCCGAAATACTGACCGAAATAGGTCGCCACATCCCGTACACGAAGGGTGCGTGTTCCGGTTACATTCAACAGCAGCGGCGGGGACGACGCATGGAGCAGTGAAGAAAGTGCCATGGCATTCGCGTCCCCCTGCCAGATGGTGTTCAAATGCCCTGTTGCCAAAGGGATCGGTATATCAGTCAGTACTCTGTGGGCGATGTCCACCAACACACCATAACGAAGGTCGCAGGCATAGTTGAGGCGAATGACGGATTGCTTCATGCCGAGGGCATGCGAATAGTATTCGAAGACCCGCTCCCGGCCCAGGGCGCTCATCGCATACTCGCCTTCCGGCCGGGGCATGTCGGACTCTTTGGAACCGCCTTTTGATACTGGACTTAACCCATAGATGTTGCCCGTTGAAAAAACAGCGATGCGGCTTTCGCGGAAACGGTTGCAGACAAGCGCGGGTAGTCCCGCATTAATGGCCCAGATCATAGCGGGATTGTCGGTGGCCCCGAATTTCATGCCCGCCATAAACACAAGGTTTTCGGCATCGGGGAGTTGCGCCATTGCCCCGGGTGCGAGCAACTCGCAGGAGACTGTTTCGACACCGTTGCGTTGAAGATAGTCCCGAACGTTCGCGTTGCTAAACCGGGAAGCTGCGATGACACGGCGTTTGGTGCCGGCCGCATCAGAAGCGCGGTGCGCCATAACGGAGAGGCTTGGGCCCATTTTGCCGCCCGCGCCCAGTATAAGAATGTCACCGTGGAGTTCAGCCATCATCTTGATTACCATCTCCGTGGGGCGACTGATTGCTTCCTCCAGCTCCGATATGGATGTTGGAACGTTTTTATGAAAATTCATGGTGTTTCCTTTTCACAAAGTATACATCGTGGTGGAAAACAAGTAAATATGCATGTAATGCCGGTATGATCTAAACCACAAGAGATCTCCCCGCCGTCAAAGCGGTATGAATCAAGATCTTTTGTCCCCAGGCCGAATCACAGTACGCACTATAGTGTAACGCCATCCGTTGTGGCAACTGTTGGAATCAAACGGCATTACAACCCCATGAAATGGAAGGGAACATGCTATACAATTCTTTCGTACTGCCCCAGGAAGAGGCTGTTCCTATCGGGAGATCGATCCCATCGCAAGAAACCTGCTTTACAGTAGGCGTATCCATCGGAAAGCCGCTCCTGTGCTATTATTGAACCGAAAATGTTATTTGCTGTTACGGAGTATACATTTATCGCTTAAACTGTCGCATGTTTAATCTGAGGACCGAATCAAATGTATTTGCGTGTTTGTTTATGTAACTTGTGAGTACCGTATTGTGATCTATGTGGGGTTGTTATTCATCATGCAGCCAGCCCTTTTGCCCTTGTCTGGCGTAAATCGAGTTTTTCTCGCAGGAATTTTGTGAGGATTGGTTCGGAAAAG
>JAAYBJ010000326.1 GCA_012730105.1 Candidatus Hydrogenedentota bacterium
AAGACCGCGAAAAAACCGGAATGACGTTTGTTAAGGGCTTTTGTAACGAAAAGCGAAGTTCTTCAACATGGGCTTGTTCACACCTTTTCATAATTTACCCTTCCGCGCTGACCGGAGTTCAGGTTGATCTTTATTTGTCTCACCCCCCATTACAGCGGCTTGAAAAAGGGTTTAATATTTCCCTTTCTTATCCGGCGATAAAAATTGTTTTGAAGGGTGTTTCAACTCTTGTATATACTTGTTCGCGTGGAACAGGGCAGGTGCGGGGGGATGCTTTGAATAGCGAGGGCGTGTGTGCATCTTTCTCAATCTTCTGGTTGTAGAAGAAAATTAAAACGACTTGTTGGAGAGGTTCACCGACTTATGGCGGAGCCAGTGGTTGATATCAAAAGGGACACCAAGTCCCAGGTTTCCCCCATTGAAAGGACCTCGTCCGGAAATGATTTACACCGCGTTTCCCTGAAGGGAGTTGTCGTTTCTCTGGCGATTTTTATCCTTGCTCTCTACCTGGTTTATGGGTTTTATCTGGAACCGCCGCGTTGGGATAAAAACTTCGGAGTCGCGGATAATCGTCATTTTTTCGGTCCCAATACGTTCTTTCTGGATTCCTGCCTGAAACATGGAGAATATCCGCTATGGAATCCCCTCTCCTATTGCGGGCTGCCCTTTGCGGCAGACGGCCAGGCAAGCGCCTGCTATCCTTTTCACCTGTTGCGCAGCGTCCTGACGCCCGCCTACGATCCCTATGCCAGCGCCGCCGGCATGCAGATAATGATGGTCCTCCATATTTTGTGGGCGGGACTGGGAGTATTCTGTCTGGCCCAATCCTACGGGCTTGGCCTGCTTGCGTCCACGGTATGCGGGTTGATTTTCATGTTCAGCCCCTACGGCATTATTTATTTCTCTGATTACTATGTGTATTCGCTGACCACGGCGTGGGCGGGCTGGATACTCTGGGCGGTGCGACGGACACTGCACGCGCGCGGCGTTTCTCAACGCCTGCGGCACGGGGCCTGGGCGGTTGTTTTCTTTTCCATGAGCGCCCTGGGCGGTTTTCCCCAGTTGTGTCTTTATATCGGCATCATGGTGTCCCTTTATATCCTGCTGGACGCGGTTTTTAACTTCTCGTGGAAATGCAGTTTCAAGGCGCTGCGTAATATCTTCTGTGTCTTGTTTTCCAGGGCGGCGTTTCTCATTGCGTTGGCCGCGGGCACCGCTTTAGCTGCCGCCGTATTGCTGTTGCCGGAAATGGAGATGGGCCTTTTGGGCGCCCGTACGGTTGTCGGAGGCCTCAAAATGCCTATATGGCCCCAGGACCTCAGCCCGTTTCACCTGCTGAAATGCCTGGTGGTTTATCAAGGGAATACCTGGGGGCCTGAAGGCTGCCGCGCGGCGGGTATCGGATCGTTGCTGGTACTCATCGCCGCGCTGAATCATCGGCGATTACGGGATGTGCTGGTCTTTTTATGCCTCTACCTGATGATGACGGATTGTACCCTGGGTCCCCCCTTTCCACTGGGATGGCTGCTGCGCCGCTTCGACTTCATGAATATTACCGTCTCGCCCTGGCGTGCTGGCGATTTTTCCATATTGGCTTTGGGAATGGTTGTGGGCTTTGGGATCGACGCCGCCGGTCGCATGCCCCGGCGTTTAAGGGGACGTATCCTGCGCACGGCGGTTCTGGTTGGCATGGGCGGCGGTATTGCCTTCGTCGCTTCGCACTGGGCGTCTCATGTGCCGCGGCTTTTGTTTCAACCCACGGTTTGGGTCTGGGTGCTTCCTGCAATAACCTTTGTATTGCTGGGTGTGTTCACCTGGTGGAATGCACCCCGGCTGGGGCGCGTGGTGGTGGCCCTCCTTATCGGAGGCGAGGTGGTACTATGGAGCGCCCAGATGCTGCCCAATACGGTCAACCGCCACGGCTTTGCCAACAACCCTGACACGAAGCGATTCGGCGAGGCCGAAGGGATTACGCTGGCGAATCGGCGGCGTGCCCATCCCCGGCCCAATCGGCAGATGTGGTTTCTGGACCATGCGCTGAACGGGTATAATCCCCTTTTTCTGGGTGCGACCAGCCAGGTGCTCTGCAGTCCCGCCGATGACAGGGGGTATTTTAACCGGGTGCATTTGAAATACAAGGCCGTGACCCAGGAAAATCCTCGGGGCTACCTGCTGGTGAAACGATGTTTCTGGTTGACCCGCCAGTGGGTTGCGGGAGCATTGCCCGACAAGAAAGAACACTTCCCCCCCACTACCACGGTTTTCCTGCCGGAGGTGGCTTCCGGTGCCTCGCTGCCCGTTCCAGAAATTCCCCGGGACCAGCTGCCGGGAACGCCTGTATCTTCGGAAACGGTTCAGGAAGACTTTGGGAAGGCCGATGCGCTTGCTAAACGTATTCAGCGCACGGGGAATATCCTCAAAATACAGTTTCCAACGTTTAAGCAGGATTTTGTCCACGCCGCGCTTCGGGTGGACTATCGGGCCTTGTCACCGGTGTCGGTTGCAACCGCATGCATCGATGGGACGGGCGCCTATTTTACATTGAATAACACGCTGCTGAAGAAAACGGGCACCGAAGAGGGCGTGTTTTATGTGCCGCTACCGGATTGCGAAACGTCCACCATTACCATCAGCTGGCCTGCAAAACATGAAAAGGAGTTTCAACTGCTGGAAGCCGGCGTGCTCAAGGATTCCGCCGACGAAGACAGCCATATCGTCATAGAAGACAGGACGGCGAATACCGTCCGGGTCATGCTTAACGATCTGCCTGGTGCGCGCCTGCTGACGTTTCTGGATTCCTACTATCCAGGCTGGCATGCGCGGCTGGACGGCAGGGAAGTCGAAATCCTGAAGGCGGATGACGCTTTCAAATCTATTGTTGTTCCCGCAGGAACGCACCAGGTAGCGTTCGTTTATGAATCAATGACGACGCGGATCGGGCTCGCCTTTACGCTGGGCACCTATGCGGTCCTGGCCGGAATACTACTTGCCACACGACCGCGGAACCGTTGCCGGCAGGCGCCCTGACGCCGGGGTCAGTCGTCGGATAAAGGTGATTGACATTTGTCACAGTACTTGACTTTGACCAGGGTCAGGCCGAGCCACATGGGGAGCCAGAGCCCCACGGTGATCACGGATAACAAAGCCTGTTTCAGATGATTTACGGGTTCGTAATGCCAGGTCACCTGCTTCTGACAGGTGCTGCAGTAGTAAGTCGTTTTATTCTCTTTCATGGTAGTAGATTTCTTTCCCGGGTAATGGTGATGTTTCCCCGCGCGTTATGGAGGAATCACAGGCGCCTTGGCGTGTAGGGGCGGGGAACTGCCTTGAATATGAATGATTCAGAGGGGAACGTGGGAAAGGATCAAATCAACAACTGGCGGTTAAGCAGGTGGAGCGTACAGCCCCGGCGGGTATTCTGGGCTGCGGCGTGAAAACTGGCGGCGCTGGCGCCGTCTAAAGGGCAGGCCGGTGTGATTGCCAGGGGAGTTCCGGTGTACCTGAAAGGATTGCGGGGGTGACTTGCCGAAGAGCCTTGGTGATCAAAGAACGCGCCGGGCGAAAGCGTGGCTCCCGCCGCGATTACGACATGGGAATCCGCCTGCGCTTCCAATGTGGTCGGCGTTAGGGTATACAGCATCATTCCCGCCATCAGGCAAAAAACAAAAAACGCCCGGAGGTCCGGATACCGGAATGGCTTATGTTTTATGGTTGTAACGTTCCGTATCATGGCCTTAGTATAACGTTTACCTTTTGTTAAAAGAAAACTCGACCTGTACACATGTAAAATCATATGTGTCGTTTATGCATAAGGCCGTGAAAGATGGTTTGATTATCCGTGGCGGTTCTTGTACTATCCGGGTCATGATTAGCTCATTTATTTCAGGTATTGTCCTGGGGGTGTCCGCGGGGTTTTCACCGGGCCCGTTCATGACGCTGGTCGTCACGCATTCTCTTGAGTTTGGCGTCCGGGAAGGCATCAAAGTCGCGCTGGCGCCCCTGATCACCGATGCGCCCATTATTCTGTTGGCCGCCTTCGTATTTTCACGACTGGCCGCTTCCCATATCCTGCTCGGCGGCATCAGCCTGGCCGGGAGTCTGTTTCTTGCTTACCTGGCGTATGAAAGTTTTCGGACGACCGGCCTCGATACGGAGGCCATGTCTGTCAAGCCGCAATCCCTTCGCAGGGGCGTGATGGTTAATTTCCTGAATCCCCACCCTTACCTGTTCTGGATGACCGTCGGTATGCCTATTATCATGAAGGGGTGGGCGGAAAGCCCTATAAACCCAGTATTATTTCTTGGCGGTTTTTATCTGTGCCTGATCGGAGCAAAGACCGTCGTGGCCGTGTCGGTGGGCGGTTCGAGGAACTTCTTCCTGGGCCGGCCGTATCTATACATTATGCGCGGCTTGGGGATGTTGATGGGCCTTTTCGCCCTGCTATTGCTCTGGAATGCCCTCTCCCTCTTGGTCGTGATGGGTCCCGAACGCTGAAGCGAGCCTGTCAAAAACTTTCAGCAACAGTCTTCCCCGCACCTCGGTAGAGGTGCAAGCCATTAGCCGGGATTCTTTGGAGTGCGGCAGCC
>JAAYBJ010000327.1 GCA_012730105.1 Candidatus Hydrogenedentota bacterium
CTTTTCCGAACCAATCCTCACAAAATTCCTGCGAGAAAAACTCGATTTACGCCAGACAAGGGCAAAAGGGCTGGCTGCATGATGAATAACAACCCCACATAGATCACAATACGGTACTCACAAGTTAATATTTCTGTCAGGGCACCTGAAAATTCACAAGTTATTGTATCCCAGTCTGTTCCTGCCATCCATGCATTAAAAATGCGTTGAGCGATATTTGCTTCCTTGGCTGATAATGGCGGTCTTCCCTTTCTTTCCTTTTGGGGTATATCGACGATTTCAGGGTGTGAGAATTTTAGGGCGTGGATACCGGTAATGTTTTTTCTCGTATTGTGAAACTCATTTTCGTTGAAATCACGAGAAAGAATGCCTGATTTTATTAAAACGTTGAGTGATTTCTGAGCCTTTTGTTTATCGCCACCCAAAAAAGGAGTTGTCCACCACAATCTCGGATCATCCTCAGCAATGGGGATCGACTCTTCGGGCTTGCTGGATGCATCTCTTGTAGGAATACTTTTTGGATATGCTGGATGTAGTCCGGAATTCGCCGCCCATTGCTGCCATACTGGTGTTAAATCGTAAACTTTTGGGTTTGCAACATTTCCAAGGTAGGCCCTAACAAAGTGCTCAGGCGTAAAGCTTGAACCGAGTACCAAGTTTTTCAGTTCAGGGGGAAGGTGGTCAACCTTGATATCTTCCACTTCCCGCCATTCATTCGCGAGTATGGGGTACTGCGTTTGTATTAAACGATGCAGAGAAATCAGCTGGCTACGTCGTATTTCCCCAACAATTTCAGCGGCTCTATCTTTCGCATATGCCTTTAAGGCAAGTGCGTGCAGTCCTTCCGGATTATTATGGTAAAGGTCAGTAAGTATTGCTTCATCATACCCGGATATCAATAAAAAAGGAATGGGGTTCTCATCCATTTTGAGGCTGGTGTCGAAATCACGCAGACATTCCCGTACAATATTAACTGCAGAGTCCTGAAGATCTATCATGAAAGGAGCGACTTGATTGTAATATAACATCCTTGTAATGTGACCAATATTTTTAGGCATGATATCCTCCATGACCTCTGTTCTTTCTGCGTTAAACGAGCCCTTGCATTATCTCGTCTTTAATCACATCCCGGATAAACTCAACCGGGCAATTCCGAATACCCTCATTCTCTTCTGATATGTTACTATAAATCATATTGGAATTGGCACATGCGCCTATGCAAGGGAGGGAATAGTATTGCCGGCAGAAATTCCTTTCCTCTTTTCGGCATGTTTGCCTAGTTGTTGATATTCTACAATGGAATTATGGGGTAGCGCTTATGTCAACAGAGGGTATTCTCAAGCCCGGGGCGCGGGTGGTGGTCCGGGTGCGGCCCCGGATTTCGGGGATTCGCCGCTGGTGCGTATGGATTGTGAAGTTTATGAGAACTTGGGGTACACCCTCACGATATAATCGGTCTACAATACTTTCGATTCGATTTATATAGTATGAAGAATTGATTAACACAGCATTTTTACGGAAGTATAATCAGGAGGCGAAAGAGTATGATATCTGATGCCGATATGCACGTGTTCGTCTATGACCCGAATGAACTCATTGTATTTTGTCGAAGGGCGGTAGCGCGGATTATTGAGGAACACAAAAACGATGGTTATCAGGAAAAGAATCTGCAGCTTACCGAACTTAAAAAAGTGATACGGCGCTTTGAAAGCCAGGGGATTTCAGTGCCTGATCTTGTTCGCGTACAATGTGAGCAACTGGAGGAAAGCATCAATAACTGCGATTATTCCACGGTAATGGACACGCTTATCCAGGGTTTCTCCGAATTGATTGGAGATCTAAGAAGACAAGAGTCCAAAGTATCGCATACGCATAAGGAACCCATTACGACTCGTGAAGAATTGAGAAGGGTGTTACTTATCGCCATGAAAGAATTGGGGGAAGGTGCCGAATGGATTAGAATCCTGAACGCGATGGAAAAGAAATTAGAGGGACGTCTTTTACCGGGCGATTTTCGTCCAGATAAAAGCTACAAGTTTCGCTGGCGGGACAATGCTACCGGCGTGCGCCAAAGGCTTATGAAAGACGGGGTTATAAAAAAAGATCCAATATCGGGTAAGTGGGAACTGTGTTAGACGATAGTTTTGTCTGTGTGCACATGGAATTCAATAAATTTAAAAAGTATCCGGATGCTTTATAGTTGTCGTTATTAGCGCAGCAATTTATCATCGCGATTCCATGAGCGACTTTACTGTCCCTCACATGCTTCATATGAATGGTCGTTTCATAACACTTGGGTGAGGAGGATTGACCCGATGATTTCTGATGCGGATATTCATGTCTTTATTTACGATCCAAAAGAATTTATAGCCTTTTGCCGTAAAGTAACGAACCGTATTGTTAATGAGTATGAGGATGACCGTCACCAGCAAAAAGAGCGCAAACTGGAATCAATAGATAAGAAAATACGCGTTCTCGAAAGAAGAGGTGTTGCTGTGCCCGATGCACTGCTCATGGAGAGGGACGATCTAGAAAAAAGCATAAAGGATTGCGATACGACAAAGGTTATAGAAGACCTTTTCACGGGATTGATTGAAGTTGCACGGGACCTAAAAAATCACACGTCCGCCATTCCGCTGGGACATCACAGAAAGGCCGTTATTTTGCAGACCTCCCAGGCGGAACTGGGCAAACTATTAGTCGAAAGCCTGCGGGATTTGGGGGGAAGTGGCAGCACACAGGAGGTATTGGAAGCGATGGGTCAAAAGATGGAAGGGAGATTCCTTCCGGGGGATCTTGAGCCTTGTGCCTATGACAAGTTGAAATGGCGCAACAACGCGCGTTGGGCTCGTAGCCTGCTGGTGAAGCAAGGTGTTTTAAAGAAGAATTCGCCCCATGGCATATGGGAGTTGGCCTAAACTATTCAGGCGGTTCTTACAGAAATAATATGTATTTAAGTTGAAGGCGATATATTTTATGTATACCCTCTCCGAACCGGCTAGGGTTATCCACATCCTTTTTTTCAATTTCCATGTGGCAGGGGTGTCTGTTACAATAAGCATAGATGAAGTACCGACCGGAGGATAGGGAACATGATTTCCGATGCGGATATTCAAGTCTTTGTTTACGACCCGAAAGAATTTATCCAATTTTGCGAGAAAGTGGTCAACAGAATTGTCTTAGAGTATCAAGATGACAATCACCAAGAACTGGCAACCCAACTGGACGCACTTAAGCATGCCATGCGCCAAATGGAGCGCAGGGGGGCCCCGATACCTGATTCCATTCAAATAGAATATGACAGACTGGAACAGCGACTGAGGGATAGTGAAGCTTCTCAGACCATCGCGGATCTCCGTGACGGCCTAAGGGCTATAGCGAATGATTTGAACAGGCAAACGGTTGTTGCGGCACCAACACCGCGACAACCCCGGGGACAAGCGGCAACACCGCAGGCGGACCTGAAACCTGTCCTGGTTGAATCTCTGAGGGAATTGGGTGGCAGCGCGCCCTGTAATGATGTACTAGCCTTAATGGAAAGAAAACTGGCGGGGCGGTTGTTGCCTGGTGACCACGAGCCAGACGCGAGACATGTTGAAAGATGGCGTCATAACGCCCATTGGGCGCGGCTTCAGTTGGTGCAGGAAGGTGTAATAAAGGAGAACTCTTCCCGTGGGTGGTGGCAACTCGTAAGAGGTAGATAGCGTCTGTTGGGCAGGCCTGTACATCCGGGATTAAGGATATCAGGCCCGGGCATAGAGGCAACTGAATGAAGCAAACGGATAATTCAGGACATAGACAACGGCTACGCGACAAGACGCTTGCGGGGAAGCCGGAAGCGTTCAGCGATGAGGCCTTGCTGGAATTACTGCTGACCTATGCCCTCCCAAGGTTGGATGTCCAATCCCTGGCGAAAGAACTTCTTGAAAAATATGGCAGTCTTGTTGCCGTGTTGTCCGCGCCGCCCATGGACCTTGCGCAATTCAAAGGCATTAAGGAGTCCGTCCTTGCCTTGTTCAAGGCCGTGGACCGTATTCGTGTCCAGGCGCCCTCAATTGGCCAGCAGTCGTCCGCGCGTCAACTTGAAATAGCCGCGCCTGCGCGCGAAAAAGTAGCGTGGCCGGAAAAAATGCCCGCTCCGGTACAGCAGGAATTACCTGAAGAAATTATTGAAGTCACAGATAAGCCGCCGGCGCCGGAACCGGAGCCGACAAAAGGCAAGAAAAAACGAGCGGCAAAATCAAGGGCTGTAAGCCGGCGCCAACCCAAGAAAATAACGGTGCCGTCGATTATTGTTTCCAAGGGGGGGAAGCGTAAGTTTCAGGTCTGCAACGGATACCTGCTGGAATTCGATCAGTTGGCCCGAGTCTTGCATTCGTTGCAAGAGATGAGAACGCAATCCAAGATCAGCCGGGAAGACCTGATGGAAAGTACAGGCCTGGCGGACAGGCAATTGGAAAGCCTGGTCAGCGTAGGCGCCGCCATGGGGCTTATCGTTCGGGGCAGGCAGAAACTGACCGTCTTCGGCGAAGTGATTGCCGAACACGATATCTTTCTTGAATTGCGTCCGACCTTGGAGTGGTGCCACTATGCAGGCGCGGCCTCTTCGGGAAATCTCGTTTGGTACGATATATTCAATGTTGTCGTGGTGGAGAAACCGTTAAGTACACAGGAAGTCTGGAAGGATTTCTTGCGGAGGCGTCTTGAGGAGCATTACACGCCCAGGACTGTGGGAAAACATCTGAACGAAGAAGTCCGCTTTGTCCTGGACGCCTATCAGAACAGAAACTTCAGAAAACTGGAATTGTTAAATCAAACCCATGACGATAAACTTTACCGGCGCCGCTATACGGATTTTGAGCCACTGATAGTATGCGCCATGCTTTATGACTACGGATTGGCCCGAAACACGAGGTTACTGCAGGTGGAAGATGTAGCGGCAACGCCGGGTTCCCCGGCCATGGTGTTCGGTGTCGATGTCGCGGCGCTGCGCCAGTTGGTTGAAGGCCTTCATCAACGCGGCTGGGTGCGCTACGAAACCACCCACGGACTAGACCAGATACGCTTGAAACCCTCTTTTTCGGCACTTGAGATGCTTCGGGCTTTCTATGAAGACCGGGATCCAAAAGAAGACGAGGATGCGGGCAAAGGAGACCTGGACTCGTGAATGCGCCCATAAACATGGCAACCTTGGTCGGGGAGCTTGCTTCGCGTCCCCGGGGCCGGGCGTGCATTGTGCTTACCCGCGACTTCGCCGGACAAAAAGCGTGGGCCGCGGCCTTGGCCCGTCGAACCGGGGCCGCCCATCTGGATGTGCTGGAACGGTTCGCCGAAGACGCTTCCCTTGCCGAACAACTAAGCCGCTTCACACCGGCCGCACTCTTCGACTTCCTCAAGGAAGCGACGGATAAATCCGTGCTCATTGTGTCGGGGCTCGAATTCCTGAAAGCGTCCTGGTCAGGCCAGAGCCAGGCCCTTGAGGAGTTCGCGGCGAAGGTTGAACTGTGGGCCGAAAAGAATGCCCCCGCCCTGCTCTTCGTAATGCAACAGGACGCGTATATCGCGGGACGCCCCTTTACACGCTTCCGGCAGCATACCTTTGTGGTGGAACAAGAGGAGACGCTCGCGCTGGAATGAAAAACCACGGTTTGTGCAGCAGTTTCTTTATTGAAGACCTGAAAAGTCAGTCGTGTCTTGACGATGCCGCCGGGGGGCGCATGGCTTCCCTCGCCCAAACGTGGCGAACGCGGAGGATGGACAGCGCGGATACGCTCTGGGACACCTTCCTTAAACAGGCGGTCAGCTACCTGGAATTTGTGCCGCCCAATCAGCCTGACGGTCAGTGCCTATACCTCCTCTACGAGGACTGGAATTACGAGAACTGCATTGCCGTTTTGTACATTGTGCCCCCCGACGGCGATCTGGACGACAGGGCCGTGGGCCGGTTTCATCCCGCCAAACTCCTTGCCCGGCTGGAAGAACGGCGGTTGAACTGGGGTATTCTGACCGACGGCGCCCGGTGGCGGCTCTATTCCGCCAAGAGTTCGCGGCCCTTTGAGGATTACGTGGAATTGTCCCTGGCCGAGGCTCTCGGGAACCGGGACGAAGCCGAATACGGCCTCTTCGAACGTTTTTTCCACAAGGATTCCTTTCTTCCCGAAACGCCGGACGCTATCGCGACCGCGGAAAGTAAGGCCGCGGCGGGTGTGTATATCTGCCGCCTGGACCGGGACCGGTTACAGTCAGAGGCCGTGCTCGAGGCGCGGGTAAAAAAGCCTTTCCTGTGCCAGGTGGATGAAACGCTGCAATACCTGTGCAACGGATTCATTCAGGACACGCCTAAGACCGGTCCGGAATACACCGAGGACGAACGGGCGGAGATTTTTGAAAGCGCCGTCAAACTGTTGTACCGCTGTCTCTTCCTGTTCTACGCTGAGGCCCGGCGCCTGTTGCCGTCGGATGCCAACAAGGCGGAGGTCTACCGGCAGCACGGCATCCGCGCCCTGTGCCGCGAGGCTCACGCCTTCCGATGGGGCAGGCGCCGCGATGTGGACCAGTATGACCTCTGGCAACATCTCAAGGGACTTATTGCGGCCGTAAACGAGGGTGACCCCGAATACGGGGTCATGGGCTACAACGGCGGCCTGTTCGACGACAGTGAGGAACGCTTCCTAGGCGCGCACCGCCTGCGCAATGATTTTATGGCCCGGGCGCTATATCTCATGGCCTATGTGGAGCCCCTGGACAACGCGGACGAGGAATACGAAATCCCTTACGAAGACCTCGAGGTGCGCCACCTGGGCGAGCTTTATGAGAACATTCTCGAGTATACCGTCATGCTGGCCGACGCCGACCGGATTCGGCGGCGCACCCGGAAAGGCGTGGAACTGCTTCTCGCAACGGAGGCCGTGAAACAGCCCGGCGACGCGCTGATACGCAAGGGGGACGTTTTTTTCGGCGCGTCCGCCTTCGAACGCAAGCAAACGGGGTCTTATTATACGCCTGAGTCGCTGGTGCGCTTTCTCAACCGTAAAAGTATTGTGGGGCCCTTGCGGGAGCGTTTCGACGCCGCCTGCCGGGAGCGCTTTGAAGCGTTTTTGGCGCGCGCTAACGCGGGGGGCGGCGAAGAATCTCAATGCGGCGCGGCACAAGCCGCTGCCTCCCTGGTTGATAGTTTCGTGTGGGAAGAGGTGTTGCGTTTTAAGGTATGCGATCCCGCCATGGGCAGCGGCCACTTCCTGGTGGACGCTTCGAACCAGATGGCCGCGCTGGTGGTGCGCCTGCTCGCCGAAATCCCGGACGTGCCGGGGCTGCGCGCGGAGGTATCCAGCGACCCCAACGTGTGGCGCCGTCTTGTTACCCGCCATTGCCTTTACGGCGTGGATCTCAACCCGCTTGCCGTAACTTTGGCCAAATTGTCGCTCTGGCTGAATTGTTTTGCCTCGGACCACCGTCTCACCTTCCTGGACCACCACCTGCGCCACGGCAACAGCCTTATCGGTATCCGCTTCCTTGCGCAACTCCGGCGGCTGCCGCCGCGTAAGAAGGACAAGAAACAAGACGACGGCCAGGCGCCGCTCTTTGACTACGACGCCTTTGGTGACGCCCTGCAACGCGCCGCGCATACCGTAGCCGAAATCGCCGCCATGGCGGAAGACGATACGGAAAAGCAGAAAGGGGCCTTTGAAGAGGCGCGCGAGGAAACCGCCCGGCGCTTAAGGCCTCTCGCCGACTTGTACACCGCCTATCTCATGGACGGCGCTATGACGCCCGAAACCTACCATCTGCTGTTTCAGGCGCTGGCAAAGGGCAGGTCCGGCGATGTGCTGACTGACCCGAAACTGCTTCTAGCCTTTGACCGGGTCCAAGATCTGGCGCGGCGCCACCACTTCTTCCACTTTCCCCTCGAGTTCCCTGATGTCTTCGGCGAGGAGGATGGCGGCGGATTCACGGCAACGGTTGGTAATCCCCCCTGGGATATTGTCAAGCCCAACTCCCAGGAATTCTTTTCCAACTACGACCCGGACTTCCGCTCCTATGATAAACAGCAAGCCAACGAGGCTGCGGAACGGCTCATGAAAGAACACCCTGCCATCGCCGAAAAATGGCGGGAATATGGCGCGTCCTTTGAGGAACAAAGCGCCTATTTTAAAGAACCCGGCGCCTATGCCGCCCTGGGCAAGGGCGATATCAATACCTATAAGATTTTCCTGGAACGCTTCTTTGCCCTCCTGTGCCCCGGCGGACACATGGGCATCGTAACGCCCAGCGGTCTCTATACTGACGCGGGAACCCTTCCCCTGCGCAGCCTTTTCTTTGAACAAAGCCAGGTACAGTTTCTCTATTGCTTCGAAAATCGATGGCCAACGATTTTTCCCGCGGTGGACGGTCGTTTTAAATTTATCCTTTTCGCTGCGGTCAAAGGCGGTATGACCCGAAAGTTTAAAACCGCTTTCATGGAACATGACCCGGAACGGCTTCCGGCTATTGACGCCCAGGCGATGGAAATGACCCTGGAACAGGTAAAGAAATTCTCGCCCGACACCTTCAGTATTATGGAATTCAACCACCAACGGGATATAAAAATTACTGAAAAGATTTATGGTGATTGGCCGTTATTGGGGGATAAACTGGAAGGCACATGGAATGTGTCTTTTAGGCGCGAACTTGATATGACTAACGATAGCCGTTTGTTTAAGATGATTCCAACGGACTGTCCGTTATACGAAGGGAAAATGATTTGGTTGTTTGACAGCCATTATGAGAATCCGCGATATTGGCTAGACAAAAGGCAAATTGAAGAAGCGCTAGGTGATAGCGCATGGGAGGGCAGTTGCTTTAGATTGGGATTTAGGGACGTGGCTGCCAGTACGAACGAACGTACATTAATTGTTTCAATTCTCCCACGTGTGTGGTACGGACACACGATGGCAACAGTCCAACCGTATCACCCGGAAAAGATGCGGGGCGGGCCAAATGAGTTTTCTAGCATTTGGCTAGTCTGTTTCTTGGGCAGTTTCTGTATAGACTATCTGATACGGCAAAAAGTAACGAATCATATGAGTTATCACTACATGAACTCGTTGCCTATTCCGAGAAATCAAGATTCTTTAATGTGGAAAACTAACTCTTCATTGGTTTGTCGTGCCTTCAGGTTGTTATGTGTTAGCGATTCGTTTAAATCATTGTGGGATAGCGTGTTTTCTATTAAGTGGCAGTCTCCTGAATTTTGGTATCCTGCTTCGTCCACCATCGACACTTACGGCCCCTCTCACGAATGTGACATCCGGCGCCGATTGCGGGATGAAGCGGCAAAGCTTACGCCCGAGTGGGGCCCTCATTGCGGTGTGCATGACCGTCTTCCCGATAGGCGGGATACGGGTGACCGGGCGCAGTTGCGGGCGGAGATAGATGCCTATGTGGCGCATCTGTACGGCCTGAACCGGGAAGATTTCGCCTACATCCTGGACACCTTCCCGGTATTGTGCCGAAAAGAAGAGCAGGCCTTTGGCGAGTTTAAGTCGAAACGGAAATGCCTGGAGGAATACGACAGGATAGGGGGAATATTGTAGGATGAAGGATGGATAGCAATTTAACATAGGGAATGAAGAAAGGATGTCACGCATGGTTGCTTTTGTTATCTGCACTTTTAGACGGGCGGATGTTTGTAACGGCAATGGATGAATGACATTAGGACAAGACGCACTTCGACGCGCCTTTTATGCGATGAACTGATAGAGGTAGCGACATGGCAACAATAGCGGAAGTAGTGAAACTGAAGTCGGGCTATGCGAACTTCGTACACTTGAAGAGCGCTTTTGAAGAGACCCGGGAGAATGCGGATAGGATGGCGATGTACCGTCCGACAACAGCGCACCGCCGCGCTTTTGAACGGATATGCCGGGGCTTGTTTAATCCGGCCGACAAGAAGTTCTATCTGCTTAGCGGCTCTTACGGCACGGGCAAGTCGCATTTGTGCCTGATGTTGGCCAATTTTCTGAGCCGGTCCAGCGCGGACCCGGAGATCAAGGGGTTTTACGAGAACTATACCCGGTTGGACGCGGAGCAGGCACAACTGCTCCGGAACATCCGCAAGGACGGCCAATACCTGGTGGCTATCTGCGATTTTTATTCGGGGCGGCGTTTTGAGGATGTGGTGCTCAAAGCCGTGTTTGACGCCTGCGCCGCCCGCGGCCTGGACACGGGTATCGCCACGGAATACGACGAGGCGGAGCGTCAACTGGAGGCCTGGGAAAAAGCGGGGAAAGCGGGCGGCATCCGCAACTTCTACGAGGATTTCGGCAAGGCGCTGGAGGCGGTGCAACCGGGGATTTCAACGGCGCAGTTGCGGACGGGGCTGCGGGACTTTAATTCGGAATCGCTGGAACAGTTCCGGACCGCCTTCAAGGCCGCCATGGGGGGCCTCGAGTTCCAGCCCCAGTCAGGCAACCTCATTCCCATTCTGCAGCGGCTGGTGCGCAGCGATTCCTTCAAGAAGCGCTTCAAGGGCCTGGCCGTGTTTTTTGACGAATTCGGTTTTACCCTCGAACGCGCCGCCTATTCCAAGGACGTGCTGCAGGGGTTCATGGAAACCTTGTGCAAGAACGAGGCGAACGTGATGTTCGTGGGTTGCATCCACAAGGACTTCAAGGCCTACGCGGACCGCCTGAACCAGGCGGATGCGGCGGTCATGAGCGCCCGTCTTACCCAGGTGGACTTGCTCAACGAGGGCATCGAGGAGATTATCGGCGCGATTGTAGAGACCGAAAAGACATCGCCTGTCTGGACACAGCAGATCGTGCCCAAGATCGGGGTGTTCGACCAACTGGTGCCCGTCTGCAAATCGCTGAACCTGTTCCCATGGATTGAGGATGCGAAACGGATTCGGAAGCGGGTGCTCGAGGACATCTACGGTGTGCACCCCATGGCCCTGTCGTGCCTGCTGAAACTGTCCTCGGAGATCGGTTCCGACGCGCGCAGCGCCTTTTCCTTCTTCTCGGGCGATGTGGGAAAGGAAGCGGGCTCGTATGCGGCGTTTATCGAATCGGCCGACATCATCGCCGCCGGAGGACAACTAAACCTGTATACGGTGGACCGCTTGTTCGCCTTTTTCGAGAAGGAACTGTCGCCCAAATCCCATGATCTGCGGGACAGACAGCGGCGTTGCGTGAACGGGTATTACGCGAGTTTGGACGCGTTGCTGAAAGCGTCAAGCCAGGAATTGTTCGACGCCGAACAGGGCCCGCGGGTCTTGCTGCTCAAGATGGTGCTTCTCTACGACCTGTGTTCGGTTCCGGCCACGGTCGAAAACATCCAGTTCGGCCGCTACTGCCTGAGCGCCGCGGAAAAGAACGCGGTGAAAGCGGGCCTGGATGACTTGGTGAAGAAGGGCGCCCTCTTTTTCCGCCGCCAATCAAAGACCTATGAGTTGGCGGTCAGCACGGGGGAGGACTGTTATGAAATGATCGAGCAGTATATCGCCGTGCCCGAGAACGCGCCGGATGTCCTGCGGGCCATGCAGATCGAGGGACGCGCCGAGCTGTTGCAGGACGCCAAGGGCTACAACCTGCCTTTCAGCGAGGACAAGAAGTATAAAATCCATCTGGCGCTGGCCAGAGACCTTGGGACGGACTATTGGGAAAGCCTGTTGAGCCAATGGATAACCTATAACGGCGGCAATCAGGGATATGACGTGATAGTGGTGCATGTCCTTTGCGAGGAGGAGCCGGACATTGCCCAGGCCCGGGCGGCCGTGGCGTCCATTCCGTCGCCCCATATTGCCGTGGCGGTTCCCCACGAACCCCTGCCCTTTATGGACACCCTGCTGCGCGCGCGGGCTTGCCGGCATTATCTTGAAGGGGGGCATGGCAGTCAATTGGCGGTGCAGACGGAATCGCGCTTTCGGGACTTGCTTGAAAGTGGTCAAGATGGCTATGCAACGCAGATCCAACGGTATATGAGAGACCTTCTGGAAGGGGAAAACGCCTGTTGGTATACGGAGGCGGGCAGGGTGCTCGTGGATCGTCCCAAACAGGCGCACAAGCCTGCTGATATGCTGTGCGAACAGTTGTATACCCGGCGTTGCCGCATAAAGCACCCGGATCTCAATTGGTGCCATGATACAAAATGGCGCACAGGCAAGAATATTGCGCTGAAGCAAGCCGTAAACCACCTGCTGGATGCGGACCGGGTTTTCATCGACAACGGCAATCCCGATAATCACGGGGAAAAACGGTATCTTGAAAAGGTGTTACTCAAGGGGGCGGGCGCCCTGCGCAAGACCGGCGCCGAGGGACAGCTCACCTACTTTGCCTGCGATTGCGACCCCGATAAAATCTCGGATGATTTCCCGGTGTTGCGGGAATTGTGCTTGCGCCTGTCAAGGCTGCCCGCGGGGGAAGCCTTGAACTTGGGCGGTTTCCTGGCCGAAATGCGGATGCCGCCTTTCGGTGCCGGAGGGAATGCCCTTATGCTGGCGCTGGCCCATGTTGTTCGGGGATATGGCGAGAGGCTCACCCTATATACGGATTCCACCCGTGCCGATCTCTGTGTGATTCGTTCCTATGAAAATCTGGCGGCGATTGTCGGTGATCCTGCGTCAAAGGCGGTAATGGGAGTGCGCCGTGTCACCCAAGCCCAAATGGCCTATGTTGACCTGATCGCCAAGGCGGTGGACGCCCCGCCCCTCAGGCATGGCGAAGCCCGAACCCTGAACCAGGTCTATGACGCCCTGCAGGGATGGTGGAATGCCATACCGCCGGTGGCGCGGATACCGGAACTCTACGCGCCCCAGGAGCAAAAGGAGATCAAAGCATTTGTGTCGGCAATGACGTCCGGGCTGTGTGCCGGGGAAGACCGGTTCGAATTCCTGCTGGTCCGGCTGCCGGCCCTGTATGCCGGGGCGGCGGTGGACAACGCAATGACTGAAGAGCACGCGAAAAGGTACGCCGAGGCTTTCGCGGCAGATGTGAAACGTCTGGCCGACGGCCGCCGGCGGGCCTGCACACGGCTGGCGGAAGTCGTGTGCCCGGTCTTTGGCGCTAAAGGCGACATGGTCGCCTGCGGAAGGGCCATAACCACGTGGTATGAGCGCCTCAATCCGGGACAGCGCGATCCGAATCGCTACACACTTGAAGAGGCCGGTCATTTGCTCCGGCGCCTGGAAAGCCACGGCATGGACTTTGAAACGATGCTAACCTGCCAGTTATCCGCCGATTACGGCTTCTCGCACATGAATGAGTGGACCCGGTTGTATATTGATGAATTCGCTGCCAAGATCAAGCAGGCCAAGGAAGAGATAGACAATGCAAAGCCCCTGGTGCCCAAGCCGGACATCAAGAAAAGTGTTATCGAGATTCAGGCGGCGGCGCCCAAACCGGTAGAGGTGCCTGAAGGAGCGAAAACATTATGCTATACAACAGAAGACAATGATACCGAAACGCGGGTCTTGCGGGAAGAGGCGCCTCTCGACCTGGCCGGGGTATTGGGCGGCCAACCCTCGTGTACCGTCACAATGTGGGCTGAAGACAATGAAGGCAACCGCAGCGAACAAGTGGTTGTAAAACTGGAAAGCAAGGAACGAAAATACGATATTCAGGTCAAGAAGGATCTTTTTGACGAGGAAGTAACCTTTAAGTGTCCCGGAGACATCGGTTCGTTTGTCGCTGCGCTCAAGTCGCTCTTGAAATTCGGCTGCGATAGAAAAATCATCTCCAAAGCCCAACGCGAGGCGGTGGAAGCGGCCATTAACAATCAGTTGACAAAGTGAGTAACAGTCTGTGAACAGGACAAATCCAAATCCCGTAGAGGTTGCCTACATTGGTGATTTCGATGGCTCACCGCTGCCGGACACCCTGGTTGTGGCGACAGACACCGATTATGTAAAGGTGTGCGCGGCTCTGGCCCGTGTTGAAGACATGCCCGCGACGGTGTGGGTGCGGAAAAAAAACTATCACGCCTGGTTACGCAATTTCTTGGAACAGACGTGTATTCCTGCCGTTTTTTCGGAAAAGACGGCCAGAATACTTCTTGCGGAACAATGGCGCGTTTCATTGCCGGAATGGCTGACGGATGCGCTGGTAGTCCAGGATAAATTGTTGTCTGTTGCGGTTGATGCTGACGCGCCCGCTTCCTTTGAAAACCGCATCCTTTTCCACTTTCTGGGCGGTGCCTTTGAAAACCAAAAGTGTGGCCCGGGCGACTTGGCGGCGCTGGCGACACGGCTGGCAGAACCGGAGTCAACGTATTCGCTGAAACAGTACGGAAGCCTGCGCATGGCCTTGAGGGCTAAATGCGAGGGATGGGTCCATGCGGCGGTAGAACCCTGGGCGGAGAAACTCATCCCTTTGTTGGTAAACGAGGCGGCTTTGCTCTGGAAGGAATTGACCTGTCTGGCGCTCCTTCACGGCTATCCGGAGGCGTTGTTGGAATTTGTCATTCCCACGGATCGGCGCCCGGTTCTTCGTAACTTTCCGGTTTCTGCCCTTGACGGCATGGCGTTGCATCCCGAGGGAGTGGATGAAGCGGTAACACAGATGACCCTCTATTTCCGGGATATTGCCGACGAGGTCTCCAGTCTTGCGGCGTTTCAGATGGTGCTCGCTTACGTGTCCGGCCGAACACGCCAGGAGTTTCAGCAGATGCGGGCGTTGCTTGATCGCGGGCGTTTCGAAGTCGATATGAAAACAATTCAAGCGTTCCAGGACCGCTTTAAGCAATGCCCGGGCCTCTCAGAAGGGCAATTGCGCTCGTTGCGCCTGTATGTCGTTCCGAATTCGCCCCGGTTGCAGGAATCGGAGGAAGTGTGGGACGGGCGGCAGTGGCTGGCGTGGGCGGTGGAAGAATACTTGCCTTACCGGCACTGGCAAGTGGCCCGAAAACATTATGACAGCGCCGTGGAGCAAACCGTGCAGGCCTTCACGGACTGGTACATAGCGGAATACCTTGCCGTCCACCATGACCCTGATTTAAGCCTGGTGTATGGCCTTGATTCGCTGGCCCCGCCTAATGAGGCGCCGGGGTTGACGCTGCTGTTGATTATAGACTGCCTGCCGGTGTCGTTCTTCCCCTTGCTGGAAGGCGCGTTGCGGGAGGCGGGATTCAACCGCCATGCGCTTGGCTATCGTTTTGCGCCGCTGCCTACCGCGACGGCTTACAGCAAGCCCCGCCTGGTGCGGGGGGACTGGTTATTGGACGGGAAAGACTATCGGAAACTGCTTCAGGAGCGGTCTGACAGCGCGTGGGGCGGCAAGCCAATACTGTATGTGTCGACGTTGAAGGAGCTGGAAGCGTTGCCTCCTCCCAAGTCCGGGGCTGTGGTGGCGCTTAATCTCTTGGGCGCCGACGAGATCATGCACCGGTGCCTGGAGTCCGATAATCTTACCTATGAAGAGGAATTGGAACGATTCTTCGGGCGTGTGGCGGACGGGATTACAGGATTCCTGGAAACAGGGCATTATGACAAAGAGCAGATTGCCCTTCATGTGATTACAGATCATGGCGCCGCCTGTATTTTGGAGGACGAAAGACGCACGCTGGATTCCTCGGTCATGGCTGCGCTTTTTGCCGACGAGAAGCACCGGTTTGCCCGGATACCAAAATCGGAAGCATATAAAACGCCTGCTAACTTGTGGAATCTCGGTTACCGGTTCGAGGATCCTTTTGCGCCTCAAGAAACGGTATTTTTCCTTCCCCGGGGTCACAATACCGTGAAGCCACAAAAAAAAGCCTCTTCTTATGCGCATGGCGGCGTGACGCCCGAGGAAGTGATAACGCCCTGTGCCCTCTATAAACTGACTAAAGCGCAATGGGTAAAACCCGTAGCGCGGTTCATTAATTTGACACAGGATGCATCCAGCGGGCATGCGCGGTTTTATATTCAACGTGTTGTCACGATTGAAATAGATATTCAGAACCCCAATCCCGTGGAAGTCCGGCTCGTCCGGGCGAGCGTTACCCGCCCCGAATGTGATTTGCGGGATGTGGCCCTGGCAACCATCCCGGGGGAAAAGCGGGGTGTGGTACGGCTGGAATGTTTTTTCCAGAGGAAAGCGCTTGGCGAACAGGATATGGAGATCGAGGTAGTCTATGAAATCGGCATTGAGACCAAAACACTGGCGCTGACATTAAAGAGTGATTTTGTTTCCGCGTTGTCCGGCGGCTTTAGCATCAAAGACCTATAAATAGGATCAAACCCATGAAAAGTTTTGAAAAGAAAGCAAAAGATTATTACGGCGAAGTTGTCATCAACAAAGGACTCATGGGCAAAGCGGGCTTTGGCGCGCGCGCCATTCCCGTGTATGTGGGTGAATGGATCATAGGCCAGTTTATGGAAGGCGAAGAACTTAATGATGACGGACGCGCGAGTATTGTGGATACGGTGACCAAGTTTCTGCCGCAGAAAGCCGATAAGAACACCATTTTGAACCGGTTGATGCAGCAGGAGGAGGTTCGCATTCTGGATGATTTCCGGGTAAACGTGAATCTCGATAGAAATACCCATGAACTTGGCATTCCCATATTGGATTTGGATCATGGCTGCATTCAGCGCGGGATTATCGAAAGCAACCCTATGCTGTTGAAAACGGGCATGTGGGGCTTGGGCACATTGCGTTATGTGCCGCCGGACGGCGAGGATGTAAAAAAAGGACAAGTATGGATGGTGGACTTCAAACCCTTCCAAAGTCCCGGTGTAGACTTGGCGTATTACAAGAGTTCACGAAAGTATTTCGATGTAGAGGAATGGATTGATCTGCTGGTTTCGAGCTGTCAGTTTAACCCGGATATGCTCAAACTTTCTCAGAAATTACTGTTGCTGAGCCGCATGATCCCCCTGGTAGAGCCTCGGGCAAATCTGTGTGAACTGGCGCCGAAAGGCACGGGGAAGTCTTTCGTGTTCGACAACATCAGCCGGTACGCGGCGGTAATCCCGGGCGGGAAACTGTCCGCGCCTGCGCTCTTTTTCAACAGCAATACCCGGCAATTAGGACTGATACCGCGTTACGATGTGGTTGTGGTGGATGAGATTCAAAAGATACACACGGACACCGCGGGCGAAGCCATGGCCGCGCTGAAAATGTACCTGGAAAGCGGACGCTATCGCCGCGCCACCGGTAACATGGGCACGTCTGAATCGGGATTCGCCATGCTGGGCAATATTACGCTGGGCGCGAATAGAATGCCCCTGTATGAATCGAACGGCATCTTCAAGGAACTGCCCGCGGCCCTGCAGGAATCAGCCTTTATTGACAGGATTCACGGCATCATAGAGGGCTGGTATATGCCGCGCATTTCGCGACGGACGCCTTCGGAGACCATCGGTTTCAAGGGGGACTTCTTTAGTGAAGTTCTTCATGAACTGCGCACGGATTTGCAGTACGCTGATTATGTGTCACAAAGCCTGCATTTACCGGAGTGCGAGGATATGCGCGACAACAAAGCCATCGCACGGCTGGCTGAGGGATTTTTGAAACTGCTCTTTCCGGACGTGCAATTGACCGAAGAGGAGTTTATTCAGTTCTGCGTGAATCCTGCCGTGCGCATGCGCCAGCAAATCCGTGACGAGTTATCCAAAATAGACCAGGAATACAAATGGGTCAGCATTCGGAGCGAACGGCCGGACGAGTTCCAACTGTCCCATCCGGCGGAAAAGCCTAACGAAGATACAGATGAAGTGCGGGCTGACCCCCTATCGCAAGAGCGCCCGCCTGATGAGGGCACAGTAACCATCACTGATGGACAGCGCGGCATTTCCTATGAAAAATTGTTTTTGCCGTACCTGCGTGGCGCGAAATCCATTACCCTGTATGATCCCTACATTCGTCATCAATATCAGTTATTCAATCTTATCAGCTTCTGCGAGGTAATCGCGCCGGAGGAAGGTGAATTGCATCTCGTGCTTGTTACGGGTTGTGATCCGGGTCAGGAGAATGAACTGTTGGCCAAATTGGAGGAAGTCAAAAACGGATTGATACGGGATCGTATTGTATTGGAATATAGACTGGACAATACCCTGCACGATAGATGGATTGAAAGCGATACGGGGTGGCGGATAAACCTGGGGCGCGGTCTCGATATTTTTCAAAGACCGGAGGACAAATTTACGCTTGGATTTATGGATCAGACCAAGAGGAAGTGTAAAAGTACTACAATAACTTACATCAAAATATAGTCTTATTCCGGCTATCCTGGCAACTAATTGGGCTGCGATAAAACACAATAATACTGGGGGGGCTAAGTCGGTATGCCTGAGTGTAGGGTCTTCTGTCCAGAGTAAAAAGACGAATATTTCAGTGAATACTAGGCGATGCTTGCTACGATGGCATTGGGAAAGATATACCGGAAATGTCTTTCATCTCATCTTGGTATAACCCATGGTCCTCTTTAGGGTAAAGTTAAAGGAGAATACCTTTAAAATACATAAAGTTTCTTGCGCCGTATTGTAGATATCACCCTCTGAGAAAACGTATTTTATGATGTTCAACCGCATCAAAGACACCGTCCTCGACATCTACGACGCCATGCAGCGCGCCATCGCCACGGGCGAACCCTACCAGACCCGCCTCGACCCAGTCCCCAGTGGATCCCCGCTGCTGCCACCCACCGAAAGGAGATGCATAATGTTTTCAAATAACTCTATGTGGTAACAAGATAGTTCCCTTGGACTTAATGAAAGGGTGATAAGTGAAATACACTGTTGATGGAAAGGAGACTTATGTGACTATAGATAGACTTCGAATAATCATAACCTTCGTAGCCCTCTTCGGAATATTATTACACATGGTATTTCCGTGTTTGATAATAGACAATATCACCCTCGGGCTTTTGCTTATCGCTATGATTCCGTGGTTGTCTCCGTTTCTTAAATCTCTTGAATTGCCGGGCGTGTTGAAAGTTGAGCTTCAGGATATCGGTGAACGTGTCAAGAATGTAGGCTTGCTTTCTCCGGATGGCCCTGATTCAAAGAAACAAGACTATTCATTTCAATTAGTTGCAGAAAGTGACCCCAATCTTGCTCTCGCAGGACTCCGGATTGAAATCGAGAAACGTTTGATTCTCTTGGCGGAGGCCTATGATATCAAAATATATAACAGAGGTCTGGGGGCCCTCTTGCGTGAATTGGCACATCGTAGCATTTTGAGTGTGGAAGAACGGTCAATTCTTAGTGATTTAATTAGCCAATTGAATTCGGCAGTACATGGCGCGATTGTTACCAAACATTCGTGTGACTGGGCACTTGACGTGGGGCCTAAGTTGTTAGAGGCACTGGATGAACGGATTGCCAAGAAATAGTCTACATTAGTCACCGGGAAAACAGGGACTGACACAAGCCTGGCAAAACGGGTCTGTCCCCGCTTTCGCGGCTTTTGCAGCACTTGGAGTAGTAGAAAATGAACAATAGCCATTTTCATGACCAACCCTTTGATGATGCCACGCTCCTGAAGCTGGAAATCTTCAGGGGGTATATCCGACAGTGGCTTCCTGTGTTCTTGTCGAAGCAGACGTACTCCGAAGTTCATATATATGATTTCTTCGCGGGCCCGGGAACGGATGCAACGGGAAACTGCGGTTCCCCACTCGTTATTATTGAGGAACTGGAACAATATCTGAAGGACGCTCGTGCACCTGTTGCGCCTGGCGTCGACATATTTCTGCACTTCAATGATAATGACTGTGATAAGGTTGCGAAACTACAGCAACTTGTTAGTGAAAGAAAAACTACACTCTCTTATGACGTAGACTTCACAAGCACGGACTTCAGGATGGCATTGTTTGCGAACTTGGATTTAATCCAGCGCAATGACACTGCGAATCTGATAATCATGGATCAATACGGATTCAAGGAAGTTGATGAGCGAATATTTCAGACACTTATACAATGTGATACGACTGACATCCTGTTTTTTGTTTCCTCTACCCATGTGCGGAGATTCGCAAAAGAGGACGCTGTGCAAAGGTTCATCAATATTTCCCCGGAGAAGATTGAAGCCATTTCAGCAAAAGAAATTCATCGCTTCATCTGCAGGGAGTTCTATCAGAAACTTGTTCCAGACAATTACCAGTACTATGTGGTTCCATTCTCGATAGAAAAGGACAGCAGCACCAACATTTACGGAATCATCTTCGGAACAAGTAACCTTCTGGGACTGGATAAGTTCCTGCAGGTATGCTGGAACACGGACGACGTAACCGGAGAGGCAAATTACAACATTGATGAGGAAATAATACATGGCGGGCAGATGTCATTGCTTGATGAATGTGCGGTCAGCAAGAAGCAGGACAAGTTTCAGAAAGAGATGAAAGTATTTATAGAGCAGCGGCAGCCGGACAATCGAGAACTGTATCGGTATATTATTGAAAATGGCTTCTTGCCTAAACATGCCAACCCAATGCTAAAGACCATGTGCGAGGAGGGCACCCTGTGCGTTCTTGAAATAGATCCTGAAAAAGAGGCGCGAAAAAATGCCTTTTATCTAGGTTGGCCCAATTATTCTGGAGTCCCTCCGAAAGTGCAATTTAAATTGAGAGTAACTTGATATGTCCTATAGCCGCATAGAGTGGACCGAATCAACCTGGAATCCCGTTACCGGCTGTTCTAAAGTTAGCCCAGGATGTCAGAACTGTTATGCCGAGCGCATGGCAAGACGTTTACAGTCCATGGGACAGATTAACTATAAGCATGGATTCAAAGTGGCGGTACACGAAGAAACACTTTTGCTGCCTTTGTCATGGAAAAAGCCGAGGCTGATATTCGTAAATTCCATGAGTGATCTCTTCCATAGAAATGTGCCGACATCATTTATACTCCGTGTATTCGAGGTTATGTTGGCGGCTGACTGGCACCAATACCAAATACTGACAAAGCGCTCTGAACGACTATTGGAATTGGATTCTAGACTGCCTTGGACGCCACACATCTGGATGGGAGTCAGTGTCGAAGATAGAGACTATGTCAGCCGCATACGCGATCTACAGAAGACCCACGCCCACCTGAAATATGTTTCCTTTGAACCGTTGCTAGGTCCTGTAGGCAGAATCCCCCTGAAAGGAATTGGCTGGGTGATCGTCGGAGGCGAATCAGGTCCCGGTGCTCGATCCATGAGTTCAGAATGGGTAATCAGTATTCGAGACCAGTGCCAACGGACCGAAGTCCCGTTCTTCTTCAAACAATGGGGCGGCGTGAACAAAAAGAAAGCCGGGCGCCTTCTTGAGGGGAAAACATACGATGAAATGCCAAATGGGCAGTCAAAAAAAATGGATTCATAAAACGATTAATTTACCCAAATTTCTCTAGGATATTCTATATTATAAAAAATGAACTCCATTATATGAAAGGCGAACCACATGATAATAACCATAAATGATTATATCGTTGTTCTTGGAGACTTTGAGGGAAACCTTCCCGTGCGTGTACTTCAGAATAATGTTCTTGAATCTTTTTTAAATGCAAATACTCGGGCAATTGATGATTGGGAGGCGATGGTTTTGAGTGGGCGCATTCGTCGGGAAGTGTCTCGCGATATTGCGCCTAGGGCTGTACAAAGTCCATCCGTAGACTACGATACCGGCACGATAGTAATCCAAGAGGTTTTTGAAGCAGCACTTTGGGCAACTTCTTACGGAATCATGGTTCTTCATGACTGTTGGGCTGAAAGATACGCACGAGGAGAAGAATTAACGCAATTAGATGATACAGACTCGCGTATCAGAGATGCATTCGGATTCCTTGCATATACAGAGTCTCTTTTCCGGAGCTATCAGCCATGGCCTCTTGCATTGCCTAATCCACAGAAATATTTGCTTGAGAAAAAAGATCTCGTTGAGAAGGCAAATAACCTCTATGTAAGCGCGGCATCATTCTCACTAGCCCACGAGTTTGCGCATGTTTATCTTGGACACGGGAATGCTTCTTTTAGAAGCCTCTTGCTAAAGGCCCGTACAAGCCCCATGACACTAACAGAGATCGAACAATCTCAACTAAAACAGATGGAGAACGAGGCTGATCGCTTCGCAGTTGACCATTTTGTGACCGAACTTGATAGCGATTCAGAAAAAACGGTCCGACTGTATGGCATAGTCATCACGTATTTATGCTTCCTAATTGGCACAAAGAAAAGTTCTCAACTCAGGTCGTCTACTCATCCCGATATGGGCACCCGTATACTCAACGTTTTGTCTCAAGATATTTCAGATCAGGGATTCAGGGATTCTTTACGCGGTGCTGTGATACTAGCGCTGACGTACTTCTTGAACCGACAAGGTATAAGCCTTAGAGGCCAAGCATTCAATGATGCAGAAGATGCTCTAGAGTATTGTCTCATTTCTTTGCCCAGTTAAGGCACTCTTTGCCTCTTTAAAGCTGAGCTTGAGTAAAGGGGAACTTCAATGCAACTGACAGTATTAGTGTTTATGGCGGCGGCGCTTCTCGGGGCACCTGAAACGGTAACATCGCTGGCCCCGGCGCCGACGACGATCGGCATGTACACGAATTATTGGCACGGTTGGGCCCGTGACGACGCGCCGGTTGACTGTGTATTGATACCGGTGGCTGCCTACCAGGAGGGGAAATGGCAGCCCAGCGCGTTCTTTGCGATGGAGATACCGGGGGGACCGAACGTTTTGGCGGAAACCTTTAGACCGGAACAGGAAGCGTTTCTGGATGTGTTGATGACACAGACTTTTTACCTGTGCTCAAACCTCGCGACTACCTTCACGCCGGAAAAGAAAAAGATTCCGTGGAAAGTGGAGCAGCAATACATCGGACTCGCGGGGACGGTGAAGGGCAATCTGGATGTAGAGGACAAGTATTTCGACCTTCCCATGACCAATGTGCCAGACGTAATCATTCCCTTGGAGAAGGCTTCACTATCCGTGAAAGAGAAGGCGCTCTTGGCGGATCGGGCAAAAGAGTTAATCAGCGCCGAGGTGATTGAGCGGGAGTCAGAGATCCCCAAGGACAAGGAGCGCCCGGCTTTTCAGCCGGAACGCTACGATCCGCCGGAATACGTGCATCTCCTGAAGTTTAAGCTCCCAAACGATCGTGAAGGGTTGTGGGTCCATGCGACCATGGCCTATCCTTTTAAAGAGGGCCCGGAGGAATTCGGCTTTTTTAAACGGTCTTACTGGTGCGGGTATTACCACGCTCTTGTGGAAAGGGGCGGAGAGAAATCCGAGGACAAGATCCTGTGGGAGTATGCCAGTTTCATCGGAAGGGAAACGGAAAGCAGGTATTACGATTTAAAGGGTGTTTTTGACGCTGATAAGGATGACAAACCGGAATTTCTATTTGATGTTGGCGGGTGGGAATACGGAGAGTATATGCTTGTGCATGCCGAGAATTGGGAACTGGTCAAGGTGTCGTCTTTATTCGGCGCGCTGTAAATAATAGAACGCTCGTTCTCTTTCCGTTACCAGGGTGCGCTTGGTAACTCAATTGCCATAGAAGTTGAACTTCCCGCGTGTGGTTGATTGCAATCATTCCGGAATCTGGAAAGACGGTTTCCTATACTATACTCTATCTGAAACCCGTTGATACGGAGAAAGGCACACGACATGGGCAAAACAGGTGGCATTATCGACAGCGAGCGCAATCCCTTTGTCTTGGATAGCTGGATTGACCAAGGGTATGGCCTGACGGCAAAGCGGCGTGGGGATCTGGCGTTACTGTTTGGGCAAACACGCGAGGAAATCCTGAAGAGCGACGAGAATAAATGCCGTTACCCTTCCTTTGTGGGCATACGCTGGGGCTTCGCTGAATTACAGGACGCCACCCTTGTTCCCACGGAGAAATGGGCGAACAGGCAGAATTACGATACGTACGGAGAACTGAAGACGGGAGGCGCGACTCGTTCTTATCCCCGGCAAATGGATACCCCTCCCAAAACAGTAACGGTGAACGTCTCCGCAAGGGTACAGGAAATCAGTGGCGGTAGTACATCTGCCGGAATAGATATCCCGAATCTGCGCGAAGAGATGGAGCGGCGCAGGCTGAAACTCGTTGCCCTTGCCCATCGTGACGATGTGCCGATGGTACCTGTTGAACGGGAACACATTATCGAGTACCTGGAACATACAAAGCTCCCCGAAAAACCGGCAGACGAAATTCGGATCATGAAGGAATTCGTGAGTAGCGCCCTAAGCATCAACCAGCCTCCGCACAGAATCCGAAGCAGAATGCAGAAGATCCTCGGTGACATCCCTTTGGCGGGCACAATACCCCTATGCCTGGAGCGGCTCTATGAATGCACGGACTTCATGGACGACACAAATTGGACACCTGCCGGGCTGACACAGTTGCTTGAAGAGCTAACGGAATATCCGGATGACCCATTTAAAGAGCATATCCGAAGGACCCTGCTGGGGTTGGCCGTGGTGATGACTAAAGCGTTACGAGAGGGCATCTCGCTCTTCTATAAAAGTGTTGAGAAGGCCGTCGCGTCAGGCCCGGAACAGGCATGGCAATTCATGGTGCAGTTTACGCAACCGATACCCAATGTGGGCCCGGGACTGATGTCCGACTTCCTGAAAAATATCGGTTTCCCGGAATTCGTCAAAATAGACCAGCGCCTGAAAAAGGAATTTCCGGCACTGGTTCCCGGCCTGCCCACGGATCCCCGAGAGATGTTTATCTTTGCTGTAAAACTTTGTCGGCAACTCGGGATGACTCCTTTCCTTTTCGACCATATCCTCTATCAATGGGGCAACGTGAAACTGAAGGCCTATTTAGACCTATAATGTGGGTGGAATGGTCTCAGGGATGTCCCTGCTCTGGCTTACTTGTTATTTAAATCGTTAAGAGATACGGGAGAATCGGCCGTGAAAGAAAGTAAACGTCCGCCGGTATGGAAAATGGTGAAGGAGGCTGTGGAAGCCTTTGGCGGCAAGACCACCAACATAGCGGTACGTGACTGGATACTCAAGAAGTACCCGGGTACCAATACCTCCACCATCGCCTGCCAGATTATCGTTTGTACCGTGAATCACAGTTCGCGCATCCATTACCCGGAGAACCGTAAGCCGCGCAAGGCGGACGGGCAATATGATTTCCTGTTTCGTCCTGCCACAGGCGCACTTGTCCGGTACGACCCGGTTCTGCATGGTGCCTGGGAAATTGCTGAACAGGAAGACGGCACATTGTTGGTCAGGGAAGGCGGTGAGAAACCAGGACCGGAAGGACAGGAACAAAGCGGTTTCGCGGCCGAAGCGCATTTGCGGGATTACCTGGCAAAAAACTTGGGGATTATTGAAAACGGCCTGCAGCTCTATGTGGATGAGATAGGAACCGTAGGTGTGGAATACAGCACTGAAATCGGCAGGATAGATCTGCTGGCAGTCGATAAGAAGGAGGGCTTACTGGTTATCGAACTAAAAGTGGCTCGCGGTCCGGATGAAGTCTGCGGCCAGATCATGCGCTACGTGGGTTGGGTCAAACGCCATCTGGCCAACCGAAAACCTGTCCGCGGCCTTATTATTGCCCGGCATATTTCTGACCGCATCCGCTACGCCCTTGCCGATATTGCCAATGTTACGGCCCGGGAATATGAACTCCACATTACCCTGAAAGCCACACCGCACATAGATGAGGATCTGAAATAGGGTTTTGGATCAGAACGGCAGCAAAAAAAAGCACAGTGGTCTGATTGATGTAGGATTGGTGAACAAAAACTGTATTTGTGCAGGTGCTGTTTGTATTGGAGAGTTTCGGCCCTTGTTCATTTAGAAACCTGCAAAGAGGATTCATAATGACTTCAAGTATCACTTGGATTGATCATGATCCAGCCGCACGGGACCGGGCGCTGCGTATATTGTCGCTCTTTCAGGAGAAGGACAGCCGTGATGAACTAGGCCTGGGCGCTGTGCGGGATTCTTTCGCCGACCAACTTTTTCCCGGGACCAGCACGATTCAGACCCGCCTGCGCTATATGCTGTTCATTCCCTGGATTTATACATCGCTTGAATCCGCGCGGGTAGAGGCGCCGAAATTCGCCGTCCGGGCGCGCCGGATGGAGACGGCGTTGATTGCACCGCTTCTGAAAAACGAGGATGATGCCGGCGTGTTCGGCAAGACCGCGGGAGACAAACTGAAACGGTTGCCCAGCTCCGTCTACTGGAACGGTCTGGGCGTTTGGGGTATTCGTCAGATCGAGTGTTCCCAGGACGAATATCACCGCCACATAAACAGTATATATCGCCGTCGTGAAAGGGCGAGGGACAGCCTGGAAGATGATGAGGATACACGGGTTCGGACCCGCACCTGGCATCCGAAACTTCCCGGACCACCTGATGGTTTTCCCGACAAAGTAACAGAACTCAGTTTTCAGCTGGAACGCGAAGAGGCTGAATATTTGCTGGAACGTTTGCGTTTTTCACAGAAGGAAAGCCTGCTCGCCTGGCTGGCTTTAAACAGGAAACTGGCGATATGTGATTTCCCCTGGGAGCATCCGCAGCGCATGCGTTTTCCGGATCAGCACCAAACGTTGCTGGAGTATGCGGAATTCTTTTCAACCCTCATGCACGGGGCCGCCTACCTGTATAATCTAATGCTGGCTGAACAGGCAAAACGCAAAGGTCTGGTGGGTTTTCACCGTGAAGCATTGGAGGATTGGAGGGTAAGATTAAAAACCTGCCGGCCCGCACGCCTGCCCCTGAACGGATTATGGGCACAGACGGAGGGAAAAGGACATGTGATAACCCCGCGCACACAGGCTTTTGTCCGAGAGTGGCACAACCGCGTTGTTGCCATGCGGGGTCGAGTAATCGAAGACAAGGAATGCCGGTTGCTGGTCAAGCGCCGGGAACAGCAACTCAAGGGAGCACGTTCCCGTTTTGAAAATGCCCGGGCTCTGGACCAGTGGAACGGATATGCAGGGGTTAACCCGCTGTCTTACCGATGGCCGCAGGTCCAACGCTTGCTTGCGGATTTGTATGCGGGCCTGGGGAGGGGGCGGCCATGATAACGCCCGAAGACCGAAGTCTCTATATAAACGCGGTCACACCGCCGCCGGGTTATGTGTTTGACCAGGCGCTTGCTACCACGTATACCCTCGACCCGGATACTCTGCTGTCATTACCCACCCATATCGCGTTGGGACAGGGTGCCGCCGGCGGGGATGTTGATCCTATCATCATCCTTGAATCACTGCGTCGTCTGGCTGGACGCTTCAGTGTTTACGCGGACTACGCAGGTCTGAAAGTGCCCGCCAGCAAAAATGTATTGTTCGGACTGCTGGAGGACATGATTATTCCTGTGAAAGCGAGGAAGGGAGGCGTCTTTCACCCCAAACTCTGGATATTACGCTTTGTCCGTCCTGAAAAAGATACCGAAGAACCGGCAATGATGCGCTTGCTGGTGTTATCCCGCAACATCACTTATGACCGTTCCTGGGATCTGTGCCTGCAGCTTGAAGGGCAGACATGCGGCCGAAATGTTGCCACCAATCACCCGTTAAGTAATTTTATTCGCGCGCTGCCTACTTTTGCCGTACGGCGCACGTCTCCTGAGAAACGCCGCCAGGCACGATTTATGGCCGAAGAAGTCCGGAAAACCCGGTGGGAATTCCCAGAAGGCTTCGAAGAATTAGCCTTCCACTGTATCGGCACGGACGACCGGACCTGGCGGCCCGTGATGTCGAAACGTATGGCGGTGGTTTCCCCCTTTATTTCAGACGGGGCTCTTCAGTTCCTGAGTAAATACACGAATTCGCTTGTTGCCGTGATTTCGCGGCCCGAAGAATTGAATACCCTTGAACGGGAAACTTTTGACTGCTGCACTAATTGGTACGTATTAGAGGATGCCGCAGAAACCGAGGACGGGGAGGAAACAGAGCGGCGGGATACGGTCGGACTGCATGCCAAGATGTATATTTGTGAGGAAAACGGCAGAACACACCTCTACATGGGTTCCGCGAATGCCACTGCCGCGGCGCTTTGCAACGGTAATAATGTCGAGGTGCTGGTCGAACTGATCGGTCCCAAACACCGTGTGGGCGGTATTAATACATTTTTGGCCAAGGACGGCCTCGGCCCGTTGCTGTCACCTTATGAACCGCCAGAACAGGGGCCTGCCCAGGAAACAAAGGAACAAAAAGCCCGCAAAGTGCTGGATACGGCCAAACGCTTGCTGGCCGGATCCGGATTGCGGCTTCGTTGCAAGAAGAAAGGCGAAGCCTGGGAGTTAGCGCTGGCTGCTAAGGGGCCCCTGAATCTTCCGGGAATCATAAAAATCAAGGCGTGGCCCGTTACCGTGTCGGAAAATCTCGCGGCGGATGCGGAGAAACTGCGCCTCGCTGGTTCCGCCGGGCTGGGTACCTATGCGGTGGAGTCGATTACCGGGCTTATCGCCTTTGAACTTACCGAGGGGACCTTAAGGCTGAAAATACAACTCGCACTGAATCTTCCCGTTGAAGGCCTTCCCAAATATCGGGAAGAGGCCATTTTCAAAATGATAATAAAAAACCGGGACGATTTCATGCGTTATATTCTGCTGCTTCTCGAAGAAACGGTGGAAGACGTATTTGATACCCGGCGACTTGGGGGCGCGGCCGATAAAACCGCGTGGCAGGTGGGTCATAACAAGGCTGTGCCAGTATTGGAAGAACTGGTACGGGCTTTCAGCCGACACCCTGATAAACTGTCAAGATTAAGAGAGATCATACAGAAACTTTCCGGTGAAAAGGCCGGCAATCGAATTGTTCCCGGCGAATTCCTTGAACTGTGGAAGGTATTTGACCGGGCGTATACGGGGAAAAACAAATGAGCAGGAGGAAGAAAGAAACGGAAAAGGTTCTTGCGAGCCTCAAAGATTTCCAGCGCAGAACAGTCGATTATGTGTTCCGTAGATTTTACACGGACCAAAATACTACCGACCGTTTCCTTGTGGCGGACGAAGTGGGGCTGGGCAAAACAATGGTGGCGAAAGGGATTATTGCCAGGGCAATCGAACACCTCAAAACCAGGGTAAAACGCGTAGACATCGTCTATGTATGCTCCAACATTAGTATCGCCTCTCAGAACATCAGCAGGTTAACCGTTTCCGGTGTTCAGGAATTTATATACCCAACGCGCCTTACGTTGCTGCCCGCGCATCTGGCGGATATCAGAAATAATAAGATTAATTATGTGAGTCTTACGCCAGGAACTAGTTTTGACCCAGTATCCCGTGACGGACACGTGGAAGAACGCGCCTTGATCTATCACATTCTTCAACGAAATTCAGGATTGTCGCGGGCTGGGTTGCGCCATCTACTCCAGTGCAAGGTGGGCGACGACAATTGGCGAAACCAGTTGAATAAAAGGCGGTCGGAGGGTACGGATGTAGCTATTTCAAAGGTGTTCTTAAGAAATATCAAGGCGGACAGGAAATTTTTTCAGCGGCTGGAAACATTTTGTCGACGGTCAACGCGTCGTATTTTATGGGACGATCCTGACAGGCTGGGTCTTGTCTTTGAATTGCGGATGCGGCTAGCTGAAGTGAGCGTTGCCGCCCTGGAGCCGGACCTGGTCATTCTGGATGAATTCCAGCGTTTCAGGAACCTGTTGGATGAAAACAATCCGGATGCGCGTATTGCCAAGAAACTTTTCAGCTATCCTGACGCGAAGGTCCTGCTGCTCTCGGCGACACCTTATAAAATGCTTTCCCTGGACGATGAACAGGAAGAGGACCACTATTGTGACTTCCTGAAAACCTTGACCTTTCTTTTTGGATCAGAGGCGGCTGTTGAAGCGATAAGGAAGGAACTTCAGGAATTCCGAAACGCATTGTATTCTCTGGGAGAAGCGGAAGAAGGCTATGCCGCCCATTTGCGCGATTCCTTGCAACGGAAACTGCTGCAAGTCATGTGCCGAACGGAAAGGGCGCACATGGCCCGCGCGCAGGACGCGATGATGAAAGAGTATGTTGCCAGGCCTGAAATGCTGGAAAATGACCTGCATGCGGCCGCCTTCGCAGACAGTATTGCGACTCGCGTCGGGGCAAGGGATGTGGTTGAATATTGGAAGTCCAGCCCATACCTGCTCAATTTCCTGAAAAAATATGAGTTGCGTCGGATACTGGAAAAGCAGCGCGGAAAAGTCGGCCCAGAAGTGATGGGGATCCTTTCGAAAAATAACCGGCATATGCTTCGAAAACAGGACATCATGGCCTACCGTGAGGTCGATCCGGCCAACCCCCGTATGCGGCATCTTTTTAAAAACACACTGGATCAAGGGCTTTGGAAAATCTTGTGGATGCCTCCGTCAATGCCCTATACCTGTCCGGGTGGCGCCTACGCCGAGATTCGCGATGTTACGAAATCACTTGTGTTTTCCGCATGGTCGGCCGTTCCGGATGCCATTGCGACCCTGTGTTCGTATGCAGCGGAGCGCCGGATGCTTGACGTGTACCGTAAAAAAGTGCGCAGGGTCCGGCATGAGGTGCTTTACGACAAGATACACCCCTTGTTGCGTTTTGCCCGCGGGAGAGACGACCGGGTTACCGGCATGCCGGTACTGCTGCTGATGTATCCGAGCCCGGCGCTGGCTTCCCTTATCGATCCGCTGAAAATCGCCCTGAATCTGGGCCCCGGCGGTCCTGTGTCTATGGAAACAATGCTTCAAAAAGCCGAGGCAATCATCACTCCGTACGTGAATGAGTTTACCCGTGGCGTGCCCAAACGAGGTATCGAAGACCAGCGTTGGTATTGGGCGCTTCCTGCCTTGTTGGATGGTAGAAAATTTAAAGAAGCCTATTCCTGGGTGGAGGACGGAGAAGAAGGATGGCCTTCTTTGTCCATGGACGGCCAGGAAGACCGCGGCTATCATTTCAGGGAACACCTTGAAATCTTGAGTCGGGCCATGGAGCATGCTTTCGATACGCCCTTGGGGCGGCCGCCAAAAGACCTCGCGCGAATTGTCGCACTGGTTGCCGTCGCAGCGCCGGGCACGTGCATGTTGCGCGCATTGAAACGGGTAGCGCCTAATCCGGCGTGGGATGCACCGGCATTGCTTACGGGGGCCGCAACGGTCTCCGAAGGCTTCCGAACCCTGTTTAATCTGCCGGAAACCATCGCGCTGCTACAGGGGAAAGATCAGCGAACGCCCTTCTGGCAGTTGTGTTTACGCCATTGCCTGGAGGGTAACATGCAGTCCCTCCTTGACGAGCAGGTGCATTGTCTTGTGGAATCACTGGGGCTACAGGATGAGTCGGAAACGGCGCGATGTTCCAAGATCGGCGCGGACCTTGGAAAATCCCTGTCTATTCGAACAGCCCCAATTTATATAGACCAAGTGCGTCTGCGTCCGAACGCGCAAAAGATTCTGTTTGAAGAATATGCTTCACGGTGCCGTTTCGCGTTGCGCTTCGGGGACATGAGGGAGCAGGAAGAGGCCGCTGTCAAGCGCAAGGATGTTGTACTAAAAGCCTTTAATTCCCCCTTCAGGCCGTTTATACTCGCATCTACTTCGATTGGTCAGGAAGGCCTAGACTTCCACACCTGGTGTCATGCCGTTACCCACTGGAACCTGCCCGCTAATCCTGTGGACCTGGAGCAGCGGGAGGGACGCATACACCGCTACAAGGGGCATGCTATAAGGAAAAACATTGCAAAAGAGTACGGGCTGAAGGCATTGTGCAAGCGCAGGAATGATGTTGGCGATCCGTGGCACTACATGTTTGAACTTGCCCGGAAAGAATACGCTAATGCCAGCAACGAGCTGGTCCCCTACTGGCTGTTTGAGGTGAAGGGCGGCGCAAAAATCGAACGTCATGTGCCCATGCTGCCATTCAGCAGGGAGGAAGGGCACTTCGAACGCCTGAAAAAGATGCTTGCCATCTATCGACTTATATTCGGTCAACCCCGCCAGGAGGACCTGCTGCAGTACCTTATCGATAAGACAGAAGAAAAATCGTGTCTACAAAACCTGGATAACTGGCGTATTATCCTGGAACCACCCCGTGATAAATGAAGCGTTTGATTTTTATTTGCAGGGAGAGTAGTGTAAAAATAGGTGAATCGAATACGCACAAATATTTGGTTAAATTATAGGGTGTGGTTATGGTGAAAAAATATCACTGTCCAAATTGTGGTCGAAAATTCATTGAAGAAGGCGCAAGGAAACTGAATTTCAAATGTCCAACAGAAGGTTGTAATCATGCAACACTGATATTACCGGGTATTGGACATCAGGATACCGGAGTGCAGCATGACTTGACCGGTGCTAATGCAACAGAAACGCCTGAGATAAAGGCCTTGCGTACTAAATGGGAACAAGAACTTCGAATTAAAGGAGGTATTAATACGCAAGGCATGGAGGAAAAGGCGGATTATCTAATCACAATTGCCCAAAACTATGGGGGAAGAATTCCGCTTGTCATGCTTTGCGATCAGCAAAAAAGAATGGAGTTGAGTTTGCGTTTGTTTGACAATGCACATGAATATAATTTCATCCGGTATGTTGTGAGCAAAGGACAGGACCTGGGTGTGCTTGAATACGAAGGGGATTGTCTTGTCTTAAAGTACCCAGAGAAACTTGATCGGTGGAAGTAAACGCCCTTTCGAGTAAACGGGCACCTGCAATTGTTCGGAGGATATTCTCTCATTCCTCATGTTCCATAAAAGGATTTCTGTGTTGCATTGATGTTTCAATCTAATTGTCATAAAAAATAGGGAATAGCATGACCCGAAGATTTTAAACCCTGCTGGAAACCGGAGATGAAGGCCCGGTTAACAAAGCGCTGAACTTTCTCGGGAGAAGAAAGACTCATACGAATGGGGAGTATAAAGGAATACGTGTTTCCCCGAACAAGATGGTTTTGGAATTTAATTAGTGGACAAACTGATTCAGTCGTGTCATATCGAGAAATGCATAGCGATCGATCTTGAAGTCAATCGTGAATCAGGCCAAATCTATCGCATGGCTGCCCTGCGGAGAAATTGTATCGACAAACCTTTTTTATTATCGGGCGGTCATTTTCCTGATGCGTTGAAGGAATTGGATGCATTTGCTGTGGGGATGGAGTTTCTGGTGGGGCATAATGTTATCGCCTTTGATATTCCCCATCTTCAGGCCGCTGCGCCTGAACTCCGGCTCCTGGACTTGCCCGTTATTGATACGCTTCGCTTAAGCCCGCTTGCATTTCCCCGAAACCCCTATCACAAACTGGTCAAGCATTATAAGGATGGCGGACTTCTGCGATTTAATGCGAATGATCCTGAACTGGATGCACGCATTTGTCTTGATTTATTCCAAGATGAGGAAAAGGCGTTCTATCGTTTAAGGGAGGAAAATCCCGATCTGCTCACCGCCTTCCACTGGCTGACGGCGTCCTGTTCTGAAGAAAAGGGCTTTGACCATTTCTTCCGCATGGTCCGAGAGGCGGCGATACCAACGGATGAAGAGGGATGCGCCGCGGTTGCCGCGTGTTTGGCCCCTTCCGCCTGTGTGAATCACGGCAAGGCGGTGCTCGAGCAACCATCCCTTAGTGGATGGCCCATGGCATATGCGCTGGCATGGTTGTCAGTTGCCGGCGGCAACTCGGTGATGCCTCCCTGGGTGCGTCATGAGTTCCCTGATGCGCCAAGACTCATTAAACTGCTTCGGGACACGCGTTGTAAGGATCCGTTGTGTGACTGGTGTCAGGAGCATCATAACTCCAAGCGGGTGCTTAAGCATTGGTTCGGATTTTCAGACTTTCGTTCGGCGCCTCTTTGTGAAGATGGCATGCCTATGCAGGAAGCCATTGTAAACTCCGCAATGAACCGCAGCCACGTTCTGGGGATTCTGCCCACGGGTACGGGCAAGTCCGTGTGTTACCAGGTGCCCGCCCTTTCCCGTTATGAAAATACCGGGGCCCTCACGCTAGTTGTTTCTCCGCTTGTAGCGCTGATGGAGGACCAGGTGCGCGGCTTGCGGGAACGGGGAATCACCTCATGTCTTGCTCTCAATGGACTATTGTCAATGCCCGAACGCGCCGATGTGCTGGAACGGATTCGTTTGGGTGATTGCGCGATATTGTTGGTGTCCCCAGAGCAGTTGCGTAACCGCGGGTTCCGCCGGTCTGTTGAACAGCGGGAGATTGGCGCATGGATACTCGATGAGGCGCACTGTCTTTCAAAATGGGGGCAGGATTTTCGAACGGATTACCGCTATGTCGGACGGTTTATAAGGGAGTCCGCCGGCAAAGAGCCCCTGCCACCCGTGCTGTGTCTCACAGCGACAGCGAAACCTGACGTGATACGGGACATAACGGACTATTTCCAACGTACCATGGGTGCAAATCTTCTGGTCTTCAATGGGGGCGCCAATCGGGATAACCTGGATTTTTCGGTTGTTGAGACGACTCCTGAGCACAAGTTTTCTGATATCCACCAACTTCTCGAAAGTCAACTGTCCCAAGATGGCAGTGGCGGCGCAATCGTTTACTGTGCCACACGAAAACAAACGGAAAAAGTGGCTGCCTTTCTTGTCAGTATGGGGTGGCCTGCCGCCCATTTTCATGCTGGCCTCACACCGGAAGTAAAAAAGACCACCCAGAAGCAATTCATAGAGGGGGAAATTCGTGTCATTGCCGCCACAAACGCTTTTGGTATGGGCATAGACAAACCGGATGTGCGTCTGGTGATTCACGCGGAAATACCGGGTTCACTGGAAAACTATCTGCAGGAAGCGGGGCGTGCGGGACGGGACCAATTGCCTGCAAGATGTGTGTTGCTTTATTGTGAAAAAGATATTGAGCAACAGTTTGGCTTGTCTGCAAAATCACAACTGCCGTTGCATGAAATTCAGGCTGTATTGCGGGCGCTTCGCAGGATGGCAGGTAGGCACAGGCCTCCTGATAAACCGGTGGAAGTAAATGCCACTCCCGGCGAAATCCTGTCCAATGACGATGAAAATGAAGTCGAACGCGATAAGAATACTGAAGATACGCGCGTGCGCACCGCTGTGGCCTGGTTGGAAGAACCGCATCTGGTGTCCCGGGAAGAGAACGTGTACCAGGTTTTCCCTTCCAGTTTGCGCGTTCCTTCCCTTGAGGAAGCTGATGTTCGTCTTGAAAAGTTTCCAATGCCCTATCGTGGCCAACTTCGGTCCATTTTAAAACTGCTTATCAGTGCCGATCCCCGGGAAGGCGTGACGACAGATGAACTTATGGGTGCCTCACGCCTGTCTTCATCCGGGGTGGCCCGTGCGATGAATGACCTGGAAAGATGCGGTATTCTTTCCAATGATTCCATTTTTACCGCGCTGGTTCATAGCGGTGTAGAAAATGCATCCCGAAAAAGAATGGAAGCCACTACCGCGCTGGAGTCGGCATTCATAGGGCTTCTTCAAGAAACCGAACCGGACCTTCAAAAAGGCGAGTCATCGGTATTGTTCCTGCGGCGTGTCGCCCAGCGTCTCAAGGATGACGGTTATGAGCAGGCCCTCCCCGAACGGCTTTATCGTCTGCTGCAAAGCATAGAATCCGATGGAAAGTCGGAAGACCTGGGTATTGGTAGTGTTCGATTGCGCAAAATAGACCCGGAAACTGTTCAGGTGTTATTGCAGCGGGACTGGGAGTCTCTGAAGAAAACGGCGGAACTGAGAAGAACCGGCGCGCGTTTGCTTGTGGCCCACCTGCTTGCCTGTCTTTCTCCGGATGTACGCGGCAACGATCTTCTTGTAACAACAACGCTCGGAAACTTATATGCCGCCCTGGAAGCGGATCTCGATATCAAGGCCCAAGCAAAAGATATCCCGCGTCTTGTAGAAAGGGCATTGCTATGGTTGCATGAACAAGAGATTGTTCGGCTGGGTAAAGGCATGATTGTTTTTCGTCCTGCCATGCGAATCCTGGTAAAACCCGGTAACCGTTCTTTCGCGCGGGATGATTACGCTGAACTAAAGGATCATTATGACGAACAGGTCGTCCAAATTCATGTGATGGCCGAGTATGCCCGCCAAGGACTTGCAGACTCCAGAAATGCCCGGCAACTAGCCAATGACTATTTCGGTCTCAGCAGGGAGGACTTTATTTCGCGCTGGTTTCCGAAGGACACAAAAGCGCTGAAACGAAAAACCGGTGATGCGTCATGGAAGGCTATTGTCGGAGGGCTTAACCGGGAACAACATGCAATTGTTTCAGATGAACGAGAAAAGACAAATGTACTGGTTTTGGCGGGACCCGGTTCTGGCAAGACGCGGGTTCTTGTGCATCGTATCGCTTATCTGATTCGGGTAAATCGTGAGAATCCACGAGGCATACTTGCGTTGGCTTATAACCGTCATGCCGCGGTGGAGATCAGGCGCAGACTACGGGAACTGATTTATGACGACGCAAACGGGGTAACGGTGCTGACTTGCCATGCGCTGGCTATGCGGCTTATTGGAGCCAGTTTTGTCGAGACCATGGTGCAGGAACCCGATTTTAAACGTGTGCTTATTGATGCCGTGCGGTTGCTCAGGGGCGAAGGCATGCCTCCGGAGGACGCTGATGAGCAGCGGGAGCGCTTACTCTCGGGATTCAGGTGGATTCTCGTGGATGAATATCAGGACATTGGTCCGGAACAGTATGAACTGATTGCTGCACTGGCAGGTCGTACACTGAACGACCCCGAAAGAAAACTGTCCCTGTTCGCTGTTGGTGATGACGATCAGAACGTTTATGCCTTTGCAGGCGCCTCGGTAAGATATATACGTCAATTCCAGAAGGATTATCAGGCCAGGCTTTTTTACCTTACCCAAAACTATCGGTCGACGATAAATATCATTCGCACCGCGAACGCCCTTATTGATGGCGCCAGAAACAGAATGAAGTCCGGCCACCCGATTGTGATAGACGGATCGCGCCAAAAGGAGCCTGCAGGCGGTTTGTGGGAAGACTTGGACCCCATGGGCCGGGGGCGCGTGCAGATCCTGAACGTGGACGGTGCAGAAACCGCCCAGGCGGAACAGGTCATGTCAGAAATGCTTAGGCTCTCGAAACTGGATCCCCTGTGGGAATGGAGTAATGCTGCCGTCATTGCCCGGCAGTGGAAGCTATTAGATCCGGTTTATGCCTATTGCCAGGCCAACAATATCCCAGCGCAATTGGCCGATCGTGATCCTCTGCAGTTTTGGAGATTACGTGAAACACAACTGCTTGTGGAATGGCTGTCCGAACGTGGTTCTAATCCTTTGAAACCCACGGAACTTGATACCTTTCTGAAACGACAGTCCGACGGGCCATGGTGGGAACTCTTGCGAGAAGCCATTGATAGTTATCGTCTTGAATGTGGTGACGGACCGCTTCCTGCCATTCATTTAAAGGAATGGCTCGCGGAGTGGGGGCGCGAGATACGAAAACGCCAGCAGGGCCTGCTCCTGGTTACAGCACACCGGGTCAAAGGTTTGGAATTTGACCATGTCGCAGTGCTTGACGGAAATTGGCAAGATCGAGGGGATGACGAAGACCCAGATGCGGCATGCCGGTTATATTATGTCGCCATGACCCGTGCAAGAAAGACGTTGACACTCGCACGCAGGGCACTGTCAAACGGACCTGCTTACAGCTTATTGACACTGCCTTCTGTATGCATGCGAAATGCACCTTCACCCGGTATGCCTTCCCATATACTGGAACGAGAATACATGACATTGACTCCAGCCAATGTTGATATTGGATTTGCGGGTAGGTTTCACCCACGCAATCGCGTTCACGCTATACTGAAACGCCTGCAACCCGGTGATGCCCTCCAATTAACACGGGCGAAGGAGCAGTGGCTTTTTGAGTATAACGGACAGGTCGTTGGCAGGCTTGCCCGGAGTTTTAACCCGCCCCAAAATATGTACTGTATTCAAGCCCGTGTTCATGCAATGCTCGTCAGGTTTCGTATGGACAGCGATCCTTTGTATGCGGATTCAATCGAATGCGACCGCTGGGAAGTGGTTATTCCAGAACTCGTATTTGCGCCCCCCATCGGTTAATCGGTAACCGCGATGCGCGTGTTATTGCTCCTCAAACGATACGGACCGTACACCGATCAGTATGTTGAACAATAAGTGGCCCGTGGTTGTTTATGCTTTTATGATGCGCTCTGATAGGACCTTATTACTGCCTGGATTTGTGCTGCCGCACATTGAGCGCTTTCCATTCCAGAAGGGGCTGGGATTGTATGCGTTGTTGAAGGGAGATGTCATCCGTCAAGAGTGTCGCGTCAATTACACCCCGGTCCAACAGCAGGTCAAGAAACATCCGCTCAGAATCCGTAAAAGGCAGCAAGGCGGCAAGCCTTTCACGACACTCTCTGACAAGGCCTTCCCCGTATTCGGCTGGTTTTTCCAGGATTGCCGGCGAATTGACACGTAGCATGGGGACCAACTGTCGGGTGAAGTCCATAATATCGAAATTCACCTCATCAGCGGATACCGTTCTCCAGTCCTTTCTGCTCATTGCCCCATAGACCACAAATCCCATGCGAAGGCGGTTGTAATCAAGGTCGGCCATGTGGAGAATCTGGTGACTGTCAAAGAGGTCACGGACCTGTTTGCGGGCAAGTAATGCGGTTAGTTTACCCGCGGCAAGTTCATGGAGGTCAAGTACAGGAATCCCTGTGGCTTTACAGAAACCAACGGGATAAGAGTTTTTGACGGTTACTGGCCATAAGGGAATACGGAACATAAAATTAATATCGACTTCGAGGTTTCCTGTGTGACCTGAATCCCGTTCATACCGCAGCATCCATTTGCCGCCGGCATGTTCTTGGGGTATTCGTCTTGGGGTGAACCCTTCCCTGGCAAAAACAGCCTGAATAGCCTGCTCGACTTCGGGACGCTCGGCGAGCATATCATCGCGGCTTATGGCCCCGACATAGTTCAAGTCAATGTCAACGGAAAGGCGAGGGGTATTAAATACAAATAGGTTTAGGGCGGTGCCACCCTTGAGCACCATTTTCCCTTTTAGAAACGGGTGGCTTTGAATGGCTTCCAATAGTCCCAGCAGATGGGCGACTTTTTCGAGTATATCCTCTCTGAAACCCGTCGCTGCTGCTTCCGTTGCCAGTTTTTCTCGAGATATCCTCATAATACCTCTGCCCAGCTTCGTTCAAAGACCTCTTCCGGAACCACAAGGTTCCATCCCGATACGAGTCGGCCTGATTTGCGTTTAGAGCGATCCAGGTAATGAGGCTGTCGCGGCCGCATGTCCCGGAGCATGCTGAGATGAAGATCATCGACCATCAGGGTCTCGCGGTGCTGTTCAAGGAAATAGCCGACCTTTGCGGCCGTGGTCGCATTGTTGAGCAGACGGACGTATTCCACTACCTTGTCAAGGTCAAAGAATTCTATCGACTCAAGGGAACGCCAGATCTCCTCCCAGCTTCCCGTCAAGTCCGGGCGGTCCAGCACATCCACTAAGGTCCGTTCCAGGGAGGTAACCCGCAGCTCTTGACCGGAACGTTCTGCAGTAGAAACGCCGAAACGCTCTTCTCCAAGTTGCAGTAACATTTCATGAAACTTTGCGCCGCGGAAAACATGATCCCGGAATGAAAAAGTGCTGACAGGACGTGATGCGGAATAGATGAAGTGAATATGAACGGAATATGCCCTCCCGTGGAACTCCAACGCGGTATGGTGTGACAAAACCGCGTCAGGCGTTAATTTCGCCGCAACGAGGAAAGGGTCGATTGGATAAGAATCGGGATTCGCCCCTGAAGGAATGACAGCGTACAATCCTCGCCGGATCAGTACGACACGACCTGTCTTCCGGTAATAGGACAAAAGTGCCTCTTGAGTTCTATTGCCGACTTTTCCCGTGGCCAATAGATAGTCGGCCAATTCTTTTCCAGTAAAAACCGGATGTCGCAAAAAGAACACATCGTGCTTCATAATTGGTATCCTTGACGCCGGTGCGCAATACCCATAATAATAATATGGGAAACGCGCATAGTTGTCAAGTATAATTTGTATGTACTTCTTGACTTGACACGGTTCTTTGTAACCCATCTTCTGGAATGGATAGGGTACATTAATGTCAACATCTGAACAATAGGGAATGCCCCTGGTCTGTTTACATCTTTTGTATCTGCTTTATACCTGAGACGGTAAGGAGGTTTTGTGGGTTTTGACGGTGAATTCCTTAAGCAAAAAAATGTATGAAACCCACCCGGGTGGCAACAAAAAAAATACTATACTTTTTGTGCGTGCCTGATGTATCCCGTGTGGTGAGGCGTTTCCCCCCCTTGCCCCCCCCCGGTGGCGTGGACAGGAAAGGAGAGCGTCGCATTCCATTTACGCTTTGGACATCTAGGTTAAACAATGTCCTTATCCAGAAGCCATTCGATAGCGGGAACCCAGCGGATTGGTTTTGGTAAGGCTTCGGTAGGGGCCATTGCGTCAAGGGTTATTAGCAAGGCCTCGCGCGGGCTGCCGGCGGCTATTCTTGCTCCGAGGTTTTGCCCGGGAAAGGTTGTTTTTCCGGTTCGGTGAATCCCTATAACGACCATGGTCTTTCCAGGAATTTAAGGAAAATGGATATCCCGCTTTATAAAAGCCGGCAGGGGCATAGCAAGGGAGTCTGCAATTTTCTGTCGAATAACCGGCCTGAATTGTCTTTCTAAAAGAGACATAATCTGTCTTTTTTATCTTTTTAAGAAAGACAATATAACAAATACGGCCACATAGCAAGTAGTTAATTTGTCGTTGCTACCAACAGTACAATTGAACATTTGATATTCAATCTTACGAACGGTACAAAGAGGAATGGTTAAGCGACACATGGAAAAAGTCCTTGTGGCGGGTGAGTTTCGCGGGTTTTGCGGGTGCGGTCCTTAAGCAAGAAAATACATGAGTTTTTAACTGGCGGGAAGAAGCAAAATATTTTTTATACTTTCTGAAATGCTAGAATGTTGCAGGCATCGTTCTAGTATACACATGCTATTGGGAATGGGAAGAGTGTCATGGATAAGCAAAGGCGCTTCAAACAGATTAAAGTGGCAGTTTCCCTGGCCTTATTGGTTTGTATCGCTGCGCTGGATTCCTGGATATGCTTCAAACGGATACAGGAAACAATGCCTTATCCCCGGCATATGGACGAGGTCTTCATTACTCAACGGGCTCTTGCCATTCTGAAAAGTAATGATTGGAATCCACACGAATTCAACTATTCTTCTTATCCAGTGTATCTCACGACAGGTATGCTTGCATTGGGATATCTTCATCATGCCGGGGCAGGCAATAAAGTAGATATTAACGCTATTAAATCCGTTTCGTACCCTTATTATGATCCTCCTCAAATTCTTCTGCCCGCCCGTATTCTTTTCGCGTTATTAATGGTTATGGCTTTCGTTTGTATGGGCTTGGCAGCATGGCGTTTTTTCGACATTCCGGAGGCAATGTTCTTGACGCCAATAACACTCACCCTCTCAATATTTCTGTTGCAGCATGGGTGGCGATATATTAATGTGGATACCCTGGCGGTAAGTATGGCCGCACTTACATTAACTATTGTGGCGTTCCATGCAGGTTCCTCCAGTTTTGGTTTGACTGCCATCCTGCCCGGAATGCTATGCGGTTTGACTGTGGCGGGAAAGTATACTTATGTGGGCATTATGCTGCCCGCGGTACTGGCAATATGGATATACGGCGGACGGTGGCGTTTCTATCGCACGCTGGCGCTTCTCGCATCGGCCATTCTGATGTTCGTTATCGTTGTGCCGTATTCCATCTTGGATGTGCGCACGTTTGTTGAGGAATTGGGCAGATTGGCATATTCCTATACACAAGGCCGAACGGGCAGGACGTACGCGCCGGGCTGGGACCACGCGCGACACTATATATTTTTCACGCTTAAGGATTATGGTTATTATTCAGTGTTTCCTGCAGTCGCGGGGCTTGTGTATATGAGTTTTAAAAACTGGCGCGGGGCATTTATTCTATCCTCTTTCCCAATACTGCTTCTTGTGCACCTGAGTTTGAGCCGGCTTTATTATGAACGGAATGCGGCATTTTGCTTTCTTTATTATGGATTGCTTGTTGCTGTCGGCCTTTTTGCGGCATACAAATTACTTTTTATAATTTTGGGGAAAATAGGATATCTTGGCACAAGGAAGGTGTTACGGGCTGTGGGCGCCTCATGCGCGATAATTGGAGTGGCGTATCTTGTGTTACCGCTGCAGCGGCCTGGCCAGATGGTTTCCGCACTCCCGGACACACGAAATCTTGCCACGGAATGGATTAAAAGCAACCTCCCATCCGGTGCCACCATATTGATGCCTGCGGAACTGTCTTTCTATGCGACCCCATTGGCACGAAAGTATAAGACGCTTGTACGGGACTATGCGCTTTTCAAGCCGGAAACCTTTGTAAATGATGCGTTGGCACTGGGGGCGGACTACGTCATGATGCCTGTTTGGGCGTCTGAAAATGGGAAAACGAAAACTTTGTCGGATATCAAAAATGCCGTAAATAACAAGATACGGCCCCTGGTCTCCTATAAAGGAAATCCGGTGGGCGCGAACTCAACCTATCCAGTATTTTATGGAGACCCCGCGTTTTCGATAGGCGCGTTGAAATGATGAGCAATCTATTCCTGTCGTCCGGAAAACATAATCTTCATGTCATAAAAATTTTTACCACACTTTTTGTGTGTGCCTGACGTATGCTGTGTGGCGAGGTGTTTCCCCCCCTTGCCCCCCCCGGTTGTTGAAGAATGGAATGGAGCCAAGGTTGGGTTTGGGCGTCCAGAAGAATATTGCGGGTTTTGCGGGTGCATTTCTAAAGCAAAAGAAACGCATGAAAGAGGTGGGGACCGGCGGCAGCCCTCTAGGCCTTTGTATGATTGCCTTCATAACTGATGGCAGCTGCCAACAGCGTGACCAGTTCCTCTTTGGGCATGTTTTTCAATGTCTGCAAAAGGGCCTGCCTTATAGCGTTTTCTGTATTTGAAGTGACACTTTGAGTGACACTCAATTCTTCTGTATCGTTTTCATCCAATGTTTTCAGGCTTTTTTGAGTTACGGACAGGTGACTCATAATCACTTGGTCGCTGGTTCGATTCCAGCAGGGCCCACCATCCTTTTGCCCCGTTTTAGCCTGATTTTTCAGGCTTTTTTTGTTGTTTCCCGCCTCTTCCGGATGCCGACTACCGGCATCTTCATCTTTGTCATCAAATATAAAACAGCAGGTAGGCGAAATGTTTATTTTCATCCCTGTGCCACGAGTGTGCGAAGATGGTTGCGGGGCTTGAGTGTACCCTGGGGGTGCGGAAGGCCGCATAGTTATTGCCGGCAATGATTCCTTCGAACACGGGCACTTAAGGAATTAAGCATATTAAGCAACACTCGGGCTTGGGCGTCTGAAGAAAGTCCTGTTTGAAACGTTGTCGGGTTCAGGTGCAGTACGACACTCTTGATTTGGGCTACGGTCGTTTCGGATCGGGAGAGTTCGCCGGCCAATACCGTTTCCCCGAATATATCGCCTCGTTCGAAGGTGGCAACTTGTTTGCCATCTTCCAGGGCGCCGATTTTACCAGTAAGCACAACGTACACAAAATCTCCCGGATCGCCCTGCTCGTATATGGTCTCGTTCACCTCATAGACGGCCAGGTTTTCTCTTGAATATATTCTTGCCATGTCTTCCGGGTCGAGTCCTTTAAAGAATGGGATTTTGCGTGTCAGTAGCACATACGTTTCATGCATGCTGTCAAGCATGATATCGGCGACCTTCAGCAGCAGGCCGCCCGCATCGCTGTATTGGGAGACAATATCATCGGCCTGGCTTTGTTTTTCAAGAGATTCCTCATTTCGGACATTTGCAGGTCCTGTGGATTCAGGGCTGGTCACTTGTGGGGCCGGGGCGGCATCGTTCGGTCTGGAAGGCGCCCCATCGCCTGCGAACAGGGTTGCCAACAGAAGATTACTGTCTAAAAGAACATTTTTCGGAGAGGGTGGGGGCGTCTGTTCTGGAGATGATTTGCGGGTTTTGGCCTTCAGCGCTTTTTCATGGGGGTGCAGTGGTACATGGGCAACCGAAAAGCGTTGCAGGACCATCGGATTCACCCCTTCTGAACCGGGATCCAGTTCCTGGATATGGGTCCACGTGATATCATCATGCCCTTCCCGGGGCCCGAAAAGTCTTCCTGCCGCAGTCTCAAATTCACGATGCTCGCAAAGTATGGGTTTGATTTTCAAGCCGGGACACAGGGATCTGACTGTGTTAAGCGCTTCCTGATTCAAAGGGTTTACCATGGCCAGCGTAAGGCTGCTTCCCATTTTGTCGATGGGCAACACATGGTATTTCCAGCAGATATCGCCTGGGATCAGAGACGCCACCGATGCATCGATAAGGTAGTCAAGCAGGCTGAGATAGGGGATGCGGCAATTGCTGACCAGGAAGGGGACCAGGCTCTTTTCGCCCAGTATTCCCCATTCACAAAGAATCTCCCCGATGAAACGCCCTGTCTTTTCCTGTTCCTTGAGCGCCTGTTTAATCTGTTCTGGTGAGGCCTGTTCTTCCCGCACCAGAAGCTCTGGAAGTAAATCCCTCAACTTATTGGCATCAGGATTTGCGGAATGACTATCTGCCTTTACACAAGAAGCCTGTTTGTCGTAGGGTTTCTTCTCCGTCCCTACGGGTTGGTCTTGACAGCCACCTTTGTCCGTTGGAATTCGAACACCGTCAGCGCAAGGCAAGGCGCACTCGTCTTTAGTGGCGACATCTTCGCAGGTTCTGTTTATCGGAAAAAACATAAAGTACCTTTCCAAGGTTGACCGTTCTTTTCCGTCATTGGCTCCTTTTAACGCTATAAAGCAAGAACAATGGCGGAATTGGTATTTTCGCGCATTCCGCCCTTTGCCCGACGGATATACTGCATTAACAATCTGCAACACTGAAGAAATTCCGGCCTGAAAAATCCTGTTGCGCCCCGTAAATAAGAGGGCCTCAGCCTTTTTATTGACTGATCTATCATCATTTGTCTCAACATTTGGTTAGTATTCTCTTGTGGGCAGGTTATGTTTATTTTGCGGGTCCGAAAGATATATACTAAAAAATCGGTGGCGGCACCGGTAATGAACCGTGTAATCGGGAAGGGTGCGTAGGATGGAACAAACAAACTTTGCGCGGGGGGAACTATTCGGGGATCGGTATATCATTCAGGGGAAAATCGGGCGCGGTGGCATGGGGTCCGTTTTTCTCGCCCTGGATAAAAAAACGGGGCGGCAGGTGGCCTTGAAAACACTCCATAAAAGATATGCGGACAACAGGAGCGCCATTGCCCGTTTTATCCGCGAGATCGCCACGGTGCGCCGGCTCAATCATCCGGGGATCGTCAAAATTCTCGATGCTCAAAAACTGGATGACATGTTCTTTTATACCATGGAATATGTCGAAGGCAAATCGTTGCGGAGTCTGTTACAACTTCGACAAAAGCTCGAGTTTCCGTCCGTTGTGCGCATTCTTTGCCTGGTGGCGGATGCGTTGAGCCATGCCCATACCATCACCATTCATCGGGACCTTTCCCCCGAAAACATCATGGTGGTTCGGGACGGCACCATCCGGCTGCTGGATTTCGGGCTGGCCAAACTGGAGGACGGGTTTAAGGATCTCACGGTTACGGGGGTGGATCTTGGCAAGGTGCAATACATGGCGCCCGAACAGCAGGTTAACGCCGGCAAGGTGGATTGCAGGGCCGATCTGTATCCCCTGGGGGTGATGTTTTTTGAACTGTTGACCGGGCGCGCGCCCCAGGAAGGGAGAAAACTCACCGAACTCCGTCCCGACCTTCCGCCCGAGGCCGATGTCTTTCTGGAAAAGGCCATGGCTCGTGATCCGGACCAGAGGTTTCAGTCGGCTGTTGCGTTCCGTGACGCGTTGTTCGCGCTGTATCGGGATACACTGCAGTAAGTCTTAATAATACGGGGATGTATTCAGACATAACGCTTGTAAATCCCGGTCTTTCCCTGACCTTTGTTGAATGCTCCGATGTTACCTCGCTTTTCTTGTCTTCTCCGTAATGTACGCCATGGGCAAGAAATCCTCATTTTTTTTATTGCATTTATCTCGCATTTCGATTATAATTTATACTATTGCATATATTTTCGAGGCCCTATTGTCTGCTTTGAACTGATTTAGTCGTAGATAAATACGATAAACAACGTTTTTAATATTTATGGGAAAGTAATGAAGACACGCAAGTGGCTGGGCTGAGGGTATGGGTGCTATTCCGTTTCGATACGCAAAGATACGTATATGAAATCTAAGGAATGTATAGTTCAAGTGTTTTAACGTGATCATGGGCATGGTGGTTTAACAAAAAAAAGAAGAGGAGAAAAAATTATGAGTACCGAACCAATTAATAACGACATAAAATTTGTTGATAATGAAACAAATGCTGTCGGCCTGGAGACCCTTGCCCACGGTGCCGTAGTGTGGGGCACATCGATAAGTTTAAAGAATGATAACGCCCAAGTGCCTCCTTCATTCTCGGGCGCAGATTGTTATATCGCGAACAATTTTAGTACGCAAAACGTGCCTGAAGATGGGATTGCGACAAGGTTCGTATCTGTGACTTCAAGAACGGACACAAACAATATCAAACAGTTTCACAAAGCAGGCGAAAATATGACGTTGTTTGGTTCCGAAGTGTTTTCAGGATATGAAAACGGAACTTACAATACCAATGCGGTGGGGGGAATCCTTTTACAGGCTTCCCAGGATCACGAACCTGGAAAACTGGGAACCCGTTTGATTTTCTGTTACACCCCGGATGGCAGCAACGCTGTTATTCCCGGGGCGATATTGGACAGTGATGGATCTTTCATCTCGGGACATCAGCAGATTATGGGGAATCTTAGTCATAAAGGCCAGGCAATTGGCTTCTTCAACGCCGATCCGATATCGAGACCAGAAGTTGAAGTACTACAGGCAGAAGAACAGACCACAGTCGGGAAATTGATTACTGAATTGGCACAACTCGGTTTGATAAGCAAGAAAGTGGTTAAATAAGGAATCCGGTCATGAAGAAACCTCCGAAGCCTATAAAAAAAATTGCAACGAAAGCAACAGGTTCATCACAGTCTAAAACCAAAAAGATGCAGTTGCCTGCCGAGGTCCAAGATTTATTGAGACTAGTTGAAGAACAAAGAAAAGAGCAGTATCCCAGTCTCACAAGGGACGGGTTGCTCGGACAGTATGTTCCAAAAGGGAAAAAAGCGGGAACGGCTCCATCGAAGAAAATAGCACAGAAGAAGAAAGTGTAGTAATCCGAAAACTAGCGTGGCTATCGTTGATTGAAATCTGTACCCGCGGGGCGTGCCCGTATGTGTGCGTCCCGTAATTTAACATAAGCTGAGGTATCGCCGGGCCTGGTATTCGTGGACGTGCTCGGGATGCTTGAAAGAGACGACATTAATCATGAGAGGGCACGTGTCGGGTTTTCGCCGAGGCGTTGGAGAATTCATCTGTACAACTAAAACAGAGGGATGAAGGACAGGCAGGAAGGAGGGCCTGATAATGCGTGTCTGTGTGCGTTCGGTTCTGTTGTTCCTTCCAGCAGTGTTTTTTGCCGTTACCGCGATTGCGGAGGGCCCTGCCGCTTCTTTCACTGCGGAGTCGGTGTCGGGCGTGAGCGCCTTGTCCGTCTGGTTTAGGGATACTTCCGATCCTGGATCTTCAGTCATTACCGCCTGGGCATGGGATTTTGGCGATGGTTCGGAAGAAGATCCCTTCGCGGCGCTTCCCGACCCGGTCCACCACTATGAGACGCCCGGGACCTACACGGTTTCCCTTACGGTCACCACCACTGAAGGGACGGATACGGTAATTCAGACGGGACTCGTTACGGTGCTTGCGACGACAGTTTTTCGTGTGGCTAGCGCCAACACCTCCGGAACGGAGGATGGCCTGAGTTGGGCTACCGCATTTAATACCATTCAGGAGGGGGTTGACGCCGCTTTTGGGGCCGGCGGTGGGGAAGTCTGGGTGGCCCGGGGCAGTTATACAGACAGCATCAATGCCGGGACGGTGGACAGCAACCTGGGGGACGATTACTGCGTGGTCTGGATGCGGAATAACGTTGCCCTTTTCGGCGGTTTTTCCGGCGTGGAAAATACCCGTCAAGAACGCGACCCGGTGTCTAATCCAGTTATCATCAACGGTGAAAATATCCGGCGCTGCATCATTGTGAATGCCGATTCATCCTCGATGCTTGACGGGTTCACATTGCAAAACGGTTATGTTACCGGAAATCCCGCCGAAGGGGGGGGGCATGTATGTATCGTCTGTTCTCTCCATGGGCGTCCGCCGATGTCTGTTTACGGAAAACACCGTACTGGGTAGTAACGGCAGCAGTGGTTCCCGGACTGGAAAGGCGGGCGAGGGCGGGGCACTGGCGGTAGCGGGTGGCAGGATTCATATTTTAGAAACCGCTTTTATCGATAATAACGTTACAGGAGGGATCGGCTATAATTCGACCTTTTCGGGCCTTGCCGGGGTTGGTGGTGCGGCGTCCGGTGGGGCCGTGTCCGTTTCCAATGCCGCCTTGGCGGCATGGGATGTCGGTTTTAATGGTAATACTGCGAACGGCGGGAAGGGCGGCAACCGTACGGACGATAACGCCGGTATGGGGGGAGGGGCCGTTGGAGGCGGGCTTTCTTTGAATACTTCTTCGGCGTGGCTGATTCAGTGTAACTTTACAAATAATGATTCTCTGGGCGGATTAGGCGGTAGTTGCACGATCGTGAACGGCGCGGGCGGCGCGGGTGGTGCGGCGGAAGGAGGCGGCATTTATAACACCACATCCGAACTGTGGATGCAGGATACGGCCTTGGAGTTGAATACGGTTCGCGGCGGACAGGGTGGCAGCGGCATTGTCGCGGGCGGCGTGGGTGGCGCCGGCCGAGGCGGCGGTCTCTATGATGAGGGCATGGCCCTTTCATTCACTAGTTGCGAAATTGACTTCAACAGTGTAACAGGCGGCACCGGCGGCGCAAACAATGCTTCTGTCAAGGCCGCAGGCGGCGAAGCGACCGGTGGCGGCCTGTACCTTTGTGGAGCCGGCTATGACTGCGCTTCGTCCTTTGCATCCTTTTACGGAAACCAGACGCAGGGCGGTGACGGACAACCGGTCGGCGACGCTGCCGGGCGCAGCGTTTATCTCTGTGCCGGTTCCGGCGTATTGGATGAAGACGGTGACGGTCTGCCTTGTTGGTTCGAGGCGGCGCAGGGTTGTGACCCGGAGGTCACGGACGCGTCGCTCTGGGTGTCGCTGGAGTTTCCCAGCCCCGGTGCCTCGTTCCGAACCCTGCCCATTCCGTTTTCAGGCCGGACGGCTTCCCCCGAGGTCACGCCCTTGTTCCGCAGTGACGACAACGGGAACACCTTCACCGGTATCGGCGTGCCGACGTCCTCGTTGACTTGGGCTGATGCCTGGTCGCCCGGTGCGCCTGGCGCATACGATGTGGTCATCCGCGGCTTGAACGGCTTTGGCGGCAACATGGATACCGAAGCCAGGGTACTACAGTATCAACCGGCAAACCCGGTGGCGTATATCATTTCGCCCCTGCACCAACAGCATGTCAACGGCCAGGTTTCCGTTATCGGCACCGCTTCGGCGGGCCTGGCGGGTTTTGGCGGATACACGCTCGAATATCGTGCCGGCGAGGACCCTGAGGCCGCGGGCGCCTGGACGCCGGTTTCAGTGGCGCCGGGAGAGGTGACGGATAGTCTGCTGGGCACATGGAACGTGGTGGCCCTGCCCGTGGGCTGGTACGTGCTGCGCCTTCGCGCGAATGACGGCGCCGGTATCGAATCGAAAACCTGGGTGGCCGTCTATGTTGACCAGGATACGACGCCGCCCACCGCGCCCGCGGTCCTGGGCATTGAGGGCGTGCCGCAGCCGGGCCTTACATCGGACAACGGCGCCATCAATGTGATCGGCCAGGGTGATGCCGCCTGTTATCTGCACCTCGCGGAACTGGTCAATGAGAACGGCGCGGTTATTAAGACGGTGACTTCGGAATTGACCCTGCATGCCAATGGTTCGCTGCGCGGGACCTGCGTCCTGCCTGCGGGTTCGGGCGCGTCCAGGGTGGCGCTGCGGGTACGTCTGCGCGACGGGGTGGGTAACATAGGCCTGGCGTCCACATCCAATTACCTGGTTGTGGACAACGCCCCGCCCACTGTAAGCATTACCTATTTGCCGGACAACGCCCAACTCTATCTGAACGGCGCGGCGCCGGAAACGTATACGCTTCACGGCACGGCCGTGGATTCCGGGGACTCCGGGGTGGAGCGGGTGGAACTTCGGAGTAACGGGGGTTCCTGGTTGCCGGTGACGGGAACGGCTGCCTGGACCCATGCCTGGACACCGACAGCGGCGGGGACGTGTGTCCTGGAGGCGCGCGCCCTGGATTACCAGGGCAACAGTTCCGCGACCGCCTCCATAACGGTCACCGTGGCAAGCGACAAGCCCGCCGCCTATATTTTGGCGCCGGTTTCGGGTTCGAGTTTTTTCACCGGAACCGTCGTGGATATTATGGGAACGGTATGGGACGATGCCGATTTTCAGGACTACCAGGTGCAGTACAAGAATGTGGGCGATCCGGACTGGACCCTGATCACGCCTGTGCCGGTGACCACGCCCGTCCGTGAAGGGCTGCTGGCCCAGTGGCACACCACGTCCCTGACTTCGCCGGAATATCTGCTGCAGGTGGTGGCGCGCGACACCTCAGCCAATGTGAGCACCCACACCATTTCCGTGGGCATCCTGGCGGACCTGAGCCTGTCGGGCATTCCGGATGTTGCCTTTTACGAGGGCAGCCAATTTTATCGGTACGTGTACCTGCCCGAGTATGCGCTCCCGTGCGACGGGGCGGAGGCACATTCCTACGCGGTGGCCGCGCCCTTGCCGCCGACGGGCATGGGCGTTTCGATTGACGGGGACAAGTGGCTTCATATTCTCCCGGAAACGGACTGGTTCGGCTGGGCCGATGTGACGGTGACCGTCGATGACGGCGCTGGCCATATCGCCACGGACACCTTCCGCGTGCAGATCACGAATCTGAATGATCCGCCCACGGCGCCAGCTATTACACTGACGCCGGCACAGCCGGACGATACGGATGAACTCATCTGCGAGGTCTCCAGCCATGCCTCCGATCCGGATGCTGATCCGTTCTTGTACTATTTCGACTGGTACCGTTCCACGGACGGCTTTGACTATGGCGCCGTTCAGCGTTCCGTTTCCCAACAGGTCGATTTGATCAACGGCAACCGGGACAGCTTGTCTTCCCTGTTGACCACGCCGGGCGACTACTGGCGTTGTGTGGTGCGCGCCTACGACGGGTATGCCTTCAGTGCGCCTCCCGCTACCCTGGCGACGCGCATTCTATACGAGTCGTCCATCACGGCCGCGGTATCGCCCCAGTCGGTGACCCTCGGGTCGACCGTAACGCTGACCGGTCAGATCACCGGGCTGTCCGGCATCGCGCCGGTGGGTTTTACCAGCGTATCTCCGGGGGGCATTTCGGACACCCTTTACCCGGAGGGCACGGTGTGTAATGCTTCCGGGGAATATACCCGCACCTTCCATCCCCGCGAGGCGACTGAGGGCCGCAACTTCTGGGAGGTGCGCGCGGCCTGGTCGGGAGATGCGGCCTATCGGGGCGCGGAGAGCGACGGAGCGTTCTTTTCCGTAATGAAGGCGCAGCCGGTGCTGACACTGGCCGTTTCCCATTCCTCGGCGCTGCTGCTGCTCCAGGGCACGGAAACCTTTACTGTGGACGCAGCTTTCTACGTACCCGGATTTCCGAGCGACCCGGATTTGCTCGCGCTGTATGACGGTGTCCCGATGCGCTTATCGGTGCAGACCCCGGACGGCCAGACGCCTTACGCGCCGCTGATAAAAGTGACTTCAGGCGCGGGGCATGTTTCGTTTACCAAAGCGGATTTTGATACTGCGGGCATTTTGTTTGACCAGGCGAGTGTTTGGCGCTTCAAAGCGGATTTCCTGGGGGATGATAGTTTCCGGCCTGTGGCCACGGCGGACTACGACCTCACCGACGCGCGCCTGACGATCAAGGAAGGGGCGGGCTATGCCATCCTCGTGTTGGGTCGCTTGGACGAAAACGCCGAGGGCCATGCCGAACACGCGCAGACGGCCGACTATGTCTATTCCGTCCTGCGCGAGCGGGGCCTGGCAGATGAAGATATTTACTATCTGCGCGAATTCCTTCCGGGCGAGGTCGACCGGGGATTCCCGGTGGACGGCGCGGCGACGGCCGCGAATCTGCAGGTTGCCATTGAGACTTGGGCTCGGGACAAGATGCTGGCTTCGCCGGCGCCGCTCTATGTAATCCTTGCGGACCACGGCAGCCCGGGTCTCTTCCACATGGACGTAGGGGGCTCGCCCGCACAGGAGGCAGTGGCGGCGGCGGATCTTGACCAGTGGCTGCACGTGCTGGAGACCAGCCTGGATACCAAGGCAACAGGGACTGACGCAAGCGAGTCCGCCCCAGCGGACGAGACGGGTCTGTCCCTGCTTGCAGAGAAATCTTCCGCCGCCGAACAGGAAATCGTGGTGATTTACGGCGCCTGTTATTCCGGCTCGTTTCTCCCGGTGCTCTCCGGTCCGGGCCGGGTCATCATCACCAGCACGTCCGCTGACGAAATATCCTATCGCGGTGTGCTGAACCAGGACACGGGCGTCCGGGACGGCGAGTTTTTCCTGATGGAGCTATTCCGCAATCTCGGAGCAGGACGAAGCCTGAAACAGGGCTTTGAACTGGCCTACGTGAAGACGGGCGACTATGTGAACAACCGCAGCAACGGCGGAGCCGGCGATATTCCGCAGCATCCGCAGCTGGACGACAACGGGGACGGGTCGGGCACGACTGGCCTGCTGTCCGCGGTGCCGGGCTGGGATGGCGCCGTTACGGCGGGTATGGACCTTGGTCTTGGCGTAAACGCGGGCACGGGCATATCCTGGTTCAACGCCTCGCCGCCGAAATTCATTGGCGTCGGGGAAAGCATCGGGGAAGTGCTGGCGCAGACGACAGGCCGCGTTCCGGAACCGGGTGACACGGCGTGGTTGGAAATCAAGACGCCTGGCTACGATAGCGGCGAAACGGCCGCGCCGGGCTACGAGGCCTTCCAGCGCGTGGCGGCGATGGTAGGGCCGATTGCGCCGACGGAACTGCGCGACCTGGGCGGCGGCGCTTGGGCTTATGCGTGGACGCAGGCAACGCTGGAAGGACATCCGGATTTTGACGGGTTCACCGAGTCGGGCACCTACAAACTTTATTATTTCCTGCGCGACGGCGACACGGGCCAGGTGTGCGCGTATCTCATCACGAACATCTATGTGAGCCAGCCGGGCAACACGTCCCCGAACCCGGTAACGCTCCTCTACCTACCCGACGGCGCGGTCGTCCATACGCGTCCGCTTTTCGCCTGGAATGCCGCAGTGGACCCGGACGGGGATACGGTCACCTATCATCTGCAGATCAGCCAGGATCCGGGCTTTAACGAAGCATCCACCCTGGTCTTCACGACCATGGCGGCCATGTATTATGTGGAGGAAGACCGGGCGCTGCAGGACTTGACACAATATTATTGGCGTGTGGTGCCCGTGGACTCCTTCGGAGCCCGGCCCGTCCTGAACGAAGTGCGCTCCTTCACGACGGACAACGCCAATCCCGAGGTGCCCGGCGTGGTACTGGGCAGTGTCCGGGAAGGTGCGACACAGGCGGCCATCGCGGGTGCCGCCTTGCAGGTGTTACCCACCGGCGCGACGGCCAGCACCACGGTTACGGGCGATTATTTCTTGGGCAGCCTTCCCCAGGGCGTGTATGCCCTGGAAGTGACCGCGGCCGGGTACGATACCGCCTTCATAGGAAACGTTACGGTGCAGAGCGGGCGGTTCACGGTGCAGGATGTATTGCTTACCTACGCCGGGGGCAATCGACCGCCGGTGCTGCAGCCCATCGGCAGTCGCCAGGTGGTCGCGGGCGACCGGCTTGAAATTCAATGTTCCGCAACGGACCCGGACGTGGGGGACGTGCTGACGTGGAGCGTGTTGAACGCGCCAACCCGCATGACCATCGACCCGAGCACGGGCCTGTTGGTATACGAACCGATCGAGGGCGACGAGGGGGATCACCCCATTGTCGTGCAGGTATGGGACAACGGTGACTCGCCGCTGATGGCCCAGGAGGCGCTGACCATTACGGTGAAGGGCGTCAATCACGCCCCGGTGCTGGAACCGATCGGCAGTCTTGAACTTTTGGCCGGAGAACGGCTGGAGTATCAATGCCTGGCGTCCGACC